>JAIOQA010000299.1 GCA_021413675.1 Deltaproteobacteria bacterium | reverse complement strand
GGCGGCGCGGTGCTCGCGGCGGCCCACGGCCCCGACGCGGTGTGGCTGCTGGTCAAGGGCGCCCACGGCGCGGTCGTCGAGAAGCACGGCGCCAAGGACGAGACCTTCGCGCCGCCCGCCGGCGGCTGGCAGTTCCTGTGGACCGATCGCCGCGGCCGGGTCGCGATCGCCGCGCCGACCGGCGAGGTCGCGGTGCTCGTCGATGGCGCGTGGCAGGCGCTCGCGATCGATCCGGCGCTGCCCGCGCCGCGACCCGGTCCGGGCGCGGCGCACTCCGCACCGTAGCCCCGGCGCGCGTGCGCATCGCCGCGAATAGCGCGGCGCGATCGCGCGTTGGCGCAGCGATGAAGCGCGCACTCGCCGGGTTCGTGATCGTCGCCGTCGCCGGCGCATCGGCGCGGGCCGACGAGGCCTGGGTCGACGACCACACCACGACGGTCCTGGTCACGCGGATCGGGACGGCGACGCTGACGGTGCGGCGCCGGGCGATGCCGTACTCGTCGGGGTACCGCTACGTCGCGCTCACCGCGGTCGTGGCGCGCGACGGCGCGGTCGTCCGCACCGCGCTCGGTCCACCGGGCCCGACGATGTGCGATCGCGTGCGCGCGATCGCCGGCGGCATCGAGACCGCGGTGTGCAACGCGCGCTACGGCGACACCCGCACCGTCGTGCGCTGGCGGCTCGATCCCGCGACCGATCACCTGATCGCCGGGCCCGCCCACGACGACAGCCCGTACGCCGCGCGCGCGGCGCAGCTGGTCGGCGAGCTCGCGGCGACCGGGCGCGCCGAGGCCGCGCGCGACGCGGCGATCGATCGGCTCGGGCCCTCGCCCGATGGCCAGACCTCGATCGCCTGGTGGTGGGACGCGCACCGGCTCCTCGCGCGCTGGCCCGTGATCGCCCGCGCCCTCGACGAGGATCCCGATCGGGCGCGCGCATTGCTCCGGCCCCTCGTGATCGC
Organism: Deltaproteobacteria bacterium; assembly: GCA_021413675.1. Lineage (GTDB taxonomy): Bacteria > Myxococcota_A > Polyangia > Haliangiales > Haliangiaceae > JAIOQA01. The sequence continues at coordinate 16,738 of JAIOQA010000299.1, read as the reverse complement.
GCTGCTCGCGCCGGACGACGACGGCGAGGCAGGCGCGATCGCCGCGATCGCGGCCGGTGATCTGCGCGTCGTCCCGCGCACGAGCGGCCATCCGGTGATCGCGGGGCCGCGCCCCGAGCTCACCGCGATCCTGGTCGAAGCCGCCGGGCTGTTGCGCGGCGGATCCGGCAGCGACCTCGCGCTGGCCGACCAGCTGCGCGCCGCGATCGTCGTCGGCGGGGTGCGCGCGGTGACGGCCGTCGCCGAGGGTGCCGCTGCGGGGCCCTGAGCGTGCGCGCGGGTCCGTCGCGCGCTACCGGACGCGCACCAGCGCGCCGGCGCGGACGACGTAGGCGTGCTTGCCCGCGACCGGGCAGGTGTCTCGCTGGCCGCGAGGCTGGCGGGTGACGGTGCCGCGCACGGCGATCTCCTTGCCCTTGCCGCGGCGGCGGAGCGACCAGGACGAGCTGCAGACCACCTGCGCGCCGGGGTCGCTCGCGGCCACCCGGTTGTCGTAGGCCAGCGCCAGGCGGCCGCGCGACACCAGCGCGTCGCCGTCCACCGCGAAGACCAGGAGGTCGCGGCTCACGACGCCGCCCGCGCCATCCGCCGGCGTCTCGCGCAGCAGCTCGTCGCGGCCGTCAGCGTCGAGATCGGCGGCGAACAGCGCCACGCCCGGCGCCAGCTCGACCTCGTGGTCGGCGATGTCTCCGACCGTCTCGGTGGCGATGGTCGCCCCGGTGGACGCGTCGAGCACGCGGGTGATGCGCTCGATCTCGCTGGTCCGCGGATGCGTGACGTAGACCTCGACGGCCCACGCGGCGCGCCCGATGGTGCCGGGGACGCATACGTAGGACGCGATGACGTCGTCGGGCCCGAGGCCGAGCAGGCCCTTCACCGCCGCCGGCTTCGGGCATGCGGGTAGCGGCGACGGGGTGTCGGCGTGGGCGGCGTGGACCAGGAGGAGCGGAGCGATCGCTGCGAGAACGCGCATGGCGAGTGAACGTCGCGTACGACGGCGCTGTTCCGCGCGGCTGCGGACGAACAACGCTGGCAATCCGCGGCGCCCGCCCGGCGGGCTCACTCGCCGCTGATCGGCGCGCAGGCGTCCTTGCCGCACCGCCACGCCGCGCCGTAGTCGCCGAAGGTGCCCTCGTCGCCGATCCCGTGGAGCTGCTCGACGACGACCGTGTCGCCGACCGCGAACGCGCGCGCCTCGACGGTCGGGGTGATCTTGTCGCCGTCGTCGAGCACCTCGGCGGCCTGGCCGCGGCGCACCGACAGGGTCGTGTGAAACGCCGGCGCCTGACCGGTCGGCGCGGCGGCGCGGGTCGCGTATCCGATCGTGAGGCCGCCGACGGTGATCGCGGGGGTCGTGGACGCGCGGGCGTCGCCGCGGGTCGCGACGACGTGCGGCCCGCCGCGCTCGAGCCCGACCATCCCGCGCAGCGCCGCCGTGACCTGCGCGATCACCGCGGGCGGCAGCGCATCGTCGCCGCGGGTCTCGCCCTCGTTCTCGAGCAGCACGATCGAGCTCGGAATGGGCCGGTCATCGCTGGCGACGAAGACCAGCTCGACCCGGCTCGGACCGATGTTGAACCCGCGCTGGCCGACGACGCACGCGATCACGCGACCGTCCGTCGATCGCGCGAAGCACCCGAAGTCGGGCACGGTGGCGAACGTCAGCGGCGCCGCGGCGGTGCCGGCCGGCATCGCGGCGGCATCGGTCAGCGGCGCGTCGCCCCCGGTCGGCGCCAGCGCGCCGGCGGCCGCGCTCCCCGGGCTGGCCGCGCCGCCCCGCGCCGCCTCGTGTGTCGCGCCGCACCCGCCGCCCGCGACGATCGCGCAGGCGAGACCCAGACTCCCGAGCTTCAGCATCATCGCGACGGTAGAGCGCGCGGCCGGCGTCGTCTATTCGAACCCGCCCGCGGCGCGGGGCGATCGAAGTCTGCCGCACCCGCGCGAGCGCGCGCTGGATCAGCCGACGTTGCGAGCTTCGTCGAGCAGGCGGGCGCCCTCCATCAGGAGGTGCGTCGTCGACGCGCCGACCCGATCGGGGCCCTCGACCACGCACGCGACCAGCTCGAACTCGCCCGCCGACCAGCCCAGCAGGTGATAGACGCACTGCGCGTCGACCGGCTCGGCCGCCTGATCGAGGCGGGCGTGGACCACGCGGCCATCGCGCAGCAGCACCTGCGCGCTGCGGCCATCGGGCGCGCGCAGCGTGAGCAGGCCGGACTTGCGCTCGAGCTCGACGAGCACGAGCAGCGCCGACAGGCCGATCTGCCCGAGGTCACCGCGCAGGCCGGCGGCGCTCAGCTGCTCGCGCGCGTCCTGGATGATCGTCTGGGTGCGGCGCAGGGTCTTGGCCACGCGCAGATCGAGCTCCTCGAACCGGAACGGCTTGGGCACGTAGTCGTCGGCGCCGAGGCGAAAGCCGCGGATGCGATCGTCGTCGGACGAGAGCGCGGTCAGGAAGATCACCGGCAGCCCGGCGAACTCGGGCCGCGCGCGCAGCGCCTTGACCAGCACCCAGCCGTCCATGCGCGGCATCATGACGTCGGTGATCAGCAGGTCGGGCGCGCGGACCAGCGCGCGCGCGAGCGCGTCCTCGCCGTCGTTGGCGGTCTCCACCGAGTAGCCGCGCTTCTCCAGGACGGTCGCGACCATCCGCAGGATCCACGCATCGTCGTCGGCCACCAGGACATGGGGCGCCATCGAACGACAGCGTAACGTGGTCCGCGCGCGAGGGTCAAACCGGTGGCTGGCTCGCGCGCGGGTTTGATCGTGAATCGACCGATCGGTGAGGTCGGCGATCGCGCCGACGCTCCGACATCACCCGACCGCGGCTACAGGAGATCGCCGGCGGCGCGCGCGCACGGCGACCGCGGATCGGCCGGCTCGAGCTGCACGGTAGCGTGAGAGATCTTGAACCGGGCGACCAGCTGGTCATCGAGCTCGCCGAGGAACGCCGGCGGCTCGGCGGTCCACCCGACGACGACGTGCGCGGTCAGCGCGACCTCGGTCGTGCTCATCGGCCAGATGTGGAGGTCGTGGACGTCGCAGACCCCGGGCAGGCTGCGCAGGTAGGCGTCGACCGCGCCGGGATCGATGTGCGCCGGCACGGCGTCGAGCAAGAGGTCCATCGCCTCGCGGAACAGCCGCAGCGTGCCCACCAGGATCACCGCCGAGACCGCGAGGCTGGTCGCGGGATCGACCCACGACCAGCCGGTCTGCCAGACGACGAGGCCGGCGATCACGACGCCGGCGGAGACCGCGGCGTCGGCGAGCAGGTGCAGGAACGCGCCGCGCAGGTTCACGTCGCCGTGGCGATCGGCGGCGAACAGCGCGGCGGCGGCGGCGTTGATCGCCACGCCGACGGCGGCGACCGCGGCGACGATCCCGCCCTCGACCGGATGGGTCTCGCGCAGCCGCGACACCGCCTCCCACGCGACGCCGCCGATCGCGACCAGGATGAGCATCGCGTTGGTCAGCGCGGCGATGATCGTCGTGCGCCGGAAGCCGTAGGTGCGGCGCGCCGAGCGCGCGCGCTTCGCCAGCCGCATCGCGCCCCACGCCATCGCCAGGCCGAGCGCGTCGCCGAGGTTGTGGGCGGCGTCGGCCAGAAGCGCGGTCGAGTTGGCCGCGATGCCCGCGACCACGCCGAGCACGACGAACGCGAGGTTGAGGAGGAGGCCGATCGCGAACGCCCGCCCGACCCGCGCCGGCACCGTGTGATGGTGATCGTGCGCGTGCCCGTGATGGTCGTGATCGTGGTGCCGGTCGGCCGCTGCCTTGTGCCCGTCTTCCCCGTGCCCGTGCCCGTGCCCGTGCCCGTGCCCGTGCCCGTGCCCGTGCCCGATCTCCGACGACCCAGCCGCGTGGTCGTCGTGATCATCGTCATGATCATGCCCCTCATGATCCTCGTGATCATGCCCCTCATGATCCGCGTGCTCGCCTCCCTCAGTGCGCGTGGCCATGATGGACATCCGGGGCATGCGCGTGCGCGTGGACCACGCGCGCGTGCTGGTGCGCATGGCTGTGCTCGCCTCTGACCGGCGGCTCATGCGTGTGGTCGTGGTGACCGTCATCGTGCCGGTGCGCGTGCTCGTGCGCGACCGCCTCGTGAACGTGATCGTGCTCGTGATGCTCGGTGACGTGCAGCCACACTCCGAGCGCGAACCCGGCGGCGCCGATCGCCGTCAGCATGCCTGGATCGCCGCTGCCCGCCGCCCAGCCGATCGCCGCGCCCAGGAATGGCGCGACCGCGAACACCGACGCGGTCCGCGCCGCGCCGATGCGCCGCTGCGCCAGCAGGTACAGCCGCAGGCTCACGCCATAGCCGGTCGCGCCGCACGCCATGAGCGCCGCGATCCGCCCGAGCTCCGGCAGCGGCTCGCCCAGCGCGCGCCCGACGATCATCGCGAGGGTCGCGCCGAGCGTCGCCTTCGCGCCGACGACATCCAGCGGATCGCACTCCGCGAGCCGCCGCGACAGCGTGTTGTCGAGCGCCCACGCCAGGGTCGCGCCGCCGACCGCGATCACGCCGATCAGCCCCACCGACGAGCGCCCGGCATCGAACGCGACCAGCGCGCCGCCCGTGACCATCGCGGCGCCCGCGAGCAGCACACGCCGGCCGATCGGCTCGCGCCACACCAGCCACGCCAGCCCGACCGTCAGGGGCGCCTCCAGGTTGAGCGCGAGCGAGCCCGCGGTGGCGCCCGCGCGGCCGAGGCCGAAGGCCAGGAGCGCCGGGGCGATCGCCGCGCCGATCACCGCGATCGCGACCACCGTGAGGGCCTCGGCGCGCCCGAGCCGCGCGCCGGCGCGCGCCGCGAACGGCCGCATCGCGAACGCCGCCAGCGCCGCGCCGGCGTACAGCAGCGCGGCCGCGGTCAGCGGCGCCGCGCCGGCCCACGCCACGATCGGCGCGGTCACGCCGAACGCGACCGCGCTCGCCAGGGCGAGCCCGACGCCGCGCCCGATCGAGCCTGGTGGCGCTTGAGTCACCTCGGAAGCCTACACCGTCGACGCCGCGCCGCGAGCCCGCCGGGAAGCGGCGATCCGCCGCGGCGATCCGATCACCCGAGGCGACGACGTGCCCTCAGGATCGCGCGCGCCGCCGCCGCCACAGCGGCACCAGCGCGAGGCCAAGCAGCGCCGACCCGCCGCCCGCGGCGTGGCAGCCGCCGCTCACGGTGCCGGGATCCTCCGGCGTCGGCGTGGTGCCAGCGTCGGGCGAGCCCGGGTTCACCGGCACGCCCGCGTCGGGCGGCGGCGGCGTGCCGGTGCGCAGCGCGATGTCGGCGCACTGGTAGTAGATATCGTTGCCGTCGCCGTACGGCGGCTTGTCCGTCATCATCTGGATGACCTGCAGCGTGCAGGTCTCGCACTCGATGTTCGGCAGCGTGATCGATTTCGTGTACGTGTCGTTCGCGGTCGGCGAGTCGGGGATGTTGTCGACGAGCACGTTCATCGTCTGCGACGTGTCGTCGAAGGCGAGCGGCACGGTGAAGTTCTGCCCGGTCGGATCGAAGCTGATCCGGTAGTGGCCCGGATGGTTGATCGTCTCCTTCCAGGTGACGTCGATGGTCGCGCCGGGCGCGAGCACGGTGACGTTGGTTCCGCGGACCGAGTTGAGCGCACCGCACGGCCCACTCTTGAGCTCGGTGGTGCGCGGCGGCGGTGAGGTGAGCGCGATGTGCGCGGCGGCCGGCACGGCCCAGGCGAGCACGGCGGCGGCGACGAGGGGACGGAGCATGCGCTCCACTACAGCACGCGCCGTGCCGAGCCTCGGGGGCTCCGGTCGTCAACGATTCCGGCAGGTCGGACCGATGACCTGGGGGCCCGCTCCCCAGCCGCGCCGCTCTGGCGCGGGCCAGATCGCCCCAGCCGGCGCGATCGGATCACGCGCGCGCCGCGCGGTCGTCCGTCCGCGGGCCGCCTGCTAGCGTGCGCCCATGTTGTTGCTCGCGGTGATCGCCGGCGTCGCGGTGGGTGGCGTCGCGATCCAGCAGGCGCTCGCGCGGCTCGGCGCCGACCTCGAGCGGCGCTTCCGCGCGGCGCCGCCGCTGCGGGCCGCGACCTTCGCCGAGGAGGTCTACGGGCGCGTCGAGGGCGTGCTGCACGCGACCGAGCCGCCGATCCTCGCGCCCGGGTCCGAGGCGCCGTGCGTCTACTACGAGCTGATCGTGCGCCACGACGGCGTCCCGCGGGATCGCCTGCGCCGTCGCCGCGAGATGCCCGCGTGGGTCGATCACGAGCGCTTTGTCGGCGGCGTCGACGTCGTCGTGCAGGTCGATGGCGTCGAGGTCGCGATCGATCTCCCGGAGGCCGTGCTGGTCGCGGGCGTGACCACCGATCACCGCGGCGATCCGCGGGTCCCCGGGCAGTACGCGGCGACGATCGTCTCCACCGTCCGCGCGCTGCCGCCGGACGCGCGCGTGCGCGTGGTCGGCACGCTGACCCGCGACGTCGACACGCGGCCCGAGGCCGCCGCCGCGGCGGGCTATCGCGAGACGCCGATCCGCTGGCGGCTCACCGCGCGCCCGGACCGGCCGCTGCTCATCGGCCTGGCCCCCTGACGCGCGCGCCTGACTACTCGTCCTCGTCGGTGTCGCCGGCCTCGATCTCGTACTTCTTCATCAGCTTGCGGAAGTACTTCCGGTCGATGTCGGCCTCGCGCGCGGCGTGCGAGATGTTGCCGTTGTTCTTGCGCAAGAGGCTGAGGATGTAGTCGCGCTCGAACGACGACACCCACTTCTCCTTCGCGTCCTTGAACGTCGCGCCGTCGATCATCCCGTCGGTCGGGCGCGGCTGCACGGTGGCGGGCCGCGGCGTCGTCCCAGTCGACGCGCGCGCCGGAGCCGCGACCGGCGCCGGCGCCACCCGCGCCTCGCGGATCGGCTCGGGCAGATCGGCGAGCGCGATCAGCTCGCCGTCGCAGAACGACACCGCGCGCTCGACGACGTTGACCAGCTCGCGCACGTTGCCGGGCCACGGATACGCGGCCAGCGCGGTCATCGCGTCCTTCGCGACGCGCACGACCCGCTGGGTGCCATCGGCGCCGCGGTTGTAGGCCTGGTGCTTGAGGAAGTGGTTCACCAGCGCGGGGATGTCGTCGGCGCGCTCGCGCAGGGCCGGCAGGTGCAGCCGCACCACGCTCAGCCGGTAGAACAGATCCTGGCGGAACCGCCCGGCGCGGACCTCGTCCTCGAGCGTGCGGTTGGTCGCGGCGATGATGCGGACGTCGACCTTGACCGGCTTCGACGAGCCGACCCGGCGGACCTCGCGCTGCTCGAGCGCGCGCAAGAGCTTGGGCTGCAGATCGAGCGGCAGCTCGCCGAGCTCGTCGAGGAACAGCGTGCCGCCGTCGGCCAGCTCGAACAGGCCCTGGCGGGTCATCACCGCGCCGGTGAACGAGCCCTTCTCGTGGCCGAACAGCTCGCTCTCGATCAGGTTGGGCGGCACCGCGCCGCAGTCGAACACCACCAGCTCGCCCTTCGCGCGCGGCGACAGGTTGTGGATCGTCTGCGCGACGACCTCCTTGCCGGTGCCGGTCTCGCCCTCGATGACCACGGTGGTCGCGGTCGGCGCGATCTTCTCGAGGATCGAGTAGATCTGGCGCATCTGCGCGTTGCCGCCGATGAGGCCGCCGAGGCGATCGGCGCGCGACGGCACGATCGTGACCTCCTCCTCGTGGGCGCCGAACTTGAGCAGGCTCTGGCCGACGGCGATCGTGCAGCCGGGCTTGAGGAACGCCTCGCGGACCCGGACCTTGTTGATGAACGTGCCGTTGGTCGAGTGCAGGTCGACCAGCACGTAGCCGGTGTCCTCCTGGACGATGCGGCAGTGGTAGCGCGACACCGTGTCGTCGCGCAGGACGATGTCGTTGTCGTCCATCGAGCCGATGCGGACCTCGTCCTTGTCGAAGGTCCAGGTCGTGTCCGGGCGATCGACCGCGGCCAGCGTGCAGCGCCGGACGTGCAGGGTCGGCCCACGGTCGAGGTATGCGACCTTGGTCGGCGGTACGAAGTCGGGGAACTTCTTCATGGGCCTCCCGTCCCCATCGTAGCAGGACCTCGGGTCGACCGACCCCACCCCGTACCGCGGCTTTCGGTGGATATAGTCCGGACGCTGGCGATGCAGTCCCCGACCTTGCCCCACCCCCCCGGGCTCGTGCGCGCCATCGCCCCGCCGGCGCGCGTGACGCTGTCGTTGCGCGGCCTCCTGGCGATCTACGCGATCATCCCGGTCTGCGCGCTGGTCTACGCGATCGATCGCCTCGCGCTCGGCAGCGCGATCCGCGACGCCTTGCCCCGCAACCCCGATCACCTGTTCGTCTACGGGCTCTTGTTCGGCTGGCCGCACATCGTCGCCTCCAACGTGATCCTGTTCGGCAACGCCGAGTATCGCCGCGCGTATCGCGCGCGGGTGCTGGTGGCCTCGGCGATCATCGTCGCGTTCTTCGGCGCGGGCACGGTGTTCCTGCCCTACGAGGTCCTGGCGGTGGTCGCGGCGACGATCACGATCATCCACGTCCTCAAGCAGCAGATCGGCATCGGCGCCGGCGCGGCCCGGCTGTCGGGCCGGCTGTATCCGATCTGGGGCTGGACCGGCATCGCGACCGGGGTCGTGCTCTACAACGCGCTCTACCTCGACGGCGACCTGGCGCGCTACGCCGGCACCCTCGACGCGACCGCCTACGCCCTCGCGGCACTGGTGCTGCTCCTGGCGATCGCCTGCGACCGCCGCATCACCACCGCGCTCGGCCGCGCGTTCCTGTGGGGCAACACGGCGATGATCCTCGTGCCCGTGGGCATGCACGCCACCGGCTACGACATCTTCGCGCTGGCGATCCCGCGCATCATCCACGACACCACCGCGTTCGCGTTCTACGTCGCGCACGATCGCAACCGCCACGGCGCCGCGCCCGGCAACCCGCTCTACCGCGTCGCCGCGCGGATCCCCGGCGGCGTCTACTGGCTCGCGCCGCTGCTCGCGGTGACGATCGCCTACCTGCTCGAGCGCCACGGCGACCGCGTCTTCCACCTGGCCACCGGCGGCGTGCTCACCGCCAGCTATCCCGAGATCATCAGCCTGGGCGTGCTCGGCTACCTGGCGATGCTGCACTACTACACCGAGGCGTTCACCTGGAAGACCGGCTCGCCGTACCGGCGCTACATCGGCATGCGGCCCTGAGACATCGACCGACACTCGCGCATCGGCGCCACGCTGGGTCTAGACTCCGCGCTCGCTCATGTCCGCGCCCCGCGATCTCGATGCCGCTGCGCTCGCCGATCCCGACATCGACGAGCTCGACGCCGTGGTCGGCGCGTCGGCCGACGAGCTCGACGACCTCGATGGCGATCCGCGCGCGCCGGCGCCGCCGACCGGGGCGATCGCGCTGCCGCCGTGGCGCGACCGCGACGGCAACCCGGTCGACATGGGCGAGCGCTCGCACCTCGAGGCCGACGGCACGCCACGGATCGTCGAGCGGCGCTTCCTGGTCGCGCTCGATCACGCCGGCGGTCGGCTCGATCACTACCTCAAGCGCATGATCCCGCGGCTATCGCGGACCCGCATCCAGGACGTGATCCGCCACCAGCTGGTGCGGGTCGGCGATCCCACCGCGCGCCTCAAGCCCAGCACCACCGTCGCCGGCGGTGACGAGTTCGTGCTGCGCCGGGTCGCGCGCGCCGAGCCGCCGTGCCCGCGCCACATCGAGATCCTGCACGCCGATCCGCAGGTGCTCGTCGTCGACAAGCCGCCGGGCCTGCCCGTGCACGCGTCGGCCAAGTTCTACTTCAACACGCTCACCCGCGTGCTGTCGGAGCGGTTCCCCGACGAGCCGCTGCAGATCTGCCACCGCCTCGATCGCGAGACCTCGGGCGCGCTGGTGGTCGCGCGCGACGCGCCGACCGCGTCGCTGATCAAGACCGCGTTCGAGAAGAAGCGGGTCGCCAAGACCTACCTGGCGATCGTGCACGGCCAGCCGCCGTGGCCGACCGGCGACGATCCCGCGCCCGACCACGTGCTCGACGCGCCGCTCGCGCTCGCGCAGCCCGGCGATCCCACGCTCCTGCCCCACGTGCGCATGCTCATCCGCGCCGACGGCCTGCCCTCGGTCACCCGGGTCCGCGTGCTGGCGCGCGCCGGGCGGGTCGCGCTGGTCCGCTGCACGCCGATCACCGGCCGCCAGCACCAGATCCGCGCCCACCTCGCGTGGGCCGGCTATCCGATCGTCGGCGACAAGCTGTACGCCCACGGCGACGTCGCGTTCATGGCGTTCTGCGATCGCGGCATGACCGCCGAGCTCTACGCGCAGTTCGAGCTGCCGCGCCACGCGCTCCACGCCGCCACCGTGACGTTCCCGCACCCGGCGAGGTCCGAGCCGCTGACGGTCGCGAGCCCGCTGCCGCGCGATCTCGCCGACTACCTCGCCGCCGCTGGCGACGCGTAGCGCGCCGCTGGCGACGCGAAGCGACGGCGTAGCGCGGCGTTCGGTCGCACGGCCGCGCGCCAAACGCCGGCCACGGATCCCATGCACGCCGGCCGGCGCGTGGTAAGGACACCCGTGGTCAAGGACCGCGCCCGGCCGTTCTCGCGCAAGCATCGTCGCTACTGGCTGACGATCACCGGCGGCATGATCGTGATCGGCGCGATCAACCTCGCGCTCGGCGTCCTCTTGTGGCCGCACTCCGCCGAGGAGAACCTGCCGCCGAAGGCGATCCTGTTCGACGTCCCGCAGGTCACCGGCACGCTCGCGACCTACCGCGACGCCGGCGCGCCACCGGTCGACGCCGCGCCGCTCGCGCCGTAGCGACTCCGGCCGCCGCGCTACTCCCAGCGCACGTTCCACTCGAGGCGCGCCTGCGGCACGGCGGGCTCGGCGAGCACCGACAGCGGCAGCGCCGCGAGCACCGCGTCGAGCAGCGGGCTGATCCCGACCGTGCCCAGCGTCGCGGGGAGTCCGGCGCGCTCGCGACCCAGCGGCCCGAGCAGCTGGCCGAGCAGCCCGCTCGACTGCTTCGGCAACTCGACCAGCGCGAGGTGATCGTCGGGCCCGTAGCCGGCCTTCTGCTTGGCCAGATCGATCGCGTCGCCGATGCCGCCCAGCTGATCGACCAGCCCCACGCCCTTGGCCATCGCGCCGCTCCACACGTGTCCGCGGCCGACCTCGTCGACCTTGGCCTCGGTCAGCTTGCGCCCCTCGGCGACCGCGCCGGTGAAGCGGCCGTACAGGTACTTCAGCTTCTCGTGGATCGTGGCGCGCTCCTCGTCGGTGAACGGCCGGAAGTACGCCTCCATGTCGGCGTGCGCGCCGCGCTTGAAGGTCTCGAACGTGATGCCGAGCTTGCCGAACAGGCCCGACAGATCGAACTTGCCGGTGAAGATGCCGATCGAGCCAGTGATCGTCGTCGGCTCGGCCACGATCCAGTCGCAGTACGCCGACACGAAGTAGCCGCCCGACGCGGCCAGGTCGCCCATCGAGCAGATGATCGGCTTCACGCCGCGCGTGGCCTTGATCTCGCGCGCGATCAGATCGGACGCCACGGCGCTGCCGCCGGGCGAGTCGACGCGCAGCACGATCGCCTTCACGCGCGGGTTGGCGCGCGCCGCCGCGATCGCCGCCGACACGGTCTCGCTGCCCGCCATCTCCTGGCTCACGAACGGCAGCGGGATGGCGATCGGCAGCGAGCGCGACGGGCCGTCGATGATGTCGCCGTCGACGTAGATGATCGCGAGCGCCGGCAGCTGCCAGCTCTCGGCGCGGGTGGCCGGCGCGCTGCCGACGGTGTACGCGCCGCCGAGCTCCTTCACGACCAGCTCGGAGATCTTGTCGGGCATGCCGACGCCGTCGACGAGCCGGGGTTCCTTCATGAGATCGCCGGCGGTGTACGGGCCGTTGTCGACCAGCTGCTGCACGGTCGCGCCGTCGAGGTGGCGGGCCTGCGCGATCGAGCTCACGACCTGGCCCCAGATCGAGTCGTAGAGCTCGTTGCGCATGCGCAGCGCCGGCTCGCTCGGGCCGACGTCGGTGTACGACTCGGGCGCGCTCTTGTACTCGGCGATCTTCTCGAACTGCGCCTGCACGCCGAGCTGATCGAACGCGCCCTTGAAGTACAGCGTGGTGCCGGCGAGACCGACCAGGCGCAGGCCGCCGGCGGGATCGACGTAGATCTTGTCGCACGCCGTGGCGATCCAGTAGTCGCGGCTCGAGCCGGCGACCAGGTACGCGAAGGTCTTCTTGCCGGCGGCGTGCAGGCGCAAGAGCTCGCCGCGCAGATCCTGGAGCGTGGCCCAGCCCGCGGCCACGCCGTCGAGCGCGACGACCACGCCGACGACATCGGGGTCGCGGGCGATCGCGCGCATGCGCAGCACCAGGCTGACCAGCTCGCGCGAGCCGATGCCGCCGGTCAGCTCGATGCGCTCGATGCGGGTCTCGCGGCCCTGGACCCCGGGCACCTCATCCGAGGACCAGCGGGCGATCGCCACGCAGCCGAGATCGCGCAGGCCGCCGCCGCCGTCGCGACCGGCGCTGCCGTAGGCGGTGAGCCCGGTATTGCCGAACGACAGCTCGAGGCCGAGCGTGCCGCGCACGTCGCGATCGTTCGACGCGATCGTCCCGGTCGGCGTGATCTCGGTGACGTTCAGCGCGCGGGTCTCGACCGCGGCGTGCACGAACACGCCGCGCGTCACCTTCACCGAGGCGCGCAGCCAGCCGTCGAGATCGCCGGTGTGCTCGTCGACGCGGCCGCCGAGGCCGAGGTCGAGGCGCTCGGTGCCGGTCGGCCGCACGCCGAGCTCGAGCTCGTAGCGCCGCTCGACCGGGGCGCCCGCGACCGTGGGCCGGTTGAGATCGCGCACGACCGCGGCGGCGGCGACGTGCGCGCCGAACCGCGCCGACGCGCCGAGGTCCCAGGTGTCGAGGCCGCCGAGCGCGCCGTCGTCCCAGGCGTGGTGCCAGACCGCGCCCAGCGCGACCTTGGCGCCGAGCGGGGCGATCGGCAGCGGCAGCGCGGCGGCCGCCGACAGCCGCACCGGCGAGCCCGGATCGGGCAGCACCGCGGCGCGCGGCGAGCGCACGAGCTCGAGCGCCGCGCCCCAGGCCAGGCGCGGCAGGAACCCGCCGCCGACCGAGCCGCCGAGGAAGAAGCCGGCGCCCGCGCCGCCGCGATCCGCGCGATCCGGATCGGCGACGCCGAGGGCGAGCGCGGCGTGGGTGCCGTGCAGGAACCACAGGCTCGCGGGGTTGACCGTGACCGCGCGCGCGTCGGCCTCGCCGGCGCGAGGCGTGACCGGCAGCTCGATGCCATCGGTGGGCGCGGCGGCGTAGCGCCGATCGATCGGCTGCGCGTGCGCGACGCGACCGACGAGCGAGAGGGCGACCAGGAGCGCGGCGGGCCGGAGCGACATGGATCCGGACCGTAGAACAGCAAACGGTTTGAATCACCTACTGCGACGCGATGTTGCGGACGCCTCCGGGCGTACGTCCGATGCTCGCTCGTCACGTAGGGCCACTACGCTCCTCGCTGCGCTTCGGGCGTGCGCCCGGATCCACCTCGCAACACCGCGTCTCGCGACGGTGATCAAACCATTCGGTGTTCTAGCCCATGCCCGCGCGCGGCGCCGGGCACCGCGCGCCGGTGTATGATGCGCGCGTGTCCGCGGCCGAGCTGCTCGAGCGCCATCCGCTGCTGTCGAGGCTGACCCTCGAGCAGATCGAGCGGATCGCGGGCGCCGGCGAGCTCGAGACCTTCGCCGAGGGCGAGGAGATCGTGCGCGAGGGTAGCCCGAGCGACGCGCTGTACCTGGTGCTGACCGGCAAGGTCGGCGTCACCAAGCACGGCCACCCGCTGGCCGAGCTGCCGCCCGGCGAGTTCTTCGGCGAGATGGCGCTGGTCGAACCGGCACCGCGCTCGGCGAGCGTCCACGCGCTGACCCAGTCGTTCGTGTTCCGGCTGCCGTTCGTGGCGCTGCAGCACCTGCTCGAGCACGACGCGACCGCGTTCAACGCGGTGCTCGTGCAGATCGTGAAGACCCTGTCCGACCGGCTGCGCCACGCCAACAACCTGGTGTCGTCGGTCGGCGAGCTGGCCGACTGGCTCGCGGGCTCCCTGGTGTGAGCGATGTGAGGACGCTACTCGCCGCGCAGGCCGCGGTACGTGGCGAGGGCGTCGGGCGCGAGATGCACGAGCAGGAGCGCGACCCCGCGGCGCGGGTGGATCTCCTTGCGCACGACCTCGACCCGGGCCGGCGCGCGGCCACCGGCGCCGACGATCACGATCTCGAGACGGGCGCCGAGGGCGAGCGCGTCCGGATCGGCCTGCTCGATGAAGATCGCGGTGTCGCCGGCCTCGGTCACGACCGCGTGGGCGCCGCCTGGCAGCTCCGCGACCAGGTCGCGGACCGGCCCGCGGACCCGCGATCGGCGCTCGACATCCTCGCCGACGAACGTGGTCTCTCTGCGGTTGTCCGAGGCCATGCCCCACAGTACCACCCGCGGATCGCGATCGCGGATCGCGCCTCCCGGATCGCGCGGTCGAACCACGCGCGCTGGTGGCTCGCGCTGGCCCTGGCGATCGCCGCGTGCGGCGGCGCGCCGCACCCGCAGGCCGAGCCGCTCGCCCTCGCCCTGCCCGCCCTCGACGGCGGCGACCTCGATCTGGCGAGCTACCGCGGCCAGGTCGTGGTGCTGCACGTGTTCTCGACCGGCTCGCTGGCCGCGACCGCCGACGTCGTCACGCTCGACCAGGTCGCCGACGGGCAGACCGCGGTCGTGATCGGCGTCGCGCTCGATCTCGACGGTCGCCCCGTGGTCGCGCCGTGGCGCACCGGCACCCGGGCCCGCTACCAGGTCGTGCTGGCCACCGACGCGATCCGCACCGGCGCCAGCGCGCTCGGCGACGTCTCGACCGTGCCCGTCACGATCGTGCTCGACCGCGCCGGCCGCCCGTTCGCCCGGGTCCCGCGCCAGCTCCGCGACGGCGAGCTCGACGCGCTGGTCGCGCGCGCCGCAACCTCGAAGTGATATCGTCGCGCCGCAATATGCGAGCGCTCGTGGTCACCAGTCTCGTCGGACTCGCCCTGTGGTCGCCGCGCGCGCGCGCGGGTGGTGCGCCGACGCCTGCGCCAGCGCAGGCCGCGCCGTCCGCCGATGTCTGGGCGGTCGCCGCCGTCGAGATCGCGGGCGACGCCGATCCCCAGCTGCGGCCGCAGATCGCCGCGGCGGTGATGCGCGGCCTCGATCGCGCCGGCGTCAGCCACGTCGAGGGCGACGTCGTCGCGCAGGCGCTGCGCGCGCGGCCCGAGCTGGTCGGCTGCATGACCACCACCTGCCTCGAGAAGCTGGCGTCGATGGTCGGCGCCGCGCGGTTCGTGTCCGCGCGGGTCGAGACCGCGGGTGCGGCGTACTCGGTCGAGCTCACCACGCTCACCACCGACGGACCCGCCGCGCGCAAGAAGGCCTCGTGCGAGGTCTGTACGATGTCGGAGCTCGGCGATCTCATCACCGCCAAGACCGCCGCGCTCGTGACCTCGCCGACCGGCGCGGTCGCGGTGACCTTCGCGACGCGTCCCGGCGGCGCCGAGGTCGCGGTGGTGCCGCCCGGCGAGCCCGGCGCGCTCCAGCAGGTCGTGAAGACCCCGCAGTCGATCAACCTCGCGCCCGGCACCTACCAGGTCGAGGTCAAGCTCGCCGGCTACGCGGTGCTGCGCCAGACGATCACCGTCGCCGACTCCGACGAGCCGCAGACCTTCGAGCTGGCGCTGTCGCGCGGCGCGAGCGACACCGGCGGCCGGCCGCGCTTCGGCCTGCTCAAGTGGATCGCGACCGGCACCGGCGCGGTCGCGCTCGGCGGCGCGATCCTCGCGTTCGCGCGCGACGGCAGCGACGCCTGCAGCTCGGCGCCCTGCCCCAAGGTCTACGAGAGCTCGGCCGAGGCGTTCGCGCTGACCGGGCTCGCGCTGGTCGCCGGCGGCGCCGCCGGCTGGATGTTCTGGCACGACGCCCACGCCGGACGCAGCGCGCATGTCGCGGTGCTGCCGACGACGACCGGCGTCCGCGCCAGCGTCTCGCTCTCGTTCTGATCGTCACTCGCACGCGCGGCTTCGGGTTCGCGCTGGTCGCGTGGGACGACCTGCGAGTGCTGCGGGCGCGGCTGCAGTGAGCGGTCAGCGCCCGCCGAGCTTCACGCGCACCAGCTCCGCCGAGCGCTTGGCCTCGGCGTCGTTGGGGTTGTGCTTGAGCACGGCGTCGTAGTAGCTGAGCGCGCGGGCGTAGTCGGCCTTCTTGTAGTACGCGTGGCCGAGCAGCACGCGCGCGGCGTCGCCGCCGCCCGCGGCGAGCGCCTGGTCGGCGAGCGCGATCGCGCCGTCGACGTCCTTGGTCTCCCACGCGACCTTCGCCTGCCCGAGCAGGCCCTGGCCCCGGTAGAACTTGCCCTGCGCCACGCGCCCGAAGGCGTCGCGGGCCTCGGGCCAGCGCAAGGCCGACGCCGCGCTCCGCGCCTCGGCGAGCAGCGCCGTCGCCTCGCGCTCGGTCTTGGGCACGCCGCCGGTCGGCTTGACGTCGGGCTTCTCGCCGCGGTCGGGCTTGCCGCGATCCGGGCGCGACGCGCCGTTCGATCCGCTGCCGCTGCTGCCATTGCTGCCCGTGGGCTCGCGCACCTCGGGCTCGCCGCCGCCGCGCGGCTCGCGGGTCTCCTCGGCTGCGTCGGGCGCCGCGTGCGCGCCGGCGTCGACCGGCACGCTCAGC
>JAIOQA010000298.1 GCA_021413675.1 Deltaproteobacteria bacterium | reverse complement strand
CCGATCTGGACCTGCGGCGGGCGGGCGCTGCGCGCCGCGGCGATCTCGGTCGTCGGCGCGATGCGCGTGAACGGTCCGCCCTTCGCGGCCATCGCCTTGCGCTCCGCCACGAACGGCGCGCGACGATCCACGACGACCAGGCTGGTGGCGTCGGTGACTGTGCGGGCGCGGCGCTGGGCCGCGGCGACCAGCGCGCTGGCCTCGGCGGTCTCGGCCTCGGTCGGCACGCCGGTGGCCTCGCGGGTGAAGGTGAGCTGGGTGATCGCCTCGGACGCGCGCGCGATCGCGATCGGCGTGAGGTCGGCGGCCACGACGCGGCGCGGGGCCAGCTGCACCGGTCGATCGCCGCGCACCGCCGTGATCCGCGCCGCCGCGGGCGCGCGGCCCTGGTACCAGCCAAGGAGCGAGATGCCCTGACCCGACGCGATCACGTCGGGCAGCGCGAAGTCGGCGAGCTGGTCGAGGCCGGTCGCCGCGAGCTCGCGCAGCGGCGCGGGCTGACCGAGCTCGGCGGCGAGCGCGCGGGCGCGGAGCGCGGTCTCCTCCGCGCGGGCCGCGATCGTCATGCCGCCGGTCTGGCTCGCGGCGTCGGCGATCGGGCCGTGGAGCGCGTCGGGGAGGCCAGCGCCCGGCGGCGCGAGCAGCACGAAGCTGAGCTGGCGATCGGCGTGCACGCCGCCGAAGCGCTGCACCAGCTCGAGCGCGGTCGTCTCGCTCGGCAGCAGGCCATCGGTGATCGCCACGACCAGCGTGCGCCGGCGATCCGCATCGAGGCCCTCGGGTGGATCGCCGATCGCCGCGCCCGCCTGCGACATCGCCTCGGGGAGACCGGTGCCATTCTCGAGGCTGGCGGCGCGCAGCTCGGCGGCGATCGCCGCGCGGTTGGCCGCGGTGTTGGGGCGCCAGTGGGCGCCGCCGCGCGCGGCGCGGTCGAAGAAGATCGCGTCGATCTCGGCGGTGGGCTTTGCCGCGGCGAGCACCGCCTCGAGCACGTGGGCGGCGCTGTCCTGCGCGCCCTCCATGCTGCGCGAGGTGTCGACCACCGCGAGCACGCGATCGAACGGCAGCGCCGCGCTCGCGGTCACGCGCGGGACCATGATCTGGACCGCGAGCGCGCCGCGCCGCGCGTCGAGCGGGATCGGCGTGACCCAGGCGATCGGGTCGGCGCTCGCGAACCGCGGCGTCGCCTCGATCGCGAGGCCGTGGCGCCGCGTGTGCCCGAACGCGAGCGCGCGCCCGCCCGCGCTGTTCGCGACGACGACCCCGTCGGCGTGGATCTGCTCGTAGTCGCTGATGCCGGGCAGCGGATGGAAGCGCAGCACGCCCGACTCGTGGCTGAGGTTGGCCGCGTCGCCGCGGTCGGGCAGCGCGATGAGGATGCGGCCGTCGGCGTAGGTGATCGGCATGACCCAGTGCGTGCGCAGCGAGACCGCCTTGCCGGCGGGGAGCGGATAGATGCTGAGGCGGTAGTTGGCGACCGCGTCGCCAGCGTCGGTCGGCTGGGCGAGACCGCGCGCCAGGAGCGCGACGTCGGGCTGGCCGCTGGCGGCCTCGCCGGTGGTCGGCGTTCCGGCCGCGACCGCGTCGGCGCCGAACGCAGGCTCGTCGGGCCGCCCGGGGAGTCCGACCGTGATGCCATCGAGCACCGCGTCGGCGGGGAGCTGGAAGTCGTAGAACGCCTCGGTGTCCTGCTGGCCGAGGTTCACGATCGTCTGCCGGAGCTCGACCGACGCGGTGAGTCCGTGCACGTCGATGCTCAGCTGGTACTCACCCTCGCCGATCTCGACCGAGGCGGCGGTCAGCGAGGCGTCGGCGCGAACCGGGCTGGCCACCGCGAGGGCGCCGAGAAACGCGAGGCCAGGAGCGAATCGGGGCATGGCTTCTCGAGGGACACCGCGCGGCGAGGTTCGTTGCGCGCTCGGCGCACCGGCGCGTCGATCGGCAGAGTGTTTCAGGACCGCCGCGACGTGGCCACAACACGATCGCGGGTTTTCGGCGGTCGGGTCCGTGGGGAAGCGCGCCGAGCGGTGGACAAGGGCGTGCCGATCCCGGGACAATTGCTCGGTGAATCCGAGGACATCGCGCCGGCCGAGGATCGGGTTCGTGCTCTCGGGTGGCGGCTCGCGCGGGGCGTACGAGGCGGGCATCATCCAGTACCTCCGCACCGATCTGCCGAAGCGCCTCGGTCACCACGTGTCGATCGACATCGTGACCGGCACGAGCGTGGGCGCGATCAACGCCACCTTCGCAGCCGCGACCATGGACGACCCCGCGTCGCAGGCCGATCGCCTGGTCGCGGCGTGGACCTCGCTGCGGATCGAGGAGCTCATCAGCCTCAAGGCCACCGACATGCTGCGCGCGATGCGGCTCATGGTCGGCACGCCGCCGCCGCCCGCGCCGGGCAGCTACCGCTACGGCGGGTTGCTCGACACCTCCGGGCTCGAGCGCTTCGTGGTGAAGAGCATCCCGTGGCGCGGCATCGAGCGGAACCTGCGCGCCGGGCACCTGCACGCGCTCTCGGTGTCGGCGACCCACGTCGGCACCGGGCACACGGTCGTGTTCCTGTCGAGCGCCGGCGCGGTGCCGACGGAGTGGAGCCGGGATCCGTTCGTGCGGCATCGCGCGGCGCGGATCGGGCCGCGCCACGTGCTCGCGTCGGCGGCGATCCCGCTCCTGTTCCCGGCGGTGAAGATCGGCGAGGAGTTCTTCACCGACGGCGGCCTGCGCCAGAACACGCCGATGTCGCCGGCGATCCGCATGGGCGCGGACCGCATGTTGCTGGTGTCCTTGCGCCACGTCTCGGAGGTCTCGGCGCCGGTGCAGCGCGAGCGCACCGAGGCGTATCCGAAGCCGCTGTTCCTGCTCGGCAAGGCGCTCAACGCGCTGATGCTCGACCACACCGACTACGACCTCGATCGCATGCAGCGGCTGAACGCGATCCTCGAGGCCGGCGAGGCTGCGTTCGGCGATCAGTTCCTCGCGAAGATGAACAAGGAGCTGCTGCGGCTGCGCGGCGCCTCGCTGCGCAAGATCGACGCGGTCCACATCCGGCCGTCGCTGGACATCGGCGCGTTCGCGGCGGAGTTCGTCGCGGCCGGGCGGGTCGACGTCACCGGGCGGCTCGCGAAGCGGCTGATCTCGTCGCTCGCCGGCGGCGAGTCGGCGCACGAGACCGATCTGCTCTCGTACCTGCTCTTCGACGGTCGCTACGCCGCGGAGCTGATCGCGCTGGGCCGGAAGGACGCCGCGAAGCAGGAGGACGAGCTGGTGCGGCTGTTCACCGAGCCGGTCGAGGATCTCGCGCCGCCGGCCTGACGCCGGAGATCGCGGTCGGTGGCGGCGGGCCGGTCCGCACCGGCGGGTTGTGGGGTAGAACAGAGCGCTTGTCGCTCCAGTGGTACCCAGGACACATGACGAAGGCGCGGCGCGAGCTCGCCGCGCTGATCCCGTCGCAGGACGTGGTGATCGAGGTCGTCGATGCGCGCATGCCGCTCGCGAGCGCCAACCCGGTCATCACCGAGCTGCGCGGCGCCAAGCCGCTGGTGAAGATCCTGACCCGCAGCGATCTCGCCGATCCCGAGGTCACGACGGCGTGGCTGCGCGACCTCGAGGCGGCCGGCGGGCCGGTGCGCGCGTTCGCCGCCACCACGACGACCGCCAGCGACACGCGCAAGCGGTTCGCGGAGGCGCTGCGCGCGCTCGGCCTGGTGTCGACCAAGGACAGGCCGGTGCGCGCGCTCATCGCCGGGATCCCGAACGTCGGCCACCGCGATCGACTACTACACGATCGCCGTGTTCGCCGCGGGCTACCTCCGCGCGCGGTATCCGGAGCTCTTGCGCGCGCGCTTCAAGCTGCCCGCGATCGCCGCGACCGCGGAGCTCGTGCTCGCCGACATCGGCAAGCGTCGCGGCCGGCTGCTCCCCGGCGGCGTCGTCGATCTGCACAAGGCCAGCGAGATCCTCGTGCACGAGTTCCGCGCCGGGACGATCGGCCGCATCAGCCTCGAAGAGCCGCTCGCGCCGCTGACGGAGTAGCGCGCACCGGTCAGAAGCCGGTCCAGAACCCGACGGAGCCCTCGCCGATGAACAGCGCGAGGTCGGGCTCCTTGATCGGCGCGTGGACGGTGCCGCCGGCCTCGGCCATGAGGCCGAAGTGCGCGCCGATCGCGAAGCGCGCGGCGAGGCGGGTCGACGACATGAAGAAGTTGCCCGACTGCACGAAGGTGCGGTTGCCGATCGTGAGATCCACGGCGCCCCAGCGCTTGCCGACGCTGACGGTGGCGACGCCCGCGAAGCCGGCGTCGGCGGTGTCGCCATCGAGCTCGTCGCCGACCGCCGAGACCAGCGTGATCGCGCGGCCCGCGCCGAGGCCGACGGCGAGGGCCAGGCCGTCGGGGGCGTTGTGGAGGATGCCGTAGCGCGCCTCGACGAAGCTGTTGAGGAACTCGTTCTGGGCGTCGAGCTCGAGGTCATCGGTGATCGCGACCGCGGCGTGGAGGATCGTGTTGACCTCGCCGAGCTGCGAGGCCGCGAGCCCGGCGGCGAGCTCGACCTTGCCGGCGCGCATGGTCTCGGCCGGGCGCACGAGCGAGTAGGTGCCACACGCGCTGGTCAGGCCGAGAACAGCGATCGACACGAGGCGACGCATGCGCTGATCGTAGGGACGCGCCGCGGCCCACGCCAGGCCGCGACCATGCGGCGCGCGGTCACGGGGCGCGCGCCGATCGTCCGCTGCGCCAGCGTTGCGCCAGCGTTGCGCCGCCGCGCACTCCCGGCGCCTCCATGCGCGCGTCCGTGCGATGCTCGCGTCGATGAAGGGCCTCACGCTCGTGGTGATCGTCTTTGCAGGCTGCGGATCGCACGCGGCGCCCATCGGCAACGGGGGCAGCGCCAGCGGAAGCAACGCCGGCAGCGGCGACGGCCGCGGCGACCACGCCAGCTCGCCGGCGTGCGCTGCGGCGTTCGCTGCGGTCGCCGCCGGCCAGGCCTGCGACGCGGTCGACGCGCGCTGCGAGTATCCCGAGGGCGCGTGCTTCTGCGGCCCGCGGAGCTACTGCGGCGGCGCCGCGCCGACCCAGGAGATCCTGGAGGCGTTGCGGCAGCCGGTCTGGCAGTGCACGCCCGTCCGCACCGACGGCTGTCCCGAGACGCCGCCCAGCGGCGCGTGCGCGGAAGCCGGCAAGCAGTGCGGCTACGGCGACTGCTGCGCGCAGGTCACGACCTGCACCAACGGCAGCTGGGTCGCGGGGCCGCCGCAATGCCCGCCGTGAGCTGCGAGCCGCGGATCAGTCGACGATGAACAGCGTCGCGCCGCGCTTGCTGCTCGACCGATGGCCCGGGGCGCCGTCGGCGACGTGGTAGCTGTGCCCGGCCGGCAGCACGAACTGCCGGCCATCGGCGAGCTCGGTCACCAGCTCGCCAGCGACGACCAGGATGACGTGGCCGCGCTCGCACCAGTGATCGGCGACGTAGCCGGGGCTGTAGTCGACCAGCCGCACCCGCACGTTGCCGGATTCCAGCGTGCGCCACGTCGCGACCCCGGTCTCGCCGGGATGCGTCGTCGATGCGATCGTCGACCAGTCGGTGGCGGTGAAGTCGATGCCCTCGAGTCGCATGCCGCCATCATGCGCGTGTGCGCCGAAACGCGCGAGCGCGGGAAAGTCTCCTTTCCCGCGCCCGGCGGTGCTCGACCCGGACGAAGCGCGGTCACGCCTCGCCGCGATCTCGCGCGTCGATCAGTCGTAGTACTCGGCGCCGAGGTGGGTGATCAGCTCGTCACCCATCGTGTAGCGCAGCGTGTTCTTCAGCTTCATCAGCTGGATGAACAGGTCGTGCTCCGGGTAGAGGCCCTCGGGCGTCATCGGGCTCTTCCAGTAGAACGACAGCCACTCCTGGATGCCGCTCATGCCCGCGCGGTGCGCGAAGTCGATGAACAGCGCCAGATCGAGGACGATCGGGGCCGCGAGGATCGAGTCGCGGCACAGGAAGTTGACCTTGATCTGCATCGGGTAGCCGAGCCACCCGACGATGTCGATGTTGTCCCAGCCCTCTTTGTTGTCGCCGCGCGGCTTGTAGTAGTTGATGCGGACGACGTGATCGATGTTCCCGTAGAGGTCGGGATAGAGGTGCGGCTGGAGGATGTGGTCGAGCACGCCCAGCTTCGAGACCTCCTTGCTCTTGAACGACTCCGGGTCGTCGAGCACCTCGCCGTCGCGGTTGCCGAGGATGTTGGTCGAGTACCAGCCCTCGAGCCCGAGCAGGCGGGCCTTGAAGCCCGGCGCCAGGATCGTCTTCATCAGGGTCTGGCCGGTCTTGAAGTCCTTGCCCGTGACCGGCACCTGGTTCTTGCGCGCGAGCTCGGTGAGCGCGGCGGTGTCGAGCGACAGGTTCGGCGCGCCGTTGGCGTAGGGCACGCCCAGCTTCAGGCAGGCGTACGCGTAGATCTGCGACGGCGCGATGTCGTCGTCGGAGGCGAGGAGGCCGGCCTCGAACTTCGCGAGGCTCGAGTGGACGTCGCTCGGCTTGCGGTAGACCTCGGTCGAACCGCACCAGACCGCCACCAGGCGATCACAGCCGTTCTTGGCCTTGAACTGGCGGATGTCCTCCATGACCTGCTCGGCGAGGTCCATCTTGGAGGTGCCGGTCTTGACGTTCGGACCGGTGAGCTTCTTGACCCACTTCTGCTCGAACACCGCCTTCATCGGCTTGATCTGCTCGAGCTCGTCCTTGAGCTGATCGAGCAGGCGAGTGTCGAGGACGCCGGCGCGGACCGCGGCCTCGTAGGCGTTGTCGCTGAACAGGTCCCAGCCGCCGAAGACGATGTCCTTGAGCTGCGCGAGCGGGACGTAGTCGTTGATCGCGGGCGACCGGTCGTCGGTGCGCTTGCCGAGGCGGATGGTGCCCATCTGCGTCATCGAACCGATCGGCTTGCCGATGCCGCGACGAACCGCCTGCACGCCTGCGATGAACGTCGTCGCAACCGCACCCATTCCGGGCAACAGAATGCCTAGCTTGCCGTGGGCCGGCTTGACATCAACAGCTTTCTTGAGAGGCATGGTGGTGGGGCACGTTGCCACCTGAGCGCGACGCGTGCAAGCGACCGGCGTCGCGCTTGCGTACGGTTCTTGTGAAGAACTGTTGCTTCGTGTGGAAGAGCTACCGCAGGCGGTTGCGACCTGTCCGAGAGCTACCGTGACCAGGTCCACACCGTCGGTAGCTCGAGCTGGAAGCCTCCGAAGATCTCGAACCCAGACTCCGGGAGATAGCGCGCGCGGACCATGTAGATCGCGGCCGTGGCGCTGATCTGCGGCCCGACCTCGGGGCTCGACGGGTAGATCGCCGCGCCGACGCCGACGGTGGCGTAGAGCCAGGTGCGGTTGACCTCGGCGTAGATCGGCCCACCGACGGTGCGGTGCGAGGGGTGCTGCATGCTGTCGAGTGGCGGCTGCGCGATGCCCCAGCCGATGGTGCCGCCCCACGCCGCCCACGGCGCGGGGAACTCGTCCTTGCCGAGGCTGCGATCGCGGCTCTCGGGGAACGTGAAGCGCAGCTGCACCGCGACCTCGCCGGCGCTGCCGCCGGTGCGGCCGGCGCCCATGCCCCATGACGCGCCGGGGAGGATCGCGACACGGTTCTCGCCGGGATCGTCGGGCGGATCGTAGGCCGCGGGATCGCCGACCTCGCGCGCCGGGGGCTGCGACAGATCGACCTGCCCCGGTGCGTGGCGGGTCGAGTGCTGGACGAGTGAGGGGCAGCCCGCGAGCGCGAGCAGGACGGCCGGCAGCGCGCCGCGTATCGCGCAGATCGTGCGCGTCATCGCCGCACCAGCCGCGTGTCGTTCCACCGCTGATCCCAGCGGTGCTGCGCCGGCATGCGCCAGACCACGGGCTGGCCCGCGATCGCCAGCTCGAGCTCGAGGGTGGCGTCGCGCTGGCCGTCGTCCCACGCGGCATCGTTGTCGAACGGCAGCGGCAGCCAGTGGTAGCGCAGCGTGCGGCCGACCATCGGCGCGAGCGCGCGCGCGTCCGCGGTGGCGGCGGCGCGGTGCCCGTCGGGGAAGACCAGCTCGGCGCGACGGATCTCGACGGCGCAGTCGTGCAGCGAGCGCAGCACGAGCGTGACGCCGATGCCGGTCTTGCCCGACTTCCGGACGTAGGCCTCGGCGCGCAAGCAGTCGCGCGCGAATGATTGGCCGCCGACGATCCGCCAGCGCGGGTAATCGCGCAGGACCCGCGGTGGCAGGCACGCGGTCGCGAGGCTCGCGACGGCCATGGCGACGGCGACGGAGAGGTGCGCAGCGCGAGCCATCGTGGGCTCGAACGCGCGCCGACCGCCGCGGCTTACAGGGCGGCGGCGCGGCGCGCGCGGAACACCGGCGCGATCGCCGCCGGGTCGTCGGTCATGATGCCGTCGGCGCCGAGGTCGAGCAGGCGCGCGGCGGTGGCCGGATCGTCGACGGTCCAGAAGTCGACGCGCAGCCCGAGCTTGTGGCACTTGTCGATGAAGCCCTTGCGCGCGAACGACACCGGGCCCGCCTTGAGCGGGACCTGCGCGGCGGCGCCGGTGTACGGCATGCGCCGCAGCGCGCGCGCCGGCGTCGCGAGCAGCGCCGCGACCTCGCCCTGCGCGAGCGCGGTGTCGCCGCCGTAGCCGCGGCGGCGCACGCTGATCAGCGTGCGCCAGCGGAAGCTCGCGAGCGTCACGCGATCCTCGGCGCCGAGCTTGCGGATGATCGCGAGCGTCGGCTTGACCATGCTGGGCGCGAACTGCTTGAGGTCGACGTTGATGCGCACGCCCGGCAGCTCGACCAGCACCTCCTCGAGCGTCGGCACGCGGATGTTCTTGCCGGCGAACGGCCGCGAGCCATCGGCCGCGACGAAGCCGCGACCCACGTCCCAGCTGCGCGCGATCGCGAGGTCGACGTCCTTCCACTGCGCCTTGACGCCAGCCATCCGCCACGCCGATGGATCGTGCGAGATGATCGGCACGCCGTCGCGCGTGAGATGCGCGTCCATCTCGAGCGCGTCGACGCCGATCTCGAGGGCGCGCCGGAACGCCGGCATCGTGTTCTCGGGCAGCTCGGCGGTGGCGCCGCGGTGGGCGTAGAGCAGGAGCGGGTGGGCGAGCACGGCCGAACCTATACCGGAAACCGCACGGCGCGGGTGGCGGGTCGCGCGCGGCGATCGGGAGCCAGCAGCGCGAGGGCGAGTCAGGATCGGCGGCGCGCTACACTCCAGCGATGAGGTTCCTCGCACCGGCGATCGCGCTGTCCTTGCTTGCGGGCGCGGCGCGCGCCGACGACATCACGTTCACGCGCGGCGGGCCGACCGGCGCGGCGCGCACCCAGGCCGTCGCGGCGCTGACCCAGGCGCGCGCCGATCTCACGCCGTGCTGGCGCCGCGGCCCGGCGGTCGTCGAGATCGCGCTGACCACCGACGCCACCGGCATGGTCACGACGTCGACCGCGCGCACCGACGGGCCGGCGGCGCAGTGCGTGGCCGGGCTGCTCGCGGTCGCGACCCTCGGCCGCGGCGCGTGGTCGGGCACGGTGCAGATCGCGCCGCCCGCGCCCGGCACCGACGATGTCGGCGCCGCGCTGCGCGTGCACGGCGATGCGCTGCGGGCCTGCCAGTCGGCGGATCCGAAGGCGGTCGGCACCGCCGAGATCGCGATCAAGGTGCACGCCGATGGCTCGATCACCGACGCCACCGTCGCGACCTCGCTGTCGCCCAAGCTCGACGCCTGCCTGACCAAGGTGCTCGGCAAGCTCCACCTCGAGACCTATCGCGGCAAGGACGTGCGCTATCGCCTCGGCCTGCAATTCGGCGGCGGCGATCACGCACCGGCGGCCGATCCCGCGCCGAGCGGTGGGCCCGCGCCGACCCGCCGCGGCGCGCTGTCGACCGACGAGATGCTGCCGGTGATCGAGTCGGCGCGCGTCGGCCTGACCAAGTGCATCGCGCACGCGTCGGCGAAGGGCACGCTGATGGTGCGGTTCACCGTGCGCAAGGACGGCACCGTCAAGAACCTCGCGATGAAGCAAGGCATCGGCGACGCCAAGGTCGAGCAGTGCGTGCTCGATCGCTTCAAGGGCCTGCAGTTCCCGACCGCGAGCGACGAGACCCAGGTGCAGTTCCCGCTCGTCGTGCCGTAGCGCGGCTCGCGACGGACCAGCCCGTCGCAGGCGGTCGGAGCTCGACACGCCGCCGGCGCGTCAGGCGTCGTCGAGCTTGAGCGCGGCGGCCGGCACCGGCGGCGGCGCCGGATCGGTGACCGCGAGGACCTCGACATCGAAGCTGAGGTCCTTGTCGGCGAGCGGGTGCACCAGGCGGACCTCGACCTCGTCGCCGGTCACCTTCTCGATGCGCATGATCACGTCCTGGCCGTTGGGGCCCTTGGCCGCGAACTGCTCTCCTGCCTTCAGCTTGGCGTCCTTCGGGAACTCGCTCTTCTTCACCTTCTTGGTCGGGTGCAGCGCGGGGTTGCCGAAGGCGTCCTTCGCCTTGATCGTGCCCTTCTTGGCGGCACCCTTCTCGAGGCCGTCGAGCTGGGCCTCGAGCGCCGGCAACATCTTGCCGCTGCCCTGGATGTACTCGACGACGCTCTTCTCGAGCGTCTCGCCGCCGACGACGGCGAGGTGGACGCGGACGCGGACGCGGCGACCTTTCTCGATCTTCACGTCTCCACCGTACACCGTCGAGGATCGCGGCGCGTGATGCAGGGCTCGGGAATCGGCGGCAAGCGAGCGGCATCGAGCAACTCCGGATGCGCGACCGACGGTCGCGGGGGCGGCTGTTCGTGAGCGCGATTCTCGCTCGCCCGATCGCGACTGCCCGGTCGCTGGGCCGTGACCACTGGTTCACGCTCGCGCGCTGCAGCTGATGGAAGTGCGGGAATGGATTGGGGCTATGCAGAAGTTGCCACCTGGCACGAGAGGCGCACCATCTGGATGGAAACGTCATGTCGTCAGCTCGCCTACACCGCCTGGTCGCGATCGCCGCGCTGGTCCTTGCTGCCTGCGCTTCCTCGGGCGCGCCGCAGCTCAAGGTCATCGGCGTGGAGCGCGCGCACCGCGATAGCCGCGGCGCCGTGCTGTTCGTCGAGGTGGTCAACCGCGCGCCCCGCGCGATGCGGCTCGAGCGCCTGCAGTACACGTTCGGCGCCGATGCGCAGCGCACCGCGCGCGGCGACATCGCGCTCGATCGCACGGTCGACGCTGGCGCGGCGGTGATCGTCCAGGTCCCGGTCGATCTGTCCTCGGCGGGCGCGACCCCGGGCGAGACGCTCATGCTGCATGGCGAGCTGAGCGCGCACGAGAACGATCTCGAGCGGACGTTCACGATCAACGCCTCGGTGATCGCGCCGGAGGCGAGCGCCAGCGGCTGGCCGCCGGTCAGCGCGAGCGAGACCGCGCCCGACGCGGCACCGGCGCGCTGAGCGTCGCGTGCCGCGCGGGGCTGGTGCTGCGGCCGGACCGCGATCGAGCGGGGCCGCGGCACCGCTGGACGCGCTCGGTGGCGGGCGGTAGTGTCCGCGCGATGTCGACCTCTGCCTCGTGGACCGCGCTCGCCCAGGCCGCGATCGCCGGTGAGCTTCCCAGCCGCGATCAGGCCCGCGCGGTGCTCCACGCCCCCGCCGACGAGCTGCTCGCGCTCCTCGACGCCGCGTTCACCGTCCGCCGCCACCACTGGGGCCGGAAGGTGTCGCTGCACGTGCTCGAGAACGCCAAGCTCGGCGATTGCCCCGAGGACTGCTCGTTCTGCTCGCAGTCGTCGGTGAACGGCAGCCCGGGTGGCGAGGCGCCGATCAAGTCCGCCGACGAGCTGGTCGCCGCCGCGCGCCGCGCATTCGCGACCCGCGCCAAGCGGTACTGCATGGTGACGGCGACCCGCGGCCCCTCGACCCGCGATCTCGACGTGGTGTGCGAGGCCGCGACCCGCATCAAGGCCGAGATGGACATCGAGATCTGCGCCTCGCTCGGCATCCTCAACGAGGCCAAGGCCAAGCGCCTGGTCGCCGCGGGCGTGGATCGCTTCAACCACAACCTCGAGACCTCGGAGCGCAAGTACGCCGAGATCTGCACGACGCACACCTGGCGTGATCGCGTCGAGACCGTGCGCATCGCGCGCGACGCCGGCATGACCACCTGCTGCGGCGGCATCGTCGGCCTCGGCGAGACCGAGGACGACCTGCTCGACCTCGCGTACGCGCTCCGCGACCTCGACGTCGACTCGGTGCCGGTGAACTTCCTCGACCCGCGTCCCGGCACGCCGCTCGGCGATCGCACGCGCATCGATCCGCAGTTCGCGCTGCGCGCGCTGTGCATGTTCCGCTTCGTGCACCCGCGCACCGATCTGCGCGTCGCCGGCGGTCGCGAGACCACGCTGCGCTCGATGCAGGTGATGTCGCTCTACCCGGCGAACTCGATCTTCACGCAGGGCTACCTGACCACCGGTGGCGCGACGCCGTTCGACGACCACCAGATGATCCGCGACGCCGGCTTCGAGCTCGAGCTCGCCTCGGGCGAGACCGAGGCCGCGGATCCCGCGGCGGTCGCGTCGCTCTCGCCCGCGCAGCCGCGCCGCCTGCCGATGGCGCAGTAGATGCGCATCGACAAGGTCTACACGAAGGGCGGCGACGCCGGTGAGACGTCGCTGATCGGCGGCGATCGGGTGCCCAAGTCGCACCCGCGCATCGAGTGCTACGGCACCGTCGACGAGCTCAACGCGACCCTCGGCCTGGTGCGCACCGCGCTCGAGGCCTCGGCCGCGGGGCCGCACCTGCTGCCGATCATCCATCGCGTGCAGCAGGAGCTGTTCAACCTGGGCGCCGAGCTCGCCGCCGGCGATCCCGCGTGGCTTGAGAAGCTGCCGCGCATCGAGGCGCGCCACGTGGAGGGGCTCGAGCGCGACATCGATGCGGTCAACGACGACCTGCCGGCGCTGAAGAGCTTCGTCCTGCCCGGCGGCGGCTGGGCCTCGGCGTACTTCCACCTCGCGCGCACGGTCTGCCGTCGCGCCGAGCGGATCGTGGTCACGTTCGCGTCGATCGACGATGTCGGCGAGTTCGCGGTGCGCTACCTCAACCGGCTGTCCGACGCGCTGTTCGTGTGGGGACGGTGGGCGGCGCTCAAGGACGGCGCCGCCGAGCCGCTGTGGGAGCCGGAGAAGACGTGACCGCCGGCGTGGGACGTTCGCGACCCGCGGAGCGCTGACGTGGCCGGGGCGCGGCGTGGAGGCGGCGCGGTCGCGGTCGGCGCCGGGATCCTGCTGTCCCGGCTCGCCGGCCTGGTCCGCGAGCGTGCGATCGCATTCTACCTGGGCAACTCGGCGGCTGCTGGCGCGTTTCGCGCCGCGCTGCGCATCCCCAACCTGCTGCAGAACCTCCTCGGCGAGGGTGTGCTCTCGGCCTCGTTCATCCCGGTGTACTCGCGCCTGCGAGCGCAGGGCCGCGACGCCGATGCCGCGCGCGTCGCGCGGGTGATCGCGACCCTGCTCGCGCTCACCGCCAGCCTCATCTCGCTCATCGGCGTGTTCGCGGCCGGCCCGCTGGTCGATCTCATCGCGCCCGGGTTCGATGGCGAGACCCGCGATCTGACCGTGCGCATGGTCCAGATCCTGTTCCCGGGTGTGGCGCTGCTGGTGCTGTCGGCGTGGTGCCTCGGCGTGCTCAACAGCCACCGCCACTTCTTCCTGTCGTACGCCTCCCCGGTGCTGTGGAACGCGGCGATCATCGCGACCGCGATCGTCGGCGGTCGACGCATCGCCGGCGGCGGCGGCGACCTCGCGATCTGGCTGGCGTGGGGCGCGGTGATCGGCTCGGCGCTGCAGCTCGTGGTGCAGCTGCCCGCCGTGCTGCGGCTCCTGCGCGGGTTTCGCCCGTCGCTGGAGGTCAACGATCCGGAGGTGCGCGCGACCCTGCGGACCTTCGGCCCGGTGCTCCTCGGGCGCGGCTCGGTGCAGCTGTCGGCGTATCTCGATCAGTTCCTCGCGAGCTTCCTGGGCGCCGAGATCGTGTCGACGCTCGGCTACGCGCAGATCATCTACCTGCTGCCGGTGAGCCTGTTCGGCATGGCGGTGTCGGCCGCCGAGCTGCCGGAGATGTCGAGCGTGGACGGCGACCACGCCGCGGTCTCGGCCAAGCTCCAGGCCCGGCTCAAGCAGTCGCTGCGCCGGGTGGTGTTCCTGGTCGTGCCCTCGGCGGTGGCGTTCGTGGCGATCGGCAACTCGATCGTGGGGCTGCTGTTCCAGACCGGCCACTTCAACGCCCACGACTCCGACGCGGTGTGGATCGTGCTCGCGGGCTCGGCGATCGGGCTGTCCGCCGGCACGCAGGGCCGCCTCCTGGCCTCGGTGTTCTACGCGCTCGGCGACACCAAGCGCCCGCTGTACGCGGCGCTGGTCCGCGTCGCGATCACGTTCGTGACCGGGGTGATCGCGGTGTGGCCGCTGCGCTGGGCGCTCGACTACGGCCCGGAGTGGGGCGCGTTTGGTCTCACCGCGAGCGCGGGTGTCGCCGCCTGGGTCGAGTTCCTGCTGCTCAAGCGCTGGCTCGGCCACCGCATCGGCGCGGTCCCGGTACCCGGCGGCCTCGGGCTCACGGCCCTGGGCCTCGCGTGCGGTGCTGGCGCCGTGGCGGCGGTCACGGCCCGCGCCGCGCACGCGCTCCACCTGCCGGGCGTGGTGGGGGCGCTCGCGGCGATCGGCGTCTTCGGTGCCCTGTACCTGGGCGGCGCGGTCCTTGCGCAGATCCCCGAGGTCGACGCGCTCACCCGCCGGCTGCGCCGCTAGCGGCAACGCCAGCGAGATCGCTGCAAATCGCGCTTCGGGGCTTGTCGCGCGGCCGCGCGCGTATACTCTCGCGCGGTGACGACGCCGACCAAAGAGTCCGACGGCACCCAGCAACTCGCCGCCGCCGAGAAGGCGGCCCAGGAGCGCTTCGAACGCGCGATGAACGAGCTGCGCGAGGGCGCCTACAAGTTCTCGTCCAATGTTCGCACCCAGGCCGAGCTGATCGTCGAGGAGCTCGTCGACCCCGAGGGCGAGTGCGTCGAGCTGCTCGCGGAGGTCGAGGGCGACACCGGCGCGCTCGCGCTGTCGATGCCGCTCGAGCTCATCACCTTCGACACCTGGCTGTACGGCCAGATCGGCGACAAGGAAGAGCTCGACCTCAAGGACGAGGCCCACTGGGACATCTGGTTCACCTACGGCGCCTGGATCGGCGAGACGATGCGCCGCCGCCACGGTGGCCACTGGATGCTGCTCGGCGACGACCCGCACACCTGGCGCATCGGCTTCTCGAAGATCTTCCTCGAGATCGCGCCGTTCGTGTTCTCGGAGCAGCTGCTCCGCATGGGCTCGGGCGCGTCGCGGCGGATGGTCTCCGAGGTCGAGCGCATCCGGCAGCTCCACGCGGACCAGTCCGAGAAGGACAACGGCAAGTCGCTCGATCGGTTCCTCGCGCAGCACTACATCCGCATGCACACGGTCCCGCTGGGCCAGTGGATGTCGATGGACTTCGCCGGCCTCGGCAAGCTCTGGGCGCAGGCGCCGACCAAGGATCTGATCGCGGCGGTCAAGGAGGCCGGCCCGCGGCTCGGCCCCGCCAACGCGCAGATCGTCGAGAAGGTGGTCGAGGCGCTGTCGCGCGCCAACCAGGAGAAGCCGGTCTCGGAGCAGACCAACGATCGCGGGCTGTTCGAGGCCATCGCGCAGATCGTGGCGCTGCGCCGCGCGACCGCGCCGCTGGCGATCGACATCCTCGAGCGCGTGGTGGTGCCGACGCTGCACGTGGGCGTGCCCGAGTCGTTCCCGCCGCTCGACGAGGATGACCTCGCCAACCTGAACCGCGGCGTCGAGCTGTTCGCGTTCTTCGTGGAGGTCGTCCCCCACAAGTTCGCCGCCGACGACGAGGGCTTCCTCGGCTCGATCCCGCACGAGCACCTGTCGACGCCGTACGCCGATCGCACGGTCCTCGAGGTCGGCAAGGGCGACTGGATCGTGGTCAACCCGGCGCACTTCCTGCCGATGCTGGTCGACCTCGATCCGCAGAAGCTGCTCGAGAAGTACGACGACTTCGTGAAGTACATTGCGAGCGTGCCGGACGCGCCGCGCCGCCGCGACGACGGTCGGCTCCTCGCCGAGACCGCGGTCCGCGCGATCGCCGACTTCAAGGCGTGCGTCGCGACTGCCGCGCAGAACCAGGACGCGCTGATCTTCCGCATCCTGCCGCCGCCGGGCTGATCGCTCGCTCTTCCGGGACATGCGCACTCACGGACGAGTGCGCGTGTCCGGCGGTTCGTCGCACCGAAATCGACCGGCCGGGATCTGCTCGATCGATCGGCCCCGTCGAGGACGACGGTCCCGATCTCATCCGGAACCTGAGCCGGCGACCTTCGGTCGCCTCAGCGCGTCCGCCGGCCGGACGCGGTGCACACGCTCAGTCGTCGTCGAGCGCCTTGTCGAGCGCCTCGGCCAGCCGCTCGGCCTCCGCGGGCGTGAGCTGGGCCTCGGCGAAGGCCTTGTCGGCCTGTTCGGTGAGCGTCAGCATGCGCGCCTGCTCGACCGACATCGACGACTGGTCCGTGCGCAGCCAGTCGTCGAGCTCCTCGGTGAGCCGCTTGTTGCGGGCCTCGGCGCCGCGCGGCACCAGCCCGGGCGCGCCGCCGGCGTGGCGCCGGTAGCTCACCGAGCCGTACGCCAGCTCCAGGTCGTGGCGGAGCTCCGCCATGTTCTGGTAGCGCTTGTTCGGATCCTTGAGCATCGCGCGCAGCACGACCCGCTCGGCACCCTCGGTAATCTCGCGGTGCGGCGCGAACTCGCGGGGCGAGGGCGGCTGGGTGTTGATGTGCATCTGCAGGACGTCGTTGCCGGCGGGCGCCTCGAACGGCGGCCGGCCGGTCAGCATGTCGAACAGGATCACGCCCAGCGAGTAGACGTCGGCGCGCGCGTCGACGTCCTCGCCGCGCGCGGCCTCGGGCGACATGTACTCGGGCGTGCCGAACACCGCGCCCTGCACGGTCTCGGCGCCGAGCCCATCGGGCTGCAGCACCTTGGCGATGCCGAAATCGAGGACCTTGACGAAGTCGTAGCTGCGCTCGCGCTCGGTGATCCAGGTGTGATCCTGGGCGAGCCGTACGAGATCGCGGCGACCGGGCCGGGCCAGGAGCAAGATGTTGTCGGGCTTGAGGTCGCGGTGGACCACGCCCTGCGCGTGCGCGGCCTCGAGCGCCAGCGCCATCTGGTTGGCGATGTTGAGCGCGCGGTGCAGCTCGACCGCGCCGTCGCGCTCGATGACATCTTCGAGCGACACGCCGTCGAGGTACTCCATGACGAAGTACACGAGGCCGTCGTTGAGCACGCCGAAGTCGGTGACGTCGACGATGTTCGGGTGGTTGATCGACGACGCCGCGCGGGCCTCGCGCAGGAAGCGATTGACCGCCTCGGGGTAGCGGGCGAACTGCGGGTGCAGGATCTTAACCGCGACCTGTTTCTTGATGTAGATGTGCTCGCCGCTGTAGACGGTGCCCATCCCGCCGCGGCCGAGAATCTTGTCGAGCCGGTAGTTGCCGACGGTGGTGCCGAGGCGCGCGATGTCCTCTTCCTCGACGAGCACGGACGAGTCGTGCAGGCAGAAGCGCTCCCCGTCGGGGAAGCGCGTCCTGCATCGCGGACAGACTCGCACGGCTAGACCAGGCCTCGCAGGAGGGGCCTAGAAGCGGAAGGTGCCGAAGAAGAGGAGCGTGCGGGAGTCGTAGAACTTCGGCGCCTCCAGCGCGCCGTCACCGTCGGGATCGGCCGGCTTGAGGTTCGGGAACGCGAACTCGAGGCCGAAGTCGATCGTGTTGGCCGGCGTGTACTGGAGGGCGATCTGGATCGGGATCAGGAAGTTCCCGGCGTCGGTGTTGAAGCCCTTGATCGTGATCCCGGTCTGCAAGATCGCGGCGAACGCGGGGATCGGCTGGACGATGACGCCCAGCTGCGGCGACAGGTCGGGCTTCGACTTGAAGTTGATCGTCATCAGGTCGCGGAGCGCGATGAGCGCGAACTGCGGCTTGATCCGGTACTTGAACGGGAAGCCGATGTGCACGCCGGGGGCGACGTCAGTCGAGGACGAGCCGTCGACCGCGCTGACGGTCTTGGTGATCGGCAGCTCGAAGGTCGCGCGGAAGTCGATCATGTCGTACGAGAGCGAGCCCTCGTAGCCGACGAACGCGTTGAAGTTCGAGAACTTGTTCAGGTCGGAGCTGATGCCGAACTGCAGCTCGGAGTTGTCCTGGAGGCCGTAGCGGGCCGACACGCCAGCGTTGAACTTCTCGAACGCGGTCTTGGCGCTGATGTCCGTGCCGAGCACCAGGCGCGCTTCGGCGAGGCCCTTGGTGATCGTGAGGGGGCGCTCGATCGCGGAGACCGGATAGGTCTTCTTGGTGAAGAGGCCACCCGCGGTGACCGGAGGCTGGTCGGTGTCCGCCTCCTCCTCGTCCTCGTCGCCGCCGCCGTCGTCGGCCTTGTCGCCGCCCCCGTCATCATCGCCGCCGCCATCGTCGGCGCTGTCGCCGTCGTCGTCGTCATCATCGGCGTAGGCGCTCTTCACATGCGTGGGCCACGCCACCGCAGCAGTTGCGGTCGCAGCGATCAGCACCAGTCGAATCAAACGCGAACGGTCGGCAAGCATCCGAACCTCCGAGGGAATGCTAGCCCCGACGAGAGACGGCGCGCAAGCGGAGCACCGGCTCTTTCGCCGGGCGCCTGCGCGCCGTCAGTCGGTGCATCGCGCGCGTTCGTCGTCGACGAACCGCGCATCCGAGACCGCAGAAGCTGCCCTCCGCGATCTCGTCGGCGCGCGCGACGGGACTCGCATCCCGTCACCGCGCCGCAACACGCGAGCGAGTTACTTCTTCTTCTTCGCGGGCGCCTTCTTGGCAGGCGCCTTCTTCGCGGGCGCCTTCTTGGCGGGCGCCTTCTTGGCCGGAGCGGCCTTCTTGGCGGGGGCCGCCTTCTTGGCCGGAGCCGCCTTCTTGGCCGGAGCGGCCTTCTTGCGCTTCGAGCCACCGACCTGGCGCTCCTTGCGCGCCACGTCGCCGTCGCCATCGAGGTAGTACAGGTACTTCCCGTAGTCCATCTCGATGCCAGCGGCAGCGACCTTCGCCGCCTTGCCCTTCGGCTGGCCGGGCTTCTTGCGGGGCACGGCCCACACGTCGCCGCCCTTGATGTAGTACATCAGATCGTTCTCGCGCTTGATGCCAGTCTTGGCGATCTTCTCACCCATTGTCGGACCCTCCCAGTAGGGTAGTTGGTTTGCGCCGGACCCTACCGACTCGGTCTGACAATCATCTCCGTCGAGCGCTCGACGGAGCGCGAATTCGGCCCCGTCGAGGATGCTGATTTCGGGGTCGATTCCTCGTCGAGGAAATCGATCCAGATGCGCGATTTCCGTCGAGAAAATCGCGCTGACGCATGAGCACCAGGACCTGGCTCTGGGACCGCCCCGACAATTCTTCGTCGGAAAAATCGCCGTAGCGTTCGACCACCGCAAAACCGGCCGCGGCGCACAGCGCCTCGAGCTCCGCCGGGAAGTATCGGCGCTGGGTCAGGAGCACGCTGTGCTCGGGTCCCTTGCCGTCGGCGGGCGTGTAGAAGATCCGGATCATCGCGATCTGGCTGACCGGGTCGTAGTCGTGCTCGGTCGAGTAGATCGTCAGCGCGCCGGTCCGCGGGTGCTTGAAGCGGGCGGCCTCCTGGCGCTCGCCCGAGGCGC
Organism: Deltaproteobacteria bacterium; assembly: GCA_021413675.1. GTDB lineage: Bacteria > Myxococcota_A > Polyangia > Haliangiales > Haliangiaceae > JAIOQA01. Next base: position 7,289 of record JAIOQA010000298.1, on the reverse strand, counting down.
GCGTGAGCCAGTCGAGGTCGGGCATCTGGACGTCGAAGGCGAAGCGGCCGCCGGGCGCGAGGTGGCGCTCGACGGCGGCCAGGCACAGCGCGAGCTCGACGCGGGTGTAGAGGTGCTCGAGGACGTTGAAGGCGGCGATGACGAGCGGGAAGCCGGCGGGCTCGATCGCGAAGTCGCGCAGGTCACCGGCCACCGGCTGGATGCGGCGGCCGAGGGCGCCGGCGCGCTCGCGCCGGGCCTCGAGCCGGGCGAGCATCGGCGCGGAGGCGTCCAGGCCGACCACGTGGTGGCCGTCGCGGGCCAAGGGCAGGGTCACGCGGCCGCTGCCGCAGCCGAGCTCCAGGATGCGCCCAGGGCCGCCCAGGACGCGCCGGGCGAGGGACCGGTACCAGGCGACGTCCGCGCGCCGGTTGCGGTAGTCGTGGTCGTAGAGGCCGGCGTCGGCGTAGTGCTCGGCGGCGCCGAGATCGACCAGCGCCGACAGCGAGCTATCGGTACGCGCCCGCGGGGGGCGCGGCGCACGCGCCACGGTCAGCTCGCGGCCGCGTCGTCGGTGCCGTCTTCGCGATGGCGGCGGCCGCCGCGGCGGCGCCGGCGGCGCTTGCGCGGCTCGTCGTCATCGCCGGGCGCGGGCGCGGCGGCGGCGGCGGCGCCCTCGACGGGCGTGACCGGGACGAGCGCCTCGATCTTGCGCAGCGACTCGGTCTCGGACGCGGCCCGGCCGGCGGCGCGCTCGGTCAGCTCGAACAGGACGATGGCGTCGTCGAAGAAGTCGCGTCCGGCGACCGCCTCGGGGCGGCCGCGGCGGCGGCGGGCCGGCACGACCCGGCGCTGGAACAGCAGGATCTGGCGGGCCCGCTCGGCGTCACGGCGCGGCACGTGGAGCTGGTCGATGAGCGGCTGGCCGAGCTCGAGGATCGCGGCGTTGGCGTCATTCGGCCGCGAGCCGGGCGCGGTGACCGGCTCGAGCGCGAACGGCGCGAGCACGGCGGCGATCGCCAGCGCATTGGAGGCCTCGTGGCCGGCGGCGACGTGGACGTCGATCTCGCGCAGCAGGTCCCAGGCGAGGGTGCGCTGGCTGGCGAGGTGGGTGGTGTCGCCGCGGGGCGCGATGCGCCGGACCAGCGGCGCGGGCGCGGTCGACCACAACCGGCGCCAGCCGCGCTCCTCGTCATCGAGGTCCTCGTCGTCGAGGTCGTCGTCGTCGCTGGCGGCGGTGTCGTCGGGGCGGGCGGTGTTGCCGACCGGGGCGCCGGGGCCTTCGAACAGCTCGGACAGGTGCGGCGACAGCACCTCGAGCACGCCGGTCTCGACCAGGATCTCGAGCGACCGGCGGGCGGCGCCGCCGCGCAGCAGGCGGTAGACCTCCTCGAGCACGCGCGGCGCCGGGCACTTACGGATCTCGTCGCGGTAGCGGAGCAGCGCGCGGTAGGTCGCTGGCTCGAGCTGGAGGCCGAGCCGGGCGGCGAACTTGATCGCGCGCAGCATGCGGACCGGGTCCTCCTGGAACCGGACCGACGGCTCGCCGATCGTGCGGATCAGCCGGGCGTCGAGGTCGGCGAGGCCGCCGACGTGGTCGATGACCTCCTCGCGCTCGACGTCGTAGAACAGGCCGTTGATCGTGAAGTCGCGGCGGCGGGCGTCCTCGAGCTCGTTGCCGAAGACGTTGTCGCGGCGGATCAGGAGCTCGCCGTCGCCGTCGTCGTCGTCGCGCGGGTTGGCGCGGAAGGTCGAGGTCTCGATGATCTTGTCGCCGAAGAAGACGTGGGCGAGGCGAAACCGGCGGCCGATGATCCGGCAGTTGCGGAACACCGAGCGGATCTCGTTGGGGGTCGCGCTGGTCGCGACGTCGAAGTCCTTGGGGCGCCGCGACAGGAGCAGGTCGCGGACGCAGCCGCCGACGAGGTACGCCTTGTGGCCCGCGCGCGCCAACTTGCGGACGACCCGGTCGGCGTCGGGGTCGATGAAAGCTCGGTCAAGTGACGGCATGCGCCCAGCCCAGGTAACATGATGCGAGATCGCGGGGCAAGGAAGCGCTCCGGACCACGGGAGTGCCGGCCACCTCGGAGGCGGCCGGTTGGCTCGGCGGCCAGATAGGCCGCGCGGCGCCGAAAAACAAAAAGGCCACAGCGGCCGTCGGGGGGGGGGAAGCCTGCTGTGGCCCGCCAGCTACGCGATGCGTGCGGCTGAGTCTTTGATAACGCCGCCCAGCTGCGCTCGCAAGCTATTTTTTCATCATCACGAGAATTCGAGCGGAAGTTCTGTGATGGGGGGTGCCAAAGTCATGTGTGCAGTTGTAATACTTATTTGAAATCGTTGGATTCTTGTTTGCCAGATCTGGTTCCAGCCTGGTTGGAATCGATGTGTGGAATGGAACTCAGATAGGCTGCTCAGTGCGCCTGGATCCGCACCACGCCCCACGGATCGAAGAGCGGCGGGGTGTCCTCGGCCAGCCGTAGCTCGTGGTCGCCGACCAGGGGATCGTAGTTCCGGGCGATGACCAGGACCGAGTAGGTGCCGGGCACCGGCACGGGCTGCTTGAGCTGGACCTCGCCGAACGCGTTGGACCGGCCCCAGGCCACGACCTGCTCGTCGAGGCGGTTGACGTCGATGTCGGCGGCGCCGACCGAGCTGTTGAGGACCATCAGCAGCGCGCCGGGGATGGGCTTGTCGTTGGCGGCGTCGACGATCGTGGTCGAGAGGTGCACGCCCTCGGCGGGCGCCTCGACCGCGGTGGGCTCGACCGCGAACGAGTTGTGGCCGGCGCGCGGCATCCAGCCGGTGCGGACGGTGGCGAGCGCGTCGGCGGCGGCGGCGAGCGGCCGCACCAGCCCGACCTTGGTGGTCTCGACGAGCGTCCCGGTGGTGGTGATGCGCACGCGGTACACGGTCGCGATGCCGACCAGCCGGCCCTTGTCGTCGACGACCGGGCCACCGGAGCTGCCGTGGCTGGTGGCGGCGTCGGTCTTGATGTAGTCGCGGCCGAGCGCGCCGTCGACGCCGGTCCAGCCCTCGATGAGGCCCTGGGTGAGGGTGAGCCCGCCGCCGCCGACATCGGGATAGCCGAGCACCCAGAGCCGCTGCCCGGGGCGGACCTCGGGGGCGCGCGCGGTCGGCATCGCCGGCCAGGTGATCGACGACGCCAGCCAGGCGCGGCCGTCGAGGTCGGTGTCGCACTTGATGAGCGCGAGGTCGAGCACCGGATCGTACTTGGAGCGATCGGGGTGGCCGGCGCAGACCAGCTGCGGCGGCTGATCGACGCCGACGTACTTGCCGACGACGAACAGGTCGTGGAGGCGATCGGGCGTCTGGATGCCGCGGGCGTCCGGCGCGCCGGCCTTGGCGCGGAGCAGGTGGTAGTTGGTGAGGATCGAGCCGTCGGCGCCGACGATGATGCCCGAGGCGCCGCCCGCGGCGCGCAGCCGACCGTTGTCGATGTCGACGACGACGACCATCGCGGTCGACGGGAACACCGCGGAGACCTCGTCGGGGCGCTGGGTGCGGCCGAGGCGCGAGACCTGGGGCAGGAGCGGCATGCCGGAGTGCTTGTCGACCCGCAGGCTGGGCGCGGTGACATCCTCCATGCGCGCGATCTCGCCGGGCGTGCCGTGGAACGTGATGACGTACAGCCGCTCGGGATCGACGGTGGCGTACTCGACGGCGCGGCCGATGCGCGGCTCGTCGCCGACCACCGGCGCGTAGGCGTACTGGTACTCGGTGCGCAGCCACTCGTGATCGCCGATCGAGCGGACCTGGCCGGGGCGGGCGGCGTAGAGCTCGCCGAAGCGCGCGCGGCGATCGAGCTCGAGGCCGGTGAGCAAGTTGGACCACGGCGGGCGGGTCTCGATGCGGACCTCGAGGCGGGCCTCGGGGTCGAGCGAGGACGTGAAGACGACGTGGTACGGCAGATCGCCCGGGCGCGGCCGGGTGGGCAGCGTGCCGGGGACGAGCCGTGGCGGCGGCAGCGGGGTCTCCTCGGGCGCGAGCCACGCGGTCGAGCGCATGAACGAGAGGCCGTGGTCCTTGAAGGTGGCCTCGGACGGCACCTCCTCGGGCGTGACCAGCGTGCGGTGCAGCAGGCCGCCGACGAAGACCAGCGCCAGCGCGAGGGCGACCACGACGCCGTCCTGGCGGCGGTAGTGGCCGCGCAGCTCCTCGCCGAGCTCGACGAGATCGGTGGTGGCGCGGCGGAAGCGGCGGCCGAAGCGGAGCGCGGCGGACTCGTCGATCTCCTCCTCGCCCTCGCCGGTGCCGGAGCGCTGGGCGGCGAGGCGGCGGGACTCGGACGGCGGGGCGTCGTCGGGCGCGGGCGGGATGTCGTCGGGCGCGGGATCGCCGGGCGCGGGCGAGAATGGCGAGGAGGCGGGGCGCGCGGTGACCTCGGCGTCGGTGGCGGCGTCGGCGGCGGCGGTGATCTCGGCGAAGTCGGGCGCCGGGGTGACACGATCGGCGCGCGGGTGGCTGCCGGTGGTGCTGGTGCCGGGGCGCGAGGAGGCGCGGGGGGCTGGTTCGGAGGCGAGAGGGCTTTCGGGCACGGGCGCGGCCACGGGCACGGGCACCACCGCGGCCACGGTTTCGGACGCGGCCACGGATTCGGAAGTGGGCACGGCCTCGGGCTCGGCCACGGCCACGGGCTCGGACGCGGACTCGACCGCCTTCACGGTCGCCGGCTCGGTCCCGTCCTTCTCCTCGGCGCTCACGGCACCCTCCGGAACGGCGAGTCCGCGAGCAATCGCCGGGTCGCCAGCCACAGCGCCGCGAACACCAGCACCGCGAAAAGCGCGGCGTAGCCGACGCCCAGCCACGGATCCGACTCCATGCCGTGCGTCGAGACCCACATCTCGACGAGCCCGAACTGGCCGTTGAGCGCGGCTGCCGCCAGCAGGCCCATGAAGACGAAGATGCCGCGGATCGGCGCGCTGCGCCGCGTGAACTTCGCGCGCCCGAGCACGTAGCCCAGCACGCCGGCGAACGACGCGTGCGCCAGGGTCGTGATCACCGCCTGGGCCGCGCCCGTCGACAGGAACACCTGGTGGCCCTGGCCCGATAGCCGGTGGTAGTTGACCCAGACCGCGAACCCGGTGCCCGCTGCCATCATGTAGACGACGCCGTCCATCGGCTCGTCGAACTCCGGGGACAGGTAGATCGTGTAGCGGACCGCGACGTACTTGCAGAGCTCCTGGGACAGCCCGACGATCAGGAACGCGTCGACGATGCGGTCCCACGAGAACGGCGACAACCCGTACTGGGCGAGCGCCACCGGCGGCGCCAGCTGGGCGACCACGAAGTCGGCGATCGGCGCGGCGACCATCGCGCCCAGCACCGACACGCCGGCGACGAAGTGCTTGGGCTCGGGCTCGTGGCGGTCGAGCAGGTAGAAGAACGCCAGCCAGAGCCCCGCCGGGATCGCCGCGACGACCAGCGCCAGCGGCCGGCCGAGACCGATCGCACCGTCGAGGCCGGCGACCTTCTCGACGATCCACGCGAGCGCGACGAAGCCGATCAACCCGGCCACCAGCGCAAGCTTGGTGCCGACGAGCAGGCGGGCGCGCCGCAGTGACCACCTCGAGCTCACCCCGAAATCTTAGCGGCTCACGGTTGTTTGCGCGCGCTGCCGGGGCCTAAACTCGGGGTCCGGCGATCGCGCCGCACCCCGCCATGGCCAAGAAAGCTCCCGCGACCGCGTCTGCGCCCGACGACGAGCCGCTCCTCACCCTGCTCGAGCTGTCGAATTACCTGCACCTCGACGAGGGCACGGTGTTCAAGCTGGTCTCGGCCGGCAAGATCCCCGGCGTCCACGTCGGCACGGTGTGGCGCTTCCAGCGCAAGGCCATCGACGAGTGGATCGCCGCGCAGCTCGCCGGTGAAGACGAGAGCTTCGCCGACATCCCCGACGGCATGAAGGTGCCGCTCGAGGACCTGCTCGCGACCTCGTCGATCATCCCCAACCTCCGCGCCAAGGACCCGATCGGCGTGATCGAGGAGCTGGCCGCTCGCGCGATGAGCAACGGCTGGCTCCACGACAAGCCGTGGTTCGTCGGCGCCGTCGTCGAGCGCGAGTCGCTGTCGTCGACGGCGATGGAGGGCGGCGTCGCCTTCCTCCACACGCGCGCGAAGGACAAGGGCAAGATCAACCGGCCGTTCGTGATCTGCGGCCGGTCGTGGGAGGGCATCCCGTTCGGCGCGCCCGACGGCAAGCCGACCTATATGTTCTTCCTGCTCGGGCTCAAGTACGACAAGCTGCACCTGCCGATCCTCGGGCGGCTCGCGCGGTCGATGCGCAACCCGGCCACGATCTCGCGGATGCGGTCGCTGTCGTCGCCGGACCAGCTGCGCGCGCTCCTGCTCAAGGAGGACGCCGCGGCGCGCTCGGGCATCGAGCCGATCGTGCACAAGCCCGAGGTGCCGCACCCCAAGCTCGACCGGACGCTGCGCCTGCGCGCGATCCGGCGGCTCGAGGCCCTGCGCAAGCCGGACGCCGAGCCCGAGGTCGCGGCCAAGCCGGCGAAGAAGCCGGCCAAGGCCGCGGGCGCCAAGCCCGCCGTCACCAAGCGGCCGCGCGCGACCAAGAAGTAGCCGCGGCGGTTTCCCCGCGCGCACCGGACGGTTTCGTCGCGTCGCGCGGTGTGATCATCGCTGCGTCGCGCGCTCGCGCCGCGGGAATCGCGGGTGCCTGCCGCGCGGCGGTGCTACGCTCGATCTGGATGGCCAAGTCGCGGGCCCTCTACCGGGACGATGTGATGGTGACGCCGCGGGCGCGGATCGCGATCGACGCGGCGGCGCTCGGCATCCACCTGCCCGGCGGCGGCTCGCGCGCGATCGGCCTCGACGGCGCGAGCGTCACGATCCTCGACGCCGAACGCGTGCGGCGGTTCGTGCGGATGCTCGTGATCGAGCGCGGCCACGATCGCGCGCACCTCATCACGGTGCCCGAGCGCGGGGCGATCGCGCCGCGCGCCGTGCCGGTGCCGCGCGCGCCCGACGACGCGATCGTGCTCGACGACGCCGACTGGGACGTGCTCGCCCACTGGCTCGCCGGCGGCGGCCGGCTCGCGGGCCTCACGGTCGGCGAGCTCGCGCGCCTCGCCGCGCTGGCGACGCCGCACTTCGCGATCGTGATCGGCGAGGTCGCGGCGATCGCGGCGCTCGATCAGGTCTGGGAGGAGGCCGGCCCGCTCCGCGGCGGCATCGAGGTCGAGGCCGCGCTGGCGCCGCTGCGCCGGGCCGCGCGCGACTCGCCCCGCGCCGCCGAGGCGCTGGTCGCGGCGCTGGCGCTGGCCGCGGCCGGC
>JAIOQA010000297.1 GCA_021413675.1 Deltaproteobacteria bacterium | reverse complement strand
ATGCCTGACGGCTCGCTGAAATCCGTCGCCACCAGAATTTTCTTGATTAAGACCATGACTCCTCGCCGTTTCTGCCGGAAAAGTCCGGCCGCAACTGCTCACAGCACAAGACATGCCACACCGGGAACTGGCCCGGTTCTTGATGTGGAGGTCGGTATGAAGCCCGTTACGTGCGCCGTTGGAGAGGATTCTGGCGCGAAATCGCCAAGTCCGCAGCCGACAGCGGTGGGGAAATTTCCCGGCCGTGAGGGAATATTCCCACGCCACGTGCTGGTCGTCGATGATGAGCCGTTGATCCGGTGGTCGGTCGCCGAGTCGTTGTCGGATCTCGGTTACGACGTCGAACAGGCGGGCGACGCCGCGGCCGCCCTCAGAATCGTCACCACGACGGCGACGCCCATCGATGCCGTCGTGCTCGACCTGCGGCTGCCGGACATGGATGATCTGTCGTTGTTGGGAACACTGCGCCAGCTGCTGCCGGCAGCGGTGCTGGTGTTGATGACCGCCTTCGGGACCGCCGATGTCCTGAACGCGGCCCGGTTGCTTGGTGCAAATGTCTTGCACAAACCGTTCGAGATGGATGAACTTAGGCGCGCCGTGCAGGCCGCAGATGCGGAAATGAAGTAAATGCCCAACGCCACTGTCCTGGTCGTCGATGACGAGCCGCTGATTCGCTGGTCGCTCGTCAATCGCCTCAAAGAAGAAGGCTATCGGACCGTGGAAGCGGGCACGGCGAGCGACGCCGTCGCCCAGCATCGCGATGGGGTCGATCTCGTGCTGCTCGATTTCGCGCTGCCCGACGCCAACGGCCTCGCCGTCCTCAAGCAGATCAAGGACACCGACCCCGACACGCTGGTGATCATGCTGACCGCGAATACCGAGGTCGGCATCGCCGTCGAGGCGATGAAGAGCGGCGCCTTCCACTACGCCAACAAGCCGTTCGACCTCGACGAGATCGTGGTGCTCGTCGAGAAAGCGCTCGAGACCACGCAACTGCGCCGCGAGGTGCGGGTCTTGCGGGCGCGCCAGGCGCAGCCCTACGGTCCTGACAGCATCGTCGGCGAGAGCACCGTGATGAAGTCGGTGCGCGCCCTGATCGAGCGGATTGCGCAGAGCCCGGCGTCGACGGTGCTGCTGACCGGCGAAAGCGGCACCGGCAAGGACCTCGCCGCCAAGGTGTTGCACTACAGCAGCAGCCGCGCCGCCAAGCCCTTCATGAACATCACCTGTTCGGCGCTGCCGGAGACGTTGCTCGAGAGCGAGCTGTTCGGCCACAAGAAGGGCGCGTTCACCGACGCCCGCGCCGACCGCTCGGGCCTGTTCGTCGAGGCCGACGGCGGCACGATCTTCCTCGACGAGATCGGCGAGCTGGCGCTGCCGCTGCAGGCCAAGCTCCTGCGCGTCTTGCAGGAGCACGAGATCCGGCCGCTGGGCGCGACCAAGACCCAGCACGTCGACGTGCGCGTGGTGGCGGCCACCAACCGCAACCTCGAGTCGATGCTGACCGACGGCTCGTTCCGGGAAGATCTCTACTACCGGCTCAACGTCATCCAGCTCGACCTGCCGCCGCTGCGCGCGCGCCCCGAGGACGTCCTGCCGCTGACCGAGCACTTCCTGGGGCAGTTCGGGGCCGGCATGAACCCGCCGCGCCGGTTTCGCCTGGCGACCGACGCGCAGCAGCTGCTCCTGGCCTACGCCTGGCCCGGCAACGTGCGCGAGCTGCACAACGTGCTCGAGCGCGGCGTGGCGCTGTGCCAGGGCGAGGTCATCACCACCGACGACCTGCCCAACCACGTGCGCGAGAAGAAGCCGGCCGACTTCCTGGCCGCCGCGGTCGCGCGCCGGATGTCCCTCGCCGAGCTCGAGCGCGAGTACATCGAGCGCGTGCTCGACGACGAGGGCGGCAACAAGACCCGCGCCGCCGCGCGCCTCGGGCTCGACCGCAAGACGCTGTACCGCAAGCTGGAGGAGTACCAGCGGTCCAGCGCCGAGCCACCGCCCACCGACGCCTGACGCGGCGTGTTGCCAGCTCGCGTCGGCTCCGTTACTTCGCGTGGAACGATCGCTCGCCGAGGTGAGAGCGACCTGACGTCGGCGGTCCCGGACGCATGACAGGTGACGGAAGCGCTGGCAGACTGGGCGTGCCTCGGCCATGTCCGCAACCCCTCTTCGACCTGCGCGCGCTGCCCCGGCGCTGATCCTCGCTGCCGCGCTGGCGGCGGCCGCCATCGTCATCCTCATCGCCGCGCCCGCCCAGCGCTGGCTGGCGATCGCCGCGATCGCGGGCGCGGTGGCGGTGGGCGTCTTCGCCGCCGATCGCCTCGCCGGTGCCGGCCGCGCGGCGCAGCGCGCGATGGGCCACATCGTCGAGCAGGCCGATCGCCTGACCCGCGGCGAGGCGCTCTCCAACGCCGACCCGGTCGCGATCGACGCGGTCGCCAGCCTCGAGAAGGTCGGCGAGCGCGTGAAGCAGATGGTCGAGGCCCGCGCCCACATCCTCGCGACCGAGCGCGATCTCGATCGCGCGCGCCGCATGTACCGCTCGATCCTCCCGCTCGCCAGCGTCGCGATCCACGGCGCGATCCGCGTCGCCGGGCAGTGCAACCCGGCGGCAGAGACCGGCGGCGACTGGTGGACGTACCGCAAGCTGTCCGGCGGCCGCATGCTGGTCGCGGTCGGCGACGCCACCGGCCACGGCGTGTACTCGGCGATGATCGGCTGCGCCGCCCACGGCGCCGTCGAGGCGCTGTCGAACGTCGGCGAGGACCAGCTCACGCCGCTGTCCGTGGTCACCGCGATCAACGCCGCGATCCGGATCCCGGGCGCCGATCGCGCCGCGATGAGCGTGTTCGCGGCGCTGTTCGATCCCGCGCGCGGCGTCGTCGACTTCGCGAACGCCAGCCACATGTTCCCGTTCGTGGCCGGGACCGACGAGAGCGGCGCGATCAAGTCGGTCGGCGCGATGGGCGGGCAGCAGCTGCCCGTCGACGACAACGACGACTCGGAGATCCAGGCCGCGGGCATCCGCGCCGGTAGCCACCGCCTCACGCCGGGCGACGCGATCGTGCTGTTCACCGACGGCCTGGTCGAGCGCCGCGACAAGCAGGGCCGCGAGTTCGGCTACCGCCGGCTGCAGCAGGCGCTGCAGGGCGGCAAGCTGGGCAGCGGCGACACCGGCATCGCCGGCCTGCGCGACGGCGTGATGGCCAAGGTCGACGCGTTCGCGAGCGGCGTCGCCGCGGACGACGACGTGACGCTGGTGATCTGCTCGCTCGATCGGGCCTGACCGGATCCCGGCCGGGCGTATGCTCGGCCGATGATCGCGCGCCTCGGAGCCCTCGCCTTCGCTCTCGCCGCCAGCGCCTGCTTTGTGGTGCCGGCGCGGCAGTACCAGCCGCCGCCGGGCGATCCCTACGCCGGCGCAGGCGGGACGCCCCCCGCGAACACCAGCAGCTACGGCGATCCCGCCGGACCGCCAGGCGCGACCGCGCCCGCCGGACCCGCGGTGGTGTCGGTGACGATCCGCTCGTCGTGCGGCAGCACCGTCCGGGTGTTCTACGGCGAGAAGCCGCCGTACTCGAGCGGCACGTCGAGCACGATCAGCAGCCACAGCGTGGAGAGCCACCAGTTCCGCGCCGGCGACATGGTGTGGCTCGTCGACGAGCACGACCAGCCGGTCGCCTCGACCGGGGTCGGACCGGGGACCCGCGAGATCGAGGTCCCCGAGTCCTGCAACTCGCTGATCGCGCACTGAGAATTTGTCATCGAGTTCGATTTCCTCCGCTTCCGGAGGAGATCGGGGCCGCCTTCCTCGACGGGGCCGATCGATCGAGGAAGCGCCGGGCGGCGAAGGCCTCACAGGCTCTGATCCTGTTTCGCGGTGCCTCGCCCGCGAGCCGCGCCTATACTCGAGGGGAACCTCATGCGTAGGTCACCGCGACAGCGGGCGTTCTGGCGGCTGAACTGGGTCGGCCCGTTCGCGCTCGCCGGACTCTGCCACGCGTACCTGCTCGCGAGCCTGATCGCGCCGCTGACCAGCATCGCCCAGGCCGCGCCGCCCGCCGCCGCCGCCGCGACCGACGCGCTGCCGCCGGACGCGATCGATCCCAGCTGCACGGGCGACGCGCTGCTCGCCGCCGCCGCCGCCGCGGTCGCGTGCGAGAGCCCGCTCGCCGACCGCGACTGCGAGAGCGCGACGCAGGCAGCGCTGGCGTCCGACCTGGCCCACTGCCGCGGCGACGACGCGCCGCTCGAGTTCGCGATGCTCGACCCGGCGCAGATGGCCAAGCTGACGCCGATCGATCCCGAGCCGCTGCTCGACTCGATCACGCCGGAGGCGGAAGCGCAGTTCCAGGCCCAGCAGCAGGCCGAACAGGTCGCGATCGCCGAGGAGGCGGAGAAGCAGAAGCAGCTCCCGCCCGAGAACGCGCAGGTGGTCGAGACCGCCAGGCCCGCGCTCGAGATCGAGCCCGATCAGGCGCGCTTCGTGTCCGAGTACAACACCAAGGTCGCGCAGGAGACCGTCGCGCGCGGCGCGGTCCGCGAGAAGATGACCGAGAAGCCGGCGGCGGCGGAGCTGCCGATCCGCACCAACGCGCCCGATCCGACCAGCGCCAAGCCGCCGACGGATCGGCCGCCGAGCATGGCGGAGAACGCCCCCGACGCCCCGGGCAAGCTCAGCATGCGCGCGCCGGGCGCGATCGCGCCCTCGGAGACCGCGCAGGAGCAGAAGGTCCGCGGCGCCGCCGATGGCAAGATCGGCCCCGCCGGCGACGGCACCGCGATCCGGCGCGGCGACGGCGCGATCGAGCAGGGCCGCCGCGACCCGCGCCAGCTCGACCCCGGCCAGGGCGGCGGCGGCGGCGGCGCGCCGCACGTGCCGACCTTGCGCCCGACCGACGAGCAGCTGTCGCGCGTGGTCGGCGGCGGCTCGGTCGATCACTACGACGACGTCGAGGAGGGCGAGGTCACGGCCGTCAACTCGAAGCAGTGGATCGGCGCCGACTTCATGAACCGCACGAAGCGCCTGGTCGCCCAGGAGTGGAACCCGGCCGACGTCTGGGCGCGCTTCGATCCCAACGGCTCGGTCTACGGCTTCAAGACCCGCGTGACCGTGCTGCGGGTGACCCTCACGCCCGATGGCGCGCTCGCCAAGACCATGGTCGTGCGCGGCTCCGGCGTCGACTTCCTCGACGACGAGGCCATCCGCGCGTTCAAGGCCGCGGGGCCCTTCCCCAACCCGCCCGGCGTGCTGCGCGGCGACGACGGGATGATCTCGTTCACGTTCGGCTTCTACTTCGAGATCAACGGCGGCCACTCCAGCTGGAAGGTCTTCCGCCAGATGTAGCCGCCGGGCGGCGCCGGGTCGCGCCGCCTGCCGTCAGGCCTGCGACGCGAGCAGCTCGCCGTACGCGGCGGCGGTGAGGAGCTCCTCGACCTCGCCGGCGTTGGTGGGCTCGATCGTGATCATCCAGCCGTCGGCGTACGGGCCCTCGTTGACCAGCTCGGGCCGGTCCTTGAGCGCGCCGTTGACGGCGACGACGGTGCCGGAGATCGGCGCGTAGAGGTCCGAGACCGACTTGACGCTCTCGACGGTGCCGAAGCGCGTGCCCTTGGTGACGGCGGCGCCGACGGCGGGCAGCTCGATCAGCGTGATGTCGCCGAGCTGCTCGACGGCGAAGTGCGTGATGCCGACGGTGGCCTTGCCGCCCTCGGCGCGCAGCCACTCGTGGTCGTTGGTGTAGCGGAGATCGGTGGGGTGACTCATCGCGGTGCGGCTCCTGGTGGCGGCGAGATGCGGGCGTCAGGCGCCCGGGCGACGGTAGAACTTGCCCTTGACCACGGTCGCGGCGACGTCGGTGCCGCGGCAGTCGATGGTCAGGGTGCCGGCGGCGGCGACGGCGGGCGACACGTAGGCCAGGCCGATCGAGCCGGCGACCGAGATGCCGGGCCCGCCGCTGGTGACCGTGCCGATGACCGGGTCGGCGGCGCTGCGATCGACCACGTTGTAGCCGTGGCGCGCGATCGCGCGGCCGTCGATGCGGAAGCCGGTGAGCGTGCGGGTCAGGCCGCGCGCCTTCTGCGCGACCAGCGCGTCCTTGCCGAGGAACGCGTGGCGGTCGAGCTTGACCGCCCAGCCCAGGCCGGCCTCGAGCGGCGTCGTGGTGTCGTCGAGATCGTTGCCGTAGAGCGGCAGCCGCGACTCGAGGCGCAGCGTGTCGCGCGCGCCCAGGCCGATCGGCAGGCCGCAGAGCGGGGTCGCGGCGTCCATCAATGCGGTCCACAGGCGCGGCGCTTCGGCGTTCGCGCACGCCAGCTCGAAGCCGTCCTCGCCGGTGTAGCCGGTGCGCGCCGCCATGCAGCGCACGCCCGCGATGGTCGCGTCGGTGAAGGTGAAGCTGCCCATCGCCGCCAGGCCGCCGCCGGCGAGCGCATCGACCAGCGCGACCGCCTTGGGGCCCTGGACCGCGATCAGCGCGGTCTCGTCGGAGTGATCGTCGACCGGGACGATCGAGCCCACGCACTCGCGCATCCACGCCAGGTCCTTGGCGGTGTTCGAGGCGTTGACGATGACGTCGTAGTGGTCGTCGGCGCGCTTGTAGAAGATGCAGTCGTCGACGATGCCGCCGCCGGGCCGGCACAGGAGCGTGTAGACCGCCTTGCCCGCGGGCGCGCCGGCGACGTCGTTGGTGGCGAGCAGCGCCACCGCCTCGGACGCGCGCGGGCCCTTGAGCGTGGCCTCGCCCATGTGCGAGACGTCGAACAGGCCGACCGCCTCGCGCACGGCCTTGTGCTCCTTGATCGTGCCGGCCTTGTACTGGACCGGCATGTCCCAGCCGCCGAAGTCGATCAGGCGCGCGCCCGCCTGCCGATGGAGATCCCAGAGGGGTGTGCGCTTGCGAGGGGCGTCGGACACGGGCGCAGCTTACTAAACGCGAGCGCAGGGGCGAACCCATCGCGGCGCCAATCCGCGGCCGAGATGCCGCAGCTAGGCGATGGTCTCGTGGTCGTTGAGCACCGCGGCGTCGCGGGTCCGACCGGCGATCTCGAACTGGCCGCGGTGCGGCGCGACCAGGCGCGCGGTCTCCTGCCAGCGCAGGCCGCGGCGCCGCGAGAAGGTCAGCGTCAGCGTGCCGATCTCGGTGTTCGCGCAGTACGACGGCTCGCCGTCCGGGTCGTGGTAGGTCGCCGTGACCATGTCCTCGGGCCGGCACGTGAACTCGCCCTCGACGCGCGCGGTCAGGCTGCCGCCCGAGAACGTGTACGAGCCGGTGCCGAGCTCGACCCGCGCGAACGGGGTGTGGTGGAACTGGTTGAAGGCGTGGGTCTCGCCGCCCACCCGCAGCGACATGACCGTGAGCCTCGGCAGCACCACGCCGCGCCGGCGCAGCCGCGGCGACAGGATCTCGAACCACGCGTCGGGGTCGCCGTCGAAGCGGTTGCAGTGGCCCCAGGCCCAGGCGAACGCGTGCTTCTTGCCCCAGATGTGGGTCTGCCCGACCCGCTCGCCGGTGAGATCGTAGGTCACGCCATCGACGACGATCGTGCCGGTGAGCGCGGCCGAGATCGTCGGGATGAGCGCGGTGGTCTCGCCCAGGCCGCCGCGCGCGTACATGACGTCGGGCAGGAACCGCGTGGTCTCGCCCGCGGCAGGCCAGCGCAGATCCCAGCGGACATCGTGGCCGTCGCCGGCGAGCGCGCCGCGCGCGTGATCGGCGCCGAGGTGGTTGCCGGCGATCGCGACCCCGAACGGCGCGCCGCTGCCGCCCGCGGCGGTCATCGCCGCGATCGGGAACTTGCGGTTGATGCCGAAGGTGCGGCGCGGATCGCGCGCGTCGAAGCGCGCGAACCAGAGCTGGGCGTAGGGCTCGCCGACGCCGACCTGCGGCGACTCGAGGGTGTAGCGGATCCAGAACCCGGTCTGGGTCGGCGCGTGGTTGGCGGTGAGGTACCAGACCTCGTAGCGGCCGGGCGTGGAGCCGTCCCAGCGGCGGAGGTTGTCGGCGATCGCGGAGGGCGTCTGTGGATCGGTCATGGGGCGAGGCGTTCGGCGAGGATGCGGGCGAGAGGAGCGCGCGGACGCGCGGCGGATGCGCACGCGCGGAGATCCGCGCGCCGTCCCCCGAGCGGCCGGTCCTGCACGTCGCGAATGTACCGCAAGCGGTGGACGACGGCGCGGCGGCGAGGAACCATCGCGCCATGCGCGTCACCGGCATCGACATCGAATCCGACGAGCTCGTCGGCGTGGACGGCGGGTTCCTCGCGATCCGCCGGCTGCGCCTGCGCAACCGCCGCGACGATGGGTCGCAGTCAGCGCGCTACCTCTGCGACTTCGCCGTGCGCCCCTACGGCCTCGACGCGGTGGTCGTGGTGCTGTGGCGCCGGCACGAGGGGCGCATCGAGGTGCTGGTCCGCGATTGCCTGCGCCCGGCGATCGCGGTCGGCCGCGAGCCCGATCGCCAGACCATCCCGGATCCGCGCCGCTACCTGCAGCTGTCCGAGCTGGTCGCCGGGATCCTCGAGGTCGGCGACCGCGGCATCGAGGGCATCCAGGCGCGCGCCGCCGAGGAGGCCCACGAGGAGGCGGGCTACCGGGTCGAGCCCGCGCGCGTGACGATCCTGGGGGCGGCCAGCTTCCCGTCGCCCGGCTCGCTGCCCGAGAAGTTCCACTTCACCGCGGTCGAGATCGCGGAGGACGCGGTGGCCGAGCCGCCCGCCGGCGACGGATCGCCGATGGAGGAAGGCGCGGCGTCGCGCTGGCTCGAGCTCGACGCGGCGATCGCCGCGTGCGTGCGCGGCGAGCTCGAGGATCTCAAGACCGAGCTCGGCCTGCGGCGGTTCGCGGACTGGCTGCGGGACGCCTGATCGGACGTTTCCGGTTGACCCGCCGCCCGGGTTCTTCGACGCTCTCCTCCGATGAGGCCCAACGCGTCGCGGGTGCGGGTCGGCGCGTGGCTCGCCGCCGCGGTCGCGCTCGCCGGCTGCGCGGCCGAGGGCAGCGATGAGCTCGACCTCGGCGCGACCGAGGCCGCCGTCGATGTCGCCGCGTTCCAGCTGCCGTCGCTCGACGCCGCGGCCCGCGCCGCGATCGTGCACCGCTACGATGCGCTCGACCCCGGCGACGAGATCCCGCGCGGCCTGCTCGAGGACGCGATCGTCTACTACGACGTCAACCGCGCGCAGCTCCCGAAGCCCGAGGCGTTCGTGGTCGTCGACCTGTCGCGCTACTCGGGGCGCGATCGCTTCTGGCTGGTCGACACCGCGACCGGCCTTCTCGAGGCCCACAAGGTGGCGCACGGGGACGGCAGCGATCCCGACAACGACGGCTACGCGACGCTGTTCGGCAACGTCGACGGCTCGCACATGAGCTCCCTCGGGTTCTACCTGACCGGCGAGATCTACGACGGCACCCACCCGCACTCGATGCGCCTCGACGGGCTGTCGGTCGACGGCAGCCCCAACGACCTGGCCAACTCGAACGTGCGCACGCGCCTGATCGTCGTGCACGAGGCCGACTACGTCAGCGACAGCAACACCGGCCAGCAGGGCCGCAGCAACGGCTGCCTGGCGCTCGATCCCGCGATCGAGGTCGGGGTCGTCGATCGGATCCACGACGGCACGCTCATCTACGCGGCGATCGCGCCGCTCGCGCCGCCGGTGGGCCGCGCCGCGTGCGGCGATGGCGTGTGCGACGGCGCCGAGGACGCGACGTCGTGCGCCGCGGACTGCGCTCCGGTCGACCCGGGCGCGCCCGACGGCGGCGTGCCGGATCCCGGCGCCGCCACCGGTGAGCTGGCAGGCGGCTGCGCGGCCGGCGGCAGCGGCAGTGGTGCCGGACTCGCGATCGCGTTCGCGCTCGTCGGGCTGCGCCGGCGCCGGCGCTGACCCGCCGATCAGGCCTGCGCGAGCGGCGCGTCGTGCGGCGCGGCCGCAGCGATCACCGCGGCATCGACCGCGGTCACCGCCTGCGGCTCGACGCCGACCAGCGCGAGGCGCGCGACCAGCGCGTGGGTGGCGCGCGGATCGTCGGGGCCGTGGACGCCGAGCGCCTTGGCGACC
>JAIOQA010000294.1 GCA_021413675.1 Deltaproteobacteria bacterium | reverse complement strand
GTCTTCGTCGTCGCCGAGGCGTTCGCCGCGACCTGCCTGCGCTTCCAGCGCGACCTCGCGCTCGACGAGGATCGCTGGAACCCGCACGGCGGCACGATGACCCTCGGCCACGCCTTCGGCGCGACCGGCGCGATCCTCGTCGCCGAGGCGGTCGAGCTGCTCGAGGCGGGCGGCGGGCGGCGCGCGATCGCGGCGGTCAGCGGCGCGGCGGGCGTGGGCGTGGCCGTGCTGATCGATCGAGATCTCGGGCGCGTTACGCTGGGCACATGAGCGAGGTCGACCTCACCACCCTGTCCCTGGCCGAGCTCGAGCGCGTCGCCAGCGAGCGCCTGCCGCCGATGGCCTGGGACTACTACGCCAGCGGCGCCGACGACGAGCGCACGCTCGCCGACAACGTCCGCGCCTGGCGCGAGCGCGCGCTGCACTACCGCGTGCTCGTCGACGTGGCGACGCGGGATCTGTCGACGACGATCCTGGGCGCGCCGGTCGCGATGCCGATCGCGGTCGCGCCGACCGCGTTCCACCGCCTCGCCCACCCCGACGGCGAGCGCGCGACGGTCGCGGCCGCCGGCGATCACGGGGCGCTGTTCATCCTGAGCTCGCTGTCGAACACGCCGATCGAGGACGTCGTCGCGGCGGCGCGTGGCCCGGTCTGGTTCCAGCTCTACGTCTATCGCGATCGCGCCGCGACCGAGGCGCTGGTCCGCCGGGTCGAGGCCGCCGGCGCGACCGCGCTGGTGCTCACCGTCGACGCGCCGCAGCTCGGCCGGCGCGAGCGCGACGTGCGCAATCGCTTCGCGCTGCCCGCCGACCTCGGCGTCGCCAACCTCGCCGGCACCGGCTTCGCCGTCACGCCCGGCGCGATCGCCGAGTCGGGGCTGGCCGCGTACTTCGCGTCGCTCATCGATCCGTCGCTGTCGTGGCGCGATCTGGCGTGGCTGCGCGGCATCACGCGCCTGCCGGTGATCGTGAAGGGCGTGATCCGCGCCGACGACGCGCGCCGCGCGATCGACCACGGCGCCGCCGGCATCGTCGTGTCGAACCACGGCGGCCGCCAGCTCGACACCTCGCCGGCGACCGCGACCGTGCTGCCCGCGATCACCGCGGCGGTCGCGGGTCAGCTCGAGGTGCTGGTCGACGGCGGCATCCGCCGCGGCACCGACGTGATCAAGGCGCTGGCGCTGGGCGCGCGCGCCGTGCTGGTCGGGCGCCCCGTGCTCTGGGGCCTGGCCGCGGCTGGTCGCGCCGGCGCGGCCGCGGCGCTGGCGATCCTGCGGCGCGAGCTCGACCTCGCGATGGCGCTGTGCGGCGCGCCGAGCATCGCCGCGATCGATCGCGGGCTCCTCGAGCCGTAGCGTCAGGCCGGGCGCGGGATCGTCGACGGGAACGCCATCGCGTCCTGGGCGCACAGCTCCATGTCGGCGTCGCCGATCTGGAACGCGTGCTGGCACAGGCCGATGAAGGGGACCACGCGCCACGACGCCACGACGCCCGGCGGCTCGGCGAGCATCGCGTAGACCGTCAGCCAGTAGCGATCGACCGGATCGGGGATGTTCTTGATCAGCGCCTGCAGCTCGCTGAACACGTTGAAGCCCTGCGGGCGGACCTTGCGGAACGCCTTGAAGAGCTCGCCCTCGATCTCCTCGGTGCGCTGCGACAGATCGGGCACCGAGATGATGAAGTCGCGCAGCGCGAAGCGGTGCTCGTCGGTGACCGTGCCGCGGGCGTAGGCGCGCAGCGTGAACATCTCGATGACCACCGGCACCAGGCTGCGCAGGCGCAGCACGCGATCGTCGAGGTACGCCGACAGGCGCTTGGCGCGGGCCGCGGCGAAGATCGCCTGGGCCTCGCTCGGGCTCACGCGCAGCGCGATGCGCAGGGTCTCGAGGTAGTGGGCCTCGGCCGGGTCGACGTTCTCGTCGGCGGCGCAGACCTCGCACGCCATCGCGTAGCCCGCGAGGCGGTGGATGCGCGCGGGCAGGCCCTTCGCCATCGCCGGGACGCGACCGGTCGAGCTGCCCGCGAACTTCACGGCGTCGGTCGCGAGCCCGACCAGGGTCTGGGCGGCGGTGTCGTTGAGGCCCGCGAACAGATCGTGGTCGGACAGCTGCTTCTTGAGGACGTCGAGCTCGCGCTGGTCGACCGACCCGTCGGCGTACATCGCACCAATCATCACTTCGATCAGGAAGCGCCTTGGGTCGTTCGGACGAAGCCCGCCCCCGATCATGTCGCGTGCCCGCTTCTCCATTGGCTGCGAAGTTACCACGTAGCCATCCCGCATCGTTGTCACCTCTCCAGGTGGAGCGGCCTCGACGGATTTGTGGCGTGGCAAAGTGCATCTCGCGGCAAAAAAAGTCGCCGCGTTGCCCGGTCCCGAGCCCCGTTCAAGCGGGTCGTGACGTGGTGCGGCAGAGCGCCGCGGTCGGTGGTGCGGCTCACGTGAGGAGGTCGATGACGATCACCGCCGCCACGCCGAGCGCGGCGAGCCCGGCCACCGGGGCCACTGACCGCCACGCCAGGGCCGCCGGCGCAACCGCGGCCGGCGAGCGGAGCCCGCCCACGGCGGCGCCCAGGCCCATCGCCGCGAACAGGAGCGGCGCGAACGGGAACGGCGCGTGGCGCGACTCGGCGGCCCGGCGGGCGGCCTCGAGCTGGGCCGCATCGGCGCCCGCGGCGCTGGCCGCCGCGACCTCGCGGTCGACCGCGCGCTGGCCCTCGCTCTTCATGATCGCCGTGTACTGCGCGTCGGCGCGAACCGCGAGCTCGGTCTGGACCAGCGCGATCATCGCGGTCCCGGCGATCCCGAGGGCGACCGCGACGGTCGCGAGCTGGCCGCGCGCGGTGCGCGCCGGCGCGTACGCCCGCAGGCCGCCGATCGCCGCGCGCGCACCGGCATAGGCGATCGCGACGCAGCCGGCCGCCGCGGGCGCCCAGACCAGCGGGCGCCAGTCGCCGAGCACGCGGTGGACGATCGTGCCGTCGCCCTTGCCGTAGAACACGCCGGTCGCCAGGTAGATCGCCGCGTGGCCCGCGAACCCGGCCGCGGCGCCGTGCAGCAGGATCCGGGGCAACGCCGCGCGGCGCCGCGCGATCAGGACCAGGCCGAGCGCGAGCAGCAGCTCGAGCGCGATGCCGCCCAGCTGGATCGTGATGGCCTCGGGCAGCGTCCACGGCGCGGCGCGCGTATAGCCGATGCGCCCGCCCGCGAACCAGAACAGCTTCAGCTCGGAGATCGTGGCGCCCATCGCGGTCGCAGGCCCGCCATGGCCGACCAGCTCGTGCACGATCAGCCCGAACCGGGTGACCACCAGCGTGCTCGCGAACCCGAGTGCGGACAGCGGCGCGAGCGCGGACAGCGACGGGACCGAACGCGCCACGCCTGAAGGTACCGCATCGGCGCGACGCGCGCGCCGCGCCGCCCCCGTGCCTGGCCAGCAGCGGACAGGCGCGACCCGAATTCCGCGACCGGAGGGCCGCAGGTCGGCGTGTATGCTGCGCCGATGCCCCGCATCGTCCGCTTGGCCGCAGTCGCGGTCGTGCTCGCGGTCCTCGGCGGCGTCGCCGCCGCCGCGCCCAAGCGCAAGGTCAAGATCGAGAGCGATCCGCCCGGCGCCACCGTCTACGTCGGCGACAAGGCCAAGGGCGCGCGCGGTACCACGCCCGTCCAGCTCGACCTGCCAGTCGGCGAGGTCACGCTGATCCTCGAGCTCGACGGCTACGTCACCGCGACCGAGTCGGTCACCGTCGAGAAGGCCAAGGGCCGGCGCCCGACGCCCCAGCGCGTCGCGATCCCGCTCGACAAGGCGGTCGGCGTGGTCCGCCTCCGCGGCATGCCCGAGGGCGCGACCGTCACCGTCGATGGCAACGAGGTGTCGTTCCTCGACAACCGCGTCGAGCTCGAGCCCGGCGCGCACGAGCTGGTCGTGACCGCCGCCGACAAGCGCCGCTTCGATCAGTGGATCGAGGTGAGCATCGGCGAGGACACGGTCGTGAAGGTGAACTTCGAAGAGCCGGTGGTCGTGGTGAAGCCGGCCAAGCCTCACCCGCACAAGCGCGGCGGTCGCCCGTGGTACGGCACCGTCGCTGCGGGCTACGAGATCGGCTGGCGCAAGTTCCGCTACGACTCGCCGCAGACCACCAACCTCCGCCCGTTCGACGCCCGCGGCGTCGGGTTGCTCGCGCTGTCCGCGGAGCTGCACCCGTGGCGCGCGTCGCCCTCGGCCCACGGGCTGTGGCCGCTGTCGATCGTCGTGGGCTACGGCCTCGGGCTGCCGGTGGTCGCGACCTCGCCGACCGGCGACACCGCCGACACCTACTGGCGCACGACCGAGGCCGGCCTGCGCTGGCGCTGGAACGTGACGCACACCGCCGCGCTCGACTTCGAGGCCGGCTGGGCGCGCCTGCTGTACGCGTTCCGCGGCGCCGATGGCGGGCTCGTCGACGAGATCCCGGATGTCGACTACGAGACCGTGCGCGCCGCGCTGCGCGCCATGATCCACGCCGGGCCGGCGCGGGTCTGGGTCGGCGTCGAGAACCGGATCGTCATCTCCGGCGGCGTGGTCCAGGATCGCTTCACCGGCGCCAAGGCCCAGGGCCTCGGCGCGCGGCTGGGCGGCGAGCTGCCGGTGGCCAAGGGCAAGGTCGTGCTGCGCCTCGACGGCACCTTCGAGCGCTACGGCTGGACCTTCCAGTCGAAGGCCGGCGATACGTTCAACGCCGCCGGCGCGACCGATCTGGTGTGGGGCCTGACCGGCTCCATCGGCGTCGCGTACTAGCCACGCGATCTCTCGTCGGGCCCGCGGGTTTTGCGAAACCGGCGGCGCGGCGCGGTGTCGAGTCCACGATGCGTGGTCTCACGACCCTCGTGCTCGCGGCGCTCGCGCTGCGGGCGGCCCCGGCGCGCGCCGACGGGCTGGTCGCGCGCGGCAGCGAGTACGCGACCGCGGTCGAGCGCAGCCACACCGTCGCGATCGATCTCCGCGATCGAGTCGCGCGCTTCGAGGTCACGCGGGTGCTCGCCAACCCCGGCGATCGCGTCACCGCGCTCGAGCTCGCGATCGATCTGCCGACCGCGGCGGTGGCGCGCGGGCTGCGGCTGCGCGCGGGTGATCGCTGGATCGACGGCGCGCTGCTCGACGCCGACCTTGCCGCCGATCGCTACACCGAGCTGACCACCGGCGGCACGCAGCGCGCGCACGGCCCGGCGATGCTGCGCTGGGACAACGGCGGCCTGGCGCTGTCGATCTATCCCGTCCCCGCGCGCAGCGCGCAGACGATCGCCTACACGCTCGAGGCGCCGGCCTGCTACGCGCGCGGCCGCTGGATCACCGACTACCCGCGCGCCGCCGACGACCTCGCGCGCGTCGCGATCACCGTGCGCGGGCCGCGCGGCGCGGGGCGGGTCCTGACCGCGGCGCAGGTCGCGGCCGAGCTCGGCCAGCCGGTCGGCGAGGCGTGCGCCGATGACGTCGCGCTCGCGGATGATCCCGGCCGCCGCTACGCGGTCGTCGACGCACCAGCGATCGCGCCATTCGATGTCGACCGCCCCGACGCGATCGACGGCGCGCGCGCCACGCTCGATCGCGTGCGCGTCGGCACGACGATGATCGCGACGGTGCGCCTCGAGCTCGCGCCGACCCTGGCCGTGGTGCCGCGCGGGCTCCGCGTGGTCTTCGTCGTCGATGGCTCGAAGAGCGAGGGCGCGACCGGGATCGCCGCGCAGCTGGCGTGGATCCACGCGTACCTCGCGCACACGCCCGACGCCGAGGTCGAGATCGTCGTGTACCGCCGCTGGGCCGAGCGCCTGTTCGGCCGCTGGCGCCGCGGCGCCGACGCCGCGCGCGCGCTGGCGCGC
>JAIOQA010000293.1 GCA_021413675.1 Deltaproteobacteria bacterium | reverse complement strand
GGCGCGGGCGGCGTCGACGAAGGCGTTGAGCGTGGGCTTGACCTTCGAGATCGCCGGCGGACGCAGCACGAACGCGGCGCCGCACCCGACCGCAGCGGAGAACGTGGTCGGATCGGCGAAGTCGAAGCGCACCGCTTCGGTGCCGGCGCGCGGCGCCAGCCGCTCGGGCGCGCGATCGCCCACGCGCACCGGCACGCCGCGCGCGACCAGCGCGTCGACGACCGCGCGACCGACGTTGCCGGTCGCCCCGGTCACGAACACGGGACGCGAGGTCATCGCGCGCCGGGCTTCGCGCCGTCCGCGGGCTTCGCGCCATCCGCGGGCTTCGCGCCGTCGCCGGGCTTCGCGCCGTCCGCCTTCGGCTTCGGCGGCGCCACGAACGCCTCGACGCGATCGCCCTCGGACAGCGACGCCAGCGCGAGCTTCACGATCTTCTCGCTGCCGACCAGCCCGCTCGCGATCTGGATCGTCGCGCCGGTGTCGCGCTCGATCACGATCGGCGCGAAGTGCACCGCGCCCGTCGCATCGATCGTCGCGACCCGCAGGCCCTGCGCATCGTTGTAGAGCGCGGTCGCCGGCACCTCGAGCACCCGGTGCGGGAACGGCAAGGACAGCGCGACCTGCACGAACATGCCCGAGAGCAGCGCGCCGTCGCCGTTGGGCACGCGGATCTCGACGGTCATCGTGCGCAGCGACGGATCGAGCGCACCGGCGGTGCGGGTCACGGTGCCGGTGAACTTCCGGATCGCGTACTCGCGCACCGTCACCGTCGCCGCCACGCCCGCGGTCACGCTCGGCGCGACCGCCTGCGGCACCTGCACCAGGATCCGGACCGGATCCGTCGAGGCCAGCGTGAACATCGGCGTCGCGGTGCCGGCGCTGACCAGCGCGCCGCGATCCACCGACCGCGACGTGATCGTTCCCGCGAACGGCGCGACCACCCGCGTGAAGCCCTCCTGCTCGGCGAGCCGGGCCAGGTTGGCCTGCTGCGCGGCGATCGCCGCCTTCGCCGCGGTCACGCTCGCGGTGTCGCTCTCGGCCTGGGCCGCGCTCGACTCGACCTCGGCCTTGGCGACGACCTCGGCCTGCCCGAGCGAGGCGTAGCGCGCGGCGTTGCCGGCGGAGAACGTCTGCTTCGCGACCGCCTGGGCCAGCGCGGCCTTCGCCTGCGCGAGCTCGGCGCGCGCCTGCGCGAGCTGCGCCTCCACCTCGGGCGCCTCGATCTCGGCGAGCACCTGGCCGGCCTTGACCTTGTCGCCGATGTCGACCGACCAGCTCTTCACGTAGCCCGCGACCCGCGGGTAGAGCGTGGCCTGCTCGAGCGGGACCACGCTGCCGGTCAGCACCAGCGCGCGATCGCTCGCGACCTCGGTCGCGGTCACCACCTCGACGCGCAGCAGGGCCGTCGGCACCGCCGCGGCGGCGGCCTGCTCGCCCTTGGCGGTGCGGTGCGGCCAGTAGCCGATCGCGAACGCGCAGCCGATCACCGCGGCCAGCACGAGCCCGACCGTGACCTTGGACAGCCGCGCCGGCGGCGGCAGCTCGAAGCCGAGCGCCTCGGGCGCGGACTCCGACTCGGGACCTGTCATCGGCGGATTCATCAGCCCAGCTCCATCGCGGCCCGGCGCGGCGGTCGCCGGCGGAGCACGCTGTACATCACGGGAACGAAGAACAACGTCGCGAGCGTCGCCATGCCGAGCCCGCCGATCACCGCGCGCCCGAGCGGCGCGTTCTGCTCGCCGCCTTCACCGAGCCCGAGCGCCATCGGCAGCATGCCGATGATCATCGCGAGCGCGGTCATCATCACCGGCCGCAGGCGGGTCATGCCCGCCGCCAGCGCCGCGTCGCGCGCGTTCGCGCCCTGCCCGCGCCGCTCGTTGGCGAAGCTCACCACCAGGATGCTGTTCGCGGTCGCGACGCCGACGCACATGATCGAGCCGATGAGCGCCGGCACGCTGAGCGTGGTGCCCGACAGGAACAGCATCCACACGATGCCGGCGAGCGCGCCCGGCAGCGCCATCAGGATCACCAGCGGATCGAGCCACGACTGGAAGTTCACGACCAGGAGCAGGTACACCAGCAGCACGGCGAACAGGATGCCGCGCTCGAGGCCGCCGAACGAGGCGTCCATGCTCTCGGCCTGGCCCTTGAGCGCGAGCGATACGCCCTTGGGCGCCTTGGCCTGGACGTCGGCGATCACCGCGCGCACGTCGTCGGCGACCGAGCCGAGATCCACGCCGTCGAGGTTGGCCTGCACGTCGTAGACCCGGGTCACGCCGTAGTGCGTGACGTTGACCGGCCCCGAGGTGCGCGACACCGTGGCGACGTTGCCCAGCGTCTGCGGCGTGCCCTTGCCGGTCGAGATCGGCGTGTTGCCCAGCGCCTCGATCGAGTCGATCGCGTACTGCGGCGTCTGCACCGACACCGCGTACTGCACGCCGCGCTTGTCGAGCCAGTACGACGGCGACACCTGGCCGCTCGAGGCCAGGGACACCAGCATGTCGCTGGCGATATCGCGCTCGGTCAGGCCGGCCAGCGCCGCCGAGCTGCGATCGACCTTGACCATCAACTGCGGCGCCTTCGACACCTGCGCGAGGTGCACGTCGACCGCGCCGTGGATCTTCGCGACCCGCCGCGCGACCTCCTCGGCGATCGCGATGGTCTGGTCCTCGCTGCCGACCGGGCCCACGATCTGGACGTCGATCGGCGCGGCCAGGCCGAAGTTCAGCACCTGGGTCGAGATGTCGGGCGCGAGGAAGAAGAACGTCGCGTCGGGGTACGCGGTGTGCAGCACCCGGCGCAGCGTGCGGACGTGCTCGATCGTCGGCGCGTGCTCGGGGGCGAGCGCGAGCAAGATGTCGCTGTCGGCCGGCGAGATCAGCACGCCCTCGCTGAGCGACAGGTTGATGCCCGAGGTCGGCGTGCCCATGACGTCGAGCATGCTGGCGATCTCGCCGGGCGGCAGCGCGCCGCGGATCGTCGCCTCGATCGCCGCGATCCGCTTCTCGCTCTCCTCGAGCCGCGTGCCCGGCGGCAGCCGCACGTGCAGCTTGATGAGGCCGGCGTCGACCGACGGAAAGAAGTCGCGGCCGACCAGCGGCAGCATCGCGAGCGAGCCGGCGACGAACAGCGCGAAGCCGATCGCGGTGAAGCCGCGGTTGCCGAGGGCCCAGGCCAGGTAGCGCCCGTAGCCGTCGCGCAGCCGCGCGAACCCGCGATCGAACGAGGCGACCAGGCGGCGCGCCAGCGGCGGCCGCGCGACCGGCGCGGCGTGGTGGGCGGCGGCCTCGCCGGCGAGCAGGTAGCGCACCATCGTCGGCACCAGCGTCCGCGACAGCAGGAACGACATCAGCATCGCGAACACGACCGCGTAGGCCAGCGGCACGAACAGCGCGCGCGCCGAGCCGGTCAGGAAGCCGATCGGCACGAAGACGATGCAGATGCACAGGGTCGACACGAACGACTGCACCGCGATCTGCTGGGCGCCGTCGACGATCGCCCGCGCGAACGACTTCTTCTGCGCCATGTTGCGGTGGATGTTCTCGATCGCGACGGTCGCGTCGTCGACCAGGATGCCGACCGCGAGCGCCATGCCGCCCAGGGTCATGACGTTCAGCGTCTGCCCCAGCGCGCGCAGCACGAAGATCGAGAACAGGATCGACAGCGGGATCGAGATCACGACGATCACCGTCGAGCGCCAGCTGCCGAGGAACATCAGGATCATCAGCGCGGTCAGGCCCGCGGCGATCAGCGCCTCGCGCACGACGCCCTCGATCGCGGCGCGCACGAACACCGACTGATCGAACAGCGCCTTGACCTGCAGCTGGCCCTGGGCCTCCTTGGGCAGGCGATCGAGCGCCTTCGGCAGCGCGTCCTGGATGCGATCGTTCACCTCGAGCGTCGAGGCGTTGCCGTTCTTGAGGATCGGCATCAGCACCGAGCGCCGGCCCTCGACGTGGACCATGCTGGTCTGCGGCGTCGAGCCGTCGCGCACGCTCGCCACGTCGCGCAGGAAGATCGTCTTGCCGTCGCGGGTCGCGATCGGCAGGCCGGCGAGATCGTCGAGCGTCTCGACGTTGCCGTTGGTGAGCACGGCGTACTCGCTCGTGCCCATCTTGGCGGTGCCCGCGGGCAGCACGACGTTCTGGTTGCCGAGCGCGGCCTGCACGTCACGCGGCGACAGGCCCCAGCCCTGCAGGCGCACCGGGTCGATGTCGACCATCACCTGGCGGTTGCGGCCGCCGTAGGGCAACGGGATCTGCGCGCCCGGGATCGTCGCGATCTCGGCGCGGATGAAGTTGGTGCTGTAGTCGAGCAGCTGCTGCTCGGACAGGGTCGCGCTCTGCATCGCGAGCTGCAGGATCGGGACGCTGGTCGCGTTGTAGCGGAGGATCAGCGGCGGCGTGGCGCCGGGCGGCATCTGTCTGACCGCCGTCTGGGCGACCGCCGTGGTCTGCGCGATCGCCTGATCGAGGTTGGCCCCGGGTTGCAGGTAGATCTTGATGACCGAGATGCCGGTCAGCGACTGGCTCTCGATGTGGTCGATGTCGCTGACGATCGTCGTGAGGAACCGCTCGAAGTTGTTGACGACGCGCTTCTCCATCTGGTCGGCGGGCAGGCCGCCGTAGTTCCAGATCACCGAGACGACCGGGATGTCGATCTCCGGAAAGATGTCGACCGGCGTGGTCTTGATCGAGAACACGCCCAGGATGGCGATCATCATCGCCATCACCACGAACGTGTAGGGTCGGCGCAGGGCGATCGTCAGGAGCCACATCGGCGTCTGAAGTAGAGGGGGCGAAGGGCGGTGTGTCCAATACCACTGGCGCATCGTCTGATACCTTCTGGGTATCGCGGTGCGACGCGGTGCGACGCCGCGCCGTCGCTGGCCAGTTCGGTCCGCGGCGTGACCGGACCTGTCCTTGCCGTGCGG
The DNA here is from genome assembly GCA_021413675.1 of Deltaproteobacteria bacterium. Taxonomy (GTDB): domain Bacteria; phylum Myxococcota_A; class Polyangia; order Haliangiales; family Haliangiaceae; genus JAIOQA01. Next base: position 38,210 of record JAIOQA010000293.1, on the reverse strand, counting down.
ATCGCGGGTCGGCGAAGGTGGAGCGATGAGAGCGAGCTGGTCCCTCCTGATCGCGGTGCTCGTGGGCTGCGGCGCGAATGGCGGCGCGACCGTCGACGCGACCGGCGCATCCGCCGCCGACGCGCCCGGCGACGGCGCCCAGGCCTGCGTCGATCCGCCCGGCACCGTCGTGCCGCCGACCTTCGAGAAGCACACGATCGCCAGCGCGGTCGCGCGCAACGCGGTCTGCAACGACGGCAGCCCGGGGATCTACTACCTGCGGCGCGGCACCGGCTGCGGCGCGACCCGCTGGGTGATCGGCCTCGAGGGCGGCGGCTCGTGCAGCAGCGACGCGGAGTGCGCGGCGCGCACCCAGGGGCTGACGTCGTCGATCGACAAGCCGGCTACGCTGACGCTGCACGGCATCTTCGACGGCGACGCGACCGCCAACCCCGACTTCTTCACGTCCAACGAGGTCTACGTCGACTACTGCACCTCGGACAACTGGGCCGGCCATCGCGCTGCCTCGGCCGCGACGAACAACTTCGCGTTCCGCGGCGCCGATCTGGTGCGCGCGGTGTTCGAGGACCTGCGCGACCCGGCGATCACCGGCGACGCGAACATCGGCACCGCGACCGACGTGCTGCTGGTCGGCAGCTCCGCCGGCGGCCTCGGCGTGCTGGCCAACGCCGACCGGCTCGCGACGGCCTTGCCCGACGCGCAGGTCCGCGCCCTCGACGACGCCGGGTGGGTCCCCGACATCCTCGGGTACGCGCCGCCGGGCGAGCCCGGGCTGCCGGTCTACACCGAGTTCGACGCGCGGTTCGCGTACTGGGGCGCGCTGCCCGACGACTCGTGCGCAGCGCTCGAGACCGCCGATCCGGGCCGCTGCATGATCGGCCCGCTCCTCTTGCCGCGCCTGACCGTGCCGCTGTTCGTGCACCAGGATCAGCGCGATCCGGTGCAGCTCAAGATGCTGGGCGGCAACACCGACACCGCCTACAAGACGATGTTCGCGGGGGCGATCAAGACGAGCCTCGGCCCGGTGAGCGGCGTGTTCAGCCCCAGCGCCGGCGACCACGGCCTGGTGTTCTCGACGGACTTCCCGGTGCGCACGCTCGGCGGGGTCACGTACCGCGAGGCGGTCGGCAACTGGTACTTCGCGCGCTCGGGCGCGAGCCACATCATCGAGTAGCCACGCGATGCTAGGCTCGGGCCGCGCGCATGCGGTACCGGAGCCGGCACGCCGTCGGGCACATCGTCGCGGCGGCGGAGGCGGCGGGGCTCCCCTGCCCGCGGCCCGACGCGCTGACCGCGACCGGCGAGGTCGTCGAGCTCGAGGCGATCTACGCGCTGTGGGAGGCGCTGCTCGCCGCCGGCGCGCGCTGCACGCTCGCCGCCGACGCGGCGATCCGGGCCCAGGCGTCGTCGCGCAACCTGGTGCGGATGATCGCGGGGACCGCGCCGACGGTCGGCGAGGCCGCGGCCTGCGTCGCGCAGTGCTGGCCGCTGGTCACCAACGGCTCGGTCGTCACGGTGCGGCGCGCGCCGGACTTCGGCCTGACGTTCGGGCCGGTGGCAGCGCGCGCGGGTGCGCGGCTCGATCTGCTGTACTCGCTGGCGTCGTTCGCGCGCTACCTCACGAGCTGGTGCGACGGGCCGATCGCCGGCGGCCGCCTGCGGCTGCGCGATCCGCTCGACGCGCGCGACATCGCGGCCCTCGAGGAGTTGCTCGACGTCGCGGTCGAGGCGCGCGCCCCCGAGGACGGCCTCGTCTATCCCGCGGCGATCGCCCGGCGCGCGCTGCGCCACGCCGATCGCGGGCTCCACGCCCACCTGCTCGAGCAGGCGCTCGCGCGGCTCGCCACCGTCGGGCCGCCGACCTGGACCCAGCGCGTCTGGGCGGCGCTCGCCGACGCCGCCGACGAGGACGACATCGCCCGCGCGCTCGAGGTCAGCCCGCGCACGCTGCGCCGCGCGCTCGCCGACGAGGCGACCTCGTTCCGCGCGCTGCGCGAGCGCTGGCGCGAGGAGCGCGCCCACGCCGGGCTGGCGACCGCCGACGACGAGGCCCTGGCGGCGCGCCTGGGCTACGCCGACGCCCGCGCGTTCCGGCGCGCGTTCCAGCGCTGGACCGGGGTGACGCCGGAGCAGCGCCGCCGCGGCCGCTGAGCCGCGCGGCCAGCGAAGCCACCACCTGTGATACCTCCAGGGTATGGAGCTCCGGCACCTGCGCTACTTCACGGTGGTCGCCGAGGAGCGCCACTTCGGCCGCGCCGCCAAGCGGCTGCAGATCGCGCAGCCGCCGCTCAGCCGGCAGATCCACGCGCTCGAGGCCGAGCTCGGCCTGCGGCTGTTCGATCGCACCCGGCGCGGCGTCGTGCTGACCGCGCCCGGCACCGCGCTGCTCGCGCGCAGCCAGGCGGTGTTCGAGGCGCTCGATCAGGCGATCACCGCCGCGCACCGCGCCCAGGCCGGCGAGCTCGGCCGGGTCGTGATCGGCTACGTCGCGTCGCTGGCCTACGTCGGCATCGCCGATGTCCTGCGCGCGTTCCGCGCGGCGCAGCCCGAGGTCGAGCTGGTCGTGCGCGAGCTGTCGCCGCAGGAGCAGCTGGCCTCGCTCAAGGACGGCCGCATCGACGTCGGCTTCGTCCGCGGCCCGGTCACCGACGCCGGCCTCACCACCGCGGTCGCGCGCCGCGAGCCGCTGGTGGTCGCGCTGCCCAACGGCCACCGCCTCGCGCGCCGCGCCCGCATCGAGGTCGCGCAGCTCGCCGCCGAACCATTCGTGATCGCGCCGCGCGCGCGCGGCCCCGCGTACTTCGATCTGCTGATGGGCCTGTGCCGCACCGCCGGCTTCGCCCCGCGCATCGTGCAGGAGGCGCCGCAGCTCGACCTCGTCAGCCTCGTCGCCGCCGGGTTCGGCGTGGCGATCGTGCCCGAGTCGCTGCGCAAGATGGGGCGCCCCGGGCTGGTGCTGCGGCCGCTGGTCGGCGCGCCCCACACCGAGCTCTTGATCGTGTGGCGCACCTCCGACAGCTCGCCGGCGCTCGCGCGCTTCCTGGAGCTGGCCCGCCGCGCGCTGAAGTGACAGCGGCGCCACTTCGGGGTAGCCCTTGCCCCATGCGCCTCGCAGTCGAGATCTGGTCGGACATCGCGTGCCCCTGGTGCTACGTCGACAAGCGCCGCTTCGAGGCCGCGCTCGCGGCCTTCGCCCACAAGGACGCCGTCGACGTCACCTGGCGCGCGTTCGAGCTCGATCCCGGCGCGCCCAAGGTCCAGCCCCGCGAGCCCTCGTACGCCGCGCGGCTCGCCGCCAAGTACGGCATGTCCGAGGCCAAGGCGGTGGCCGCGATCGACTCGATGACGAAGACCGCCGCCGTCGAGGGCATCGAGATGCACCCCGAGACGATCCAGGCCGGCAACACCTTCGACGCGCACCGGCTCATCCACCTCGCCCGCGAGCACGGCAAGGGCGATGCCGCCAAGGAACGCCTGTTCCGCGCGTACTTCACCGAGGGGCAGGCCGTCGGCGATCACGCCGCGCTCGCGGCCGTCGGCGCCGAGCTCGGCCTCGATGCCGCCGAGGTCAGCGCGCTGCTCGACGGCGATCGCTTCGCGCGCGAGGTCCGCGACGAGGAGCTCGAGGCCCAGCAGCTCGGCATCCGCGGCGTCCCGTTCTTCGTGATCGCCGGGCGCTATGGCGTCTCCGGCGCGCAGCCCGCCGACGCGCTCCGCGCCGCCCTGACCCAGGCCTGGACCGAGCTCGCGCCGCCGCCGGTCGCCGTGGTCGCCGACGGCCCGACCTGCGGCCCCGACGGCTGCTGATCGGTCGGGCGCCGCCGCTTGCCCGGGCGCGCGCGCCCTTGGTACACCGGCGCCCATGCCCCGCACCTACGCCGCGTCCAAGGCCCTGTTCGAGCGCGCCCAGCGCGTGATCCCGGGTGGCGTCAACTCGCCGGTCCGCGCCTGCCGCTCGGTCGGCGCCGACCCGGTGTTCATCGCCCAGGGCGATGGGCCGATCGTCACCGACGCCGACGGCAACACGTACATCGACATGATCGGGTCGTGGGGCCCGCTGATCCTCGGCCACTCCAACGCCGAGATCCTCGACGCGATCAAGGAAGCGATGGGCATGGGCACCAGCTTCGGCGCGCCGACCGAGGTCGAGGTCCGGTTCGCCGAGGCGGTCACCGCCGCGATGCCGGTCATGGACATGGTCCGCGCGGTGTCGTCGGGCACCGAGGCCACGATGTCGGCCTTGCGCCTGGCCCGCGGCGCCACCGGCCGCGACAAGATCATCAAGATGGACGGTGGCTACCACGGCCACACCGACTGCCTGCTGGTCGCGGCCGGCTCGGGCGCGGCCACCCTCGGCATCCCGGGCTCGGCGGGTGTGCCCGCGGGCGCCGCCAAGGACACGATCGTCGTGCCCTATAATGATGCGGCCGCGGTCGAGCAGGCGCTGGCCGGCGGCGACGTGGCCGCCGTCATCGTCGAGCCGATCGCCGGCAACATGGGCACCGTCCCGCCGGCGCCGGGCTACCTCGAGGCCCTGCGCGCCGCGACCGCCAAGCACGGCACGATCCTGATCTTCGACGAGGTCATGACCGGCTTCCGCGTGGCCTACGGCGGCGCGACCGCGCGCTTCGGCGTGACGCCCGACCTGGTCTGCGTCGGCAAGATCGTCGGCGGCGGCCTGCCCGCCGCGGCCTTCGGCGGCCGCGGCGACATCATGCGGCACCTCGCCCCGCTCGGCGGCGTCTACCAGGCCGGAACGCTGTCCGGGAACCCGCTCGCGATGGCCGCCGGCCTGCGCGCGCTCGAGATCCTGCGCCGCCCCGGCACCTACGAGCGCCTCGAGCAGCTCGGCGCCCGGCTCGAGGCCGGCCTGCTCGCCGCAGCGAAGGCCGCGGGACACGACTTCTGCATCAACCGCATCGGATCGATGCTGACCATGTTCTTCACCGCCGGCCCGGTCACCGACTACGCCACGGCCAAGCGCGCCGACACGGCGCTCTTCGCCTCGTTCTTCCGGGGAATGCGCGAGCGCGGGATCTTCTGGGCGCCCTCGCAGTTCGAGGCGGTGTTCCTGTCCCTCGCCCATTCCGAGAATGAAATCGACGAGATCTGCGCCGCGGCCCAGGCCTCGCTCGCGAGCCCAAAGTGATTGACCCCCGAGCGGCCGGGATGGTATGAGCCGCGCGTCCTCGATGGCCCAAGCTCCCGAACACAGCGGCGATTTGTCGCAGCCTGCGTCCCCCCTCGGGGTGGCCGTCGGCCGCGCGCCGCGCCGTGGCCGGGTGGCCAACGCGGTCGCCCCGACCGCGACCAAGACCCGCAGCTACTACGCGAACCTGTCGCTGTCGTCGGCGGGCCTCGAGCTCGGGCTCTCGGTCATCCTCGGCGCGCTGTTCGGCCGCTGGGTCGATCGCCAGCTCGGGACCGAGCCGGCGTTCATGCTCGTGCTGCTCGTGATCGGCTTCGTCGCCGGGATCCGCGGCGTGCTGCGCTCGGCGCGGCGCGCGGTCCGCGATCGCGCCGACGAGGCGGAGGACGCCGCCCCGGCATCCAAGGAGCGGTCATGAACGCGACCGCCACCCTCGCCCGCATCGAGCGCATGAACTATGCGTTCGGCGCGCTGATCGTGGTCGTCGGCGCGTTCTTCGGCGACAAGGCGTTCGTCGGCGGCCTGATGGTCGGCGTGGCGATCACCTGCCTCAACTTCGCGGTCATGCGCGTCCTCGGCCAGGGCCTCACGAAGTCGGTGGCCAGCGGTGGCTCACCGGCCAAGGCGCTCCTGCTCCTGCCCAAGACCGTCGCCCTCATGGGCGTGGTCGCGCTCGCCCTCGCGTTCCTGCCGATCTCGCCCGGTGGGTTCGTGATCGGCTTCTCCGTCATCCTCGTGTCCATCACGGTCGAAGCGGTGCTGACGATGCTCCGCCCGACCGCGCCCGCCGGCCCTCCGCCCGCGGATCCCACCAACCCCGACGAGCTTCATCATGGGTGAGCACGGTACTTGGTTCGACTTCCTCAACCGCTTCTCGTGGTGGAACGACATCAACGACAAGGCCGCCGGCGCGCTCGGCCGCGGCTGGTCGTTCATGATGTTCGACAAGCAGAAGCACTTCTCGATGACGCACGTCCTCACCACGCTCGTGGTGCTGGGCTTCGTCACGATCGGTGGCCTGTCGTTCTCGAAGGGCATGCGCAGCAAGGACGCGGGCGTGGTCCCGCCCCGCCGCATGAGCCTGCGCCACTTCTTCGAGGTCGTGACCGAGGCGGTCTACGGCATGGTCGAGGGCGCGATGGGCAAGGAGCAGGCCCCGCGCTACTTCCCGCTCATCGCCACGTTCTGGTTCTTCATCCTGTTCGGTAACCTGATCGGCCTCGTCCCCGGCTTCGTCACCCCGAACGACACGCTCAACACCAACCTGGCGCTCGCCGGCACGGTGTTCTTCGCGACCCACTACTACGGCGTTCGCGAGAACGGCCTGGGCTACTTCAAGCACTTCCTCGGGCCGGTCTGGTGGCTCACGCCGCTGATGCTGCCCCTCGAGCTCATCAGCCACACCGCGCGCCCGCTGAGCCTCACCCTGCGTCTCCTCGGCAACATGCTCGCCGACCACAAGGTGCTGCTCTCGTTCTTCACGCTCGTGCCGTTCTTCGTGCCGCTGCCGTTCTACGTGCTCGGCCTCCTGGTCTGCACCATCCAGGCGTTCGTGTTCTGCACCCTGGCCCTCGCGTACTTCTCGATGGCTGTGGCCCATCAGGAGCACTGATCCCCATTTCCCGCGAGTCTGGGCTTTACCCGCCCGGACCTTTGAGCTAGGTAATCCGCGCCTGCGCGCGACGACATCCAACGATAGAGGAGAGTCCCCATGACCAGCCGCAACGTGAAGATCGTTCTCCAGCTTCTGACCACCTTCGTCATCCTCGGCATCTCGACGCTCGCGTTCGCCGACGACGACACGGCCGTCAAGGTCGCCAACGCCAGCAAGGGCGGCTACGTCGCCATCGCCGCCGGCCTCGGCCTCGGCATCGCCGCCCTCGGCGGCGCGCTCGGTCAGGGTCGCGCTGCGGCCACCGCGCTCGACGGCATCGCTCGCAACCCCGGCGCCGCCGACAAGCTCTTCGTCCCGATGATTCTCGGCCTCGCGTTCATCGAGTCGCTGGTCATCTACTCGCTGATCTTCGTCTTCCTCGTGATGGGCAAGATCTGATCTCGTAGTCGCGCCAGGCGCTCACCGTCGGCCTCGCCGCCCTCCCGGGCAGCGGGGCCGCGGCGTTTTCGGGGTGCGGGGAATGGTCGCGGTACGGCCGAAATTTCTGCAGCGCGGGCCTTCCGGGGGCGCGATCCGGTCGTTTGGTTGCGCCTCGACGCGGGTTCGTGTGACGATCGTCGCGGGGGCCCATGGCTGACGACGACGATGACAAACCGAAGGGGCTCGAGATCGAGGGCAAGTCGACCCTCGAGATCCTCGCCCAGATCGACATGTTCAGCGGGCTGCCTCCCGGGCACCTGCGCCGCGTCGTCGACATCGGCGTCGAGGAGTCCTACAAGACCTCGGCCACGATCTTTGGCGAGGGCGAGCCGGGCGACAAGTTCTACCTGATCGTCGAGGGCGCGGTCCGCATCAGCCGGATCGTCCCGGGCATGGGCGAGGAGGCCCTGGCCGTGCTCCGGCCCGGCGCGTACTTCGGCGAGATGTCGCTCATCGACGACGCCTCGCGCTCGGCGACCGCGGTCTGCCACGAGAAGTGCCGCCTGTTCGTGGTCAACCGGCGCGATCTCGAGGACCTCCTGTTCGTCGATCGCGACCTCGCCTACGAGCTCCTCTGGAACTGGGTCCGCACCCTGTCGCGGCGCCTGCGGGCGACCAACGACAAGATGACGTTCCTCGCGACGACATCGAAGTTCTGACCGCCCGGCGCTACAGTAGCCGCCGGCGCGCTCCTCGCGCCCCCTCCCCATGCGCGGCGCTCTCGCCCCTCGACTCGTCCGCGCCGCCGCGCTCGGCGCAGCGCTCGTCGCGCTGGCGCCCGCGGGTCGCGCCGCCGCCGATGCCCTGCCCTCGGGCTCGATCGGGCTCGTCACCGGCGTGCGCCAGGGCGTGGGCGCCACGTCCTCGACCTTCGGGCTCGGCGCGCTGTGGGGCGTGGAGGCCGGCTACCAGCCGATGAGCACGAGCCAGCGGGTCGGCTGGGCCGTGCGCTGGCGCGTGCTGTTCAGCGGCTACCTGTCCGGCCAGAGCGACAACCTCGCCGGCAACCTGCGGGCGGTCGAGGTCGACGGCGGCACCGGGCTGCGCATCGCGCCCCGCCCCGGCCTCTTGCGCTACCTCGACGTCGGCGCCGGCGTGTCGCTCCTGCGCTCGAACATCCCGCTCTTGCCGCCCTCGCGGCAGCGCGCGTACCTCGGGCCCTACGTCTCGGTCGGCCTCGAACAGTACGTCGGCTCGCAGGTGATCACGTTCGAGCTGCGGGTCGGCGTGCTCGGCACGGGCCCCACCACGCTCAGCGCGATCGCCGGCATCAAGTGGGGCGTCTAGCGCGCCGACGCGAACGCAGCGCGATCGCGACACCCGCGATGATCAGCGCGCCGCTCCCCGGATCGCCCGTCGCGCAGCCGCAGCCACCGCTCGCATCGCCGTTCACCGCCGGGCCCGGATCCGCGTCGGGCGCGCTCGGCACGCCGGCGTCCGGCGTCACGCTCACCACCCCGTGACAGACATCGGGCGTGCCGATCGGCATGACCTCGCAGCCGTCCGCGCAGTGCGCGATCTCGACGTTGCCGTCCGAGCAGCGCACGGCCTCGGTGAGATCGGTCGTGCAGTTCCACGCCGGCCACGTGTCCGCGCAGGTGCACGTCCCGCCGAGCGCCTCCATGTACTGGCACCACTGCCAGTAGTAGCCCGGGTCGCGGTGGTTGCCGGCGCCGCCGTAGTTCGCGCTCTGCTCGCAGGCGTCGAGGCCATCGCACGGCGGCGAGCTCTCGGCGATGGCGTTGCCGTTGGGCACCTGGTAGTGGCCGATGATGTGCGCGCGATCGAGCGGCACCGTCCAGCGCGTGCGGATGCTCTGCACCAGATCGCGGCTGCGCGCGTACAGCGCGGGCGCATAGCCCGCCTTGTCCGAGGCCACGCCCACGTGCTCGATGCCGATCGAGGTCTCGTTGTAGAAGTAGTTGCCCGCGTGCCAGGCGGTGTCGGTCTCGGCGCGGAACTGGCCGACGCGCGCGCCATCGGCGTCGATGATGTACTGCACCGACTTGCCGCTATCGAACTGCAGCGTCGCGACCGAGCCATCCCAGCCACCCTCGGTGTCGTGGATGACGATCGTGTCGACCGCGGCGTTGCCGAGCGGCCGCCCGACGGTGCACTTGTTGGTGCAGCTGGTGTCGAACCAGATCGCGCCGGGATAGTCGGGCGTGGTCGCCGGCGGTGGCACCGATGCGATGCGCGCCGGCAGCGCCGGGTGCGCGGCGAGCGTCACGGTCTCGCCCGCCCGCGCCGGGAACTGCCCGCCCTCGCGGAGCAGCGCGAACACGCGATCGGCGTAGGCGCTGGCGTTCGCGTCGTCCATGCCCGAGAGCACCTCGAGCGCGCGACGCCAGCTCGCGAGGTCCGCGCCCGCGCCGTACTGCGCGCCGAGCGTGGCCAGCACGCGCGCGCCGGCGCGGGTGCCGAGATCGGTGTCCGCGCGCAGCGCGTCCTCGGTCGTGTTCATCAGGCGCGCGCCGAGCGCGAGCGTGTCGAGGCGGCCGTGGCGCAGCTCGATCGCGCCGGCGACCGGCACCAGATCGTCGGCCTCGACCGCGCGGTGCGCGGCCAGCCGCACGCCGCCCTCCTCGATCGCGATTGCGAGCAGGAGCTCAGGCGGCACCGCGACCTCGGCCGCGGCCGCTTCGATGACCTGCGCGACCGGCGGGGCCACGGGGGTCGTGCGGGGCGCGCCTGCGCGCGCGGGGCCCGCGAGGGCCAGGAGGGAGATCACCAGGTGCCGACGTCGCACGATCCCTCGATTTTGCACGAGCCGCGCCAGCGGTGGCACGGGATTCGTCGGCGCCGCGCGAGTCCTCTCGCGGGTCTACGCGCGTCCCGACACGGTCGCCGCGGCGACTGCCCACGACCGTGTGCGCACGATCGTTGGCGAGGCTAGCGCTTCCAGACGCCGCTCTTGCCGCCGCGCTTCTCGTCGAGCTGGATCGGTCCGATCACCATGCCGCGATCGATCGCCTTGGTCATGTCGTAGACCGTGAGCGCCGCGACCGAGACCGCGGTGAGCGCCTCCATCTCGACGCCCGTGCGATCGAACGCCTTCACCGTGGCGGTGATCTGCACCCGGTCCGCGCGCACCCGCAGCGCCAGATCCACGCCGGTGATGCGCAGCGGGTGGCACAGCGGGATGAGCTCCGCCGTGCGCTTCACCGCCTGGATGCCGGCGAGCCGCGCCACGCCCAGGACATCGCCCTTGCCGATGCGCCCGGCGGCGATCGCGCGCGCGGTCGCCCGCGCCATCACGATCTCGCCCGACGCGACCGCGACCCGCGCCGTCTCCGGCTTGGCCGCGACCTCGACCATGTGGGCCTGGCCCGCGGGATCGAAATGGGTGAGGCCGGCCGCGCCTGCGCGCGCCGGCCTCGCACGCCGCGCGGTCACTCGACGGTGACCGACTTCGCGAGGTTGCGCGGCTGGTCGACGTCGTTGCCCTTGAAGTCGGCGACGTAGTACGCGAGCAGCTGCAGCGGCAGCACGGTCAGGACCGGCTGCAGCTCGAGCGCCGTGTCCGGCACCATGATCACGTCGTCGGCGATGTTGCCGATCTCGGTGTCACCGCGGGTCGCGATCGCCAGCACCTTGCCCTGGCGCGCGCGGACCTCGGCGAGGTTCGACGCGGCCTTGTCGTAGTGCGGGCCGCGCGGCACCAGCACGACCACCGGCAGGTTCTCGTCGATGAGCGCGATCGGCCCGTGCTTCATCTCGCCCGCCGCGTAGCCCTCGGCGTGGATGTACGAGATCTCCTTCAGCTTGAGCGCGCCCTCGAGAGCGATCGGGTGCTGCGACCCGCGGCCCAGGAACAGGAAGCCCTTCGCCGCGCCGTAGCGCCGCGCCAGCACCTGCAGCTGCGCACCCTGCTCGACGATGTCGGTCATCTTCTGCGGCAGCGCGGTCAGCGCCGCGAGCAGCACCCGCGCGCGCTCGCGAGACAGCTTGCCGTTCTTGCGCCCGAGGTTGATCGCGAGCAGCGCCATCGCGATCAGCTGCGTCGTGAACGCCTTGGTCGAGGCGACGCCGATCTCCGGGCCCGCGTGCGTGTAGAACGCGTAGTCCGCGAGCCGCGGGATCGACGACTCGACGACGTTGGAGATGGCGAGGACCATGGCGCCCTTGCCCTTGGCCTCGCGCACCGCCGACATCGTGTCCGCGGTCTCGCCCGACTGGCTGACGGCGACCACGAGATCGCCCGGCCCGACGATCGGGTCGCGGTAGCGGAACTCGGACGCGAGGTCGACCTCGACCGGGATCCGCGCCAGCGCCTCGACCAGGTGCTCGCCGACCAGCGAGGCGTGGAACGAGGTGCCGCAGGCGATGAAGATGATCCGCTTGATCTTCGAGACGTCGAGGTCGACGCCATCGAGCAGCGCGGTGTCGTTCTCGAGATCGATCCGGCCGACCAGCGTGTCGGCCACCGAGCGCGGCTGCTCGTGGATCTCCTTGAGCATGTAGTGCTTGAAGCCGCCCTTCTCCGCCTGCACCGCCGACCACGTGATGGTCTTCGGCTCGCGATGGCGCGGCTTGCCGTCGAAGTCGGTGATCGTGACCGAGCTCTTGGTCACCGTGATGAGATCGCCCTCGTCGACGAAGATCATCTTGCGGGTCTCGGCCAGGATCGCCGTGACGTCCGAGGCGATGAAGTTCTCGCCATCGCCCAGGCCGACGACCATGGGCGAGCTGTTCTTCGCCGCGACCAGCGTGCCCGGCTCCTTGTCGCTCATGACGACGAAGGCGTAGGCGCCCGTGACCTTCGCCAGCGCCTTGCGGACCGCGGTGGTCAGGTCGGGCGCGCCCGCCTGCATCTGCCGGTCGATGAGGTGCGCGAACAGCTCCGTGTCGGTCTCCGACGAGAACTTCGCGCCCGCCGCCGCCAGCTCCTGGCGCAGCGCCATGTGGTTCTCGATGATGCCGTTGTGGATCACCGAGACCGAGCCCGCCTTGTGCGGGTGCGCGTTCTCGTCCGAGGGCCGCCCGTGCGTCGCCCAGCGCGTGTGGCCGATGCCGATCATGCCCGGCGCCGGCTCTTTGACGAGCTTGTCTTCCAGGCCCTGCAGCTTGCCGCGGCAGCGCACCACGCGGCTCGTGCCGTCGTTCCAGACCGACACGCCGGCCGAGTCGTAGCCGCGGTACTCCAGCTTGCGGAGCCCCGCGATCAGGATCGGGGTCGCCTGACGGCTACCGACGTAGCCGACGATGCCGCACATCGATCACTCCTTCCCGGCGGGAGGAGCCGCGGGCTCGGTCGTGTCGCTGTCCGTCTCCGGCTCGTCCGAGTCGTCCTTGAAGGCGTCCTCGTCCGGCGGCTGGAACTTGTTGATCTGGCTGTCGACCGGCAGCGTGCCCGGCTTCTGATGGCAGCCAGCCACGGCGCCGAGCGCCAGCATGAGGAGAAGCGCAGCCAGACCACGACCGCGGCGCACCGACGAGATCTCACGAACGATCATGCGCGGCACGATAGCATCGCGATGAGGCCGGCGTCGCGGGCGAGCCGCGCGCTCGTGCCCGTCCGCGGACGGCGGTGGCTCGGCTTTTCGTCGGTCCGTGTCGATTTTGTGCCCCCCCCTTGACAGTTCGAGCCGGTGCCGCTACAAGTCTCCCCGTCGCAGGTCAGCGGGAGTAACTCAGTGGTAGAGTGCAACCTTGCCAAGGTTGACGTCGAGGGTTCGAATCCCTTCTCCCGCTCCACTCGATAGAACGCACAGAGGCCGCCGCAAGGCGGCCTTCGCGCGTTTCGGGGCGCGCGTCGCGAGGCTGTGATGGCGGCGGGGGCGAGGCTGGCTCAGCGGTCTGCGCCGGCCTTGGCCGTGCGTGCTAGCCTGAGGTCGTGAGCGCGATCAACGCCCGCGTGAAGAACGGTCGCCTGGTCCTCGACGAGCCCACGTCGTTGCCCGAGGGCGCCGAGGTTCGCCTGTGGGTCGTCGACGGCGATGACCTCGAGGACGCCGATCGCGCCGCGCTGCACGAGGCGATCAACGAGGGCCTGGCTGACGCCAAGGCCGGCCGAACGATCGACGCCGACGAATGGGCTGCCGCGCTCCGCACGCGGTCGTGAAGGTACGCGTCTCCGAACGGGCCCAGCGCGAGTTCGATCGCGCTGACTCATGGTGGCGGACAAACCGCGACAGCACCGACCTCCTCACGAGTGAGATGTTGGCCGTGCTCGATCGCCTGCGTGACAACCCCGACCTCGGCATGGCCTACGAGGCGGCGCGTTTCGCCTCACCGGTGCGCCGCGTCTTGCTGCCGAAGACCGAGCACCACGTCTATCACTCGCGTGTCGGCGACGAGATCGTGATCCTCGCGATATGGGGCGCGCGGCAACGCCGCGGCCCACAGTTGTGATCTGGTCGCGCCTCGCGGATACCGCGTCTGCGTGATCGCTACCTGCAGAGAGCCCGGATGTCGCCTTCGAAGGCGGGAAACGCTCGCTGCGCGGCTTCGAGCACGTCCTTGGCCGTCTTCTTGTGGGCCTCGCCGTGTTTCATCGCGAACGCGGTGAACGCATCGTTTGCCTTGTCGTCCTCGGGAGCGCCGTACGCCACGGCTTCCATGGGGCCGAGCCCGGCGGCCAGGAGCCAGAGGAAGTCGCCGAAGTGCGAGGCCACGACGCCCAGCTCTCCCTCGGACCCGAAGAACACCACTGGCTGCTCCAGCACAGGCTTGCCTGGGTGGACCATCCAGAAGGCCGCGTAGCCGCCAGTTCCGTCCTGGCCGAAGATCCGGTACTCCCCGCCGGTGAGCTTCTTGTTGCCGGTCCATGCCTGGAGCCACGACGCGTTGTCTTCCGCCGACTGGAACTCCTGGTATGGCTCGAAGTCGATACCCTCACCGTCGGCGTAGTCGAACTCGAGCTCCACGAGCTCGGCCAGGGCGTTGGGAAACGCGACGTCGAAGGTCATGGGCTTGACCATACCAATGTCTCACCACTGGCCGTCGGACGTCGACACTCGACCGGTCAGGAGCCAGCGATCCAGGCCGTGGTGACTGTCCACAGTCGCTCCGCACTCTCCGGATCGATCGCCCACGGCCGCACCCCGTCTGGCCCCGCGTGGTCCGCGGGCACCGCGACGGCGATGTCGGCATCCTCGCAGTAGACGCCGCCTTTGCCGTCGAGGGCGGGGCTGGTGGCGCACCAGACGGTGGTCGCGGCACCCTCTGCGATGGACTTGAAGCCGCCGAGCTTGGCGGCGCGCTCGATGACGGCCGCGCCCTCGGCGGGGGACATGCTGCGGCCGAGGTCGGTGTCGAGGATGGCGCCGGGGTGGACGGCGAAGGCGCGGATGCCGGCGGACTGGCCGCGGGCGTCGAGGGCGACGGCGAAGAGGACATTGGCAGTCTTGGACTGGCCGTAGGCCACCATCTTGTCGTAGGCGCGGTGTTCGAAGTGGGGATCTTCGAAGTTGAACGCAGAGCGCATGTGGCCGCGCGAGGACAGCACGACGACGCGGGCGCCGTGGGCGCGCTCGAGGGCGGGCCAGAGGCGCGTGGTCAGCTGGAAATGGCCGATGTGGTTGGTGGCGAGGTGAGACTCGAAGCCGCGGGCGTCGCGCGACAGGGGCACGGCCATGATACCGGCGTTGTTGATCAGGAGCGGTAGCGCGCGCCCGGTCGAAAGAAATCGCGCGGAGAAGGCCTCGATCGATGCCGGGTCGGCGAGGTCGAGCTCCTCGACGGTCACGCGCTCGACGCCGGCGAGCGCGGCGCGGGCCTTGGTGAGGCTGCGCGCGGGCACGATGACCTCGGCCCCGGCGGCGGCGAGGACGCGGGTGGTCTCGAGGCCGATGCCGGCGTAGCCGCCGGTGACGATGGCGAGGGTGCCGTCGAGGCGACGGTCGCCGAGGACGTCGCGCGCGGTGGAGTGCGGACCGAAGCCTGACGGGATGGGACGCTGGGCGGTCATGGTGGCTTTCAGCTGCGGGCGGCGCGCCAGCGCAGCGGCGACGTGCGTTCCCAGGTGCGGAACGCGCGCGCGAAGGAGTTGGGCTCGGCAAAGCCGAGGAGAAACGAGATGTCGATGGGATCGAGCTCGGTGTGCGCGAGCAGACGGCGCGCGGAGAGGCGCCGCACGTGATCGAGCTGGTGCTGGAACGTGGTGTCGGCGGCGCCGAGGCGGCGCTGGAGGGTGCGCGCGCTGGTGCGGAGCGCCCGCGCGATGACCTCGATGCTGGGGCGCGCGCCGCGGCTGATCGTGCGCGCGATCGCGATGCGGACGTCGTCGATCGGCGTCTTCGTTCGCGCGCGGCTGACGAGCTGGGCCTCGAGGCCGGGCACGATCCGCGCGAAGGCCTCGGCGCTGGCGGTGACGAAGGGCGCGGTCATCGCGCGCGCGGCGAACACGAGGCGATCGACAGGGGCGCCGAACCGCACCGCACAGCCGAAGTGGGCGCGCAGGATCGGGGCGTGACGGGCGCGGCGCGCGAGCTCGACGCGGATGGGCGCGACGGCGCCGCCAGTACCGCGCCTGGCGAGCGCGTTGATCGAGGCGAACACGCCATCGACGAGCAACGGCGGCACGCTCTCGGTCGCGAGCAGCCAGTCGCAGCGCACGCTGGCCTCGCCGGCGTCCTCGTCGACGTCGACGAGGATGTGCTCGGGGCAGGTCAGGCGCTTGTAGCGCGCGAGGACGCGCAGGGCCTCGCCGAGGGTCGGCGCCTGGAGCGCGGCGACCGAGGCGATGCTGTAGGCGTGCACGGGAGATTGCGCGCCGACCACCAGGCCGAGGTCGGCGCGATCGGTCTCGCCTTCCAGGGCACGCCAGTAGGCGAAGTACTCCGCGGTGGTGACGTCGCGCCGCGCGACGTCGTCGATGCCGGCACGCGCGGCGACCCGCGCGACGTCGATGCCGTGGGCCGCGAGCTGCGCAACAACGGGCGCCGAGATCGGGATGGTGTCGCGCGCCATGGCATCACCCTAGTCAGCCCGGCAGTCGCGGACAAATCGGATCGCGCCACGGCCAGTCGATCGGGCGCGACCCGACGCAATCCCCGCAGGTCAGCGCGCGCCGATCACGCGCTCGACGTCCTCGATCGTGGGGGCGATCTCGGCCCCGGCGGCGCTGACCCAGGGCCGGCCCTGCGCGCGCACCGCGAAGCCGCCGATCAGGAACCGGCGCGGCCAGCTCGGGTCGACCCGCGCCGCCAGCTCGAGGACCATCGCGTCGGCCTTTGGAAGTGCCGAGGGAAGCGCGCACGAGATCCCGACCACGCGCGGGCGCAGGCGCTCGATCTCGTGCGCCGCGTCGGCGATCGACGCCACGGGCTGGGCGTGCTGCGCGACGAACCCGCGGGCGGCGAGGAGCTCGACGAGGAACCGCGGGCCCATCGTGTGCCGGTTGCCGGGCGCGAGGAACATCAGCAGATCGAGCGGCGCCGCGGGCGGCGGCGCGGATGCCCCGAGCTGTGCGAAGAAGCGGTCGCACCACGCCGTGAAGCGATGCTCCGCGGCGACCGACATCATGCCGTCCTGCCACGCCTGGCCCGCGCGGTAGAGCGCCGGCTGGAGCAGGCCGACCAGGATCGACGCCGGCGGCAGGTGCGCCGCGTGGGCCTCGGCGATCAGGGCCGGGATCGCGCTGTCGTCGGCGGCGGCCGCGCACGCGAAGATCCGGTTCATCAGCGCGCGCACCGCCGCCGTCTGATCGACGAGCTCGTCGTGCGCCTCCAGCCGGAGCGCGCACTCGTGGCACATGCCGTGCGTGATCTCGGCGGAGTCGAGCGGCTCCGACTCGCCGAGGAACGCCTGACAGTACGCGCACCAGCGGATCACGGGGTCGGCCCTCGCTGCGTGCGCGAGGCGATCACCGAGCGGCGACCGAAGACCATGAAGAAAAACTAGCACGGTCAGGTCGCCGCGTCGGGCGGCGCGGGCTCGCCCTCCTCCGCTCGCCGGCTCTCGTTGTTCCAGCCGGGATCGGTGGTCTCGTCGAGGGTCGGGGCCTCGGCGCGCATGAGGCGCGAGGCCTCGGCGAGGGACTGGCGCGCGGCGGCGAAGATGACCTCGCGATCGGAGCCGGGCCACATCGCGGCCACCTCGTCGAGGGAGCGCTCGTCGTGCGCGCGCCAGCGGCGGGCGAGGCGATGCGCGGTGTGGGCGCGGTAGCCGAGCTCGCGCAGGGCCTCGATGCCGATCTCGTACGACGACGCGAAGGTCTCGCGCACGATGCGGCGCAGGCCGAGGGCGTAGAGCTTGTAGTAGTGCACGCGGTCGCGGGCGCGCGCGAGGATCACGAGGTGCGGGAAGTGCTTGCGCACGGTCTCGGCGATGCGCAGCGACAGCTCGGGCTCGTCGACCGCGAGCACGAACAGCTTCGCGTGGGCGCAGCCCGCGGAGTGCAGCAGATCGAGGCGCGAGGCATCCCCGTAGTAGGCCTTCATGCCGAGCTTGCCGACGACCTCGATCATCGCGGGATCGAGATCGAGCACGGTCGGGCGGATGCCGTTGGCGATGAGCAGGCGGCCGACGATCTGGCCGAAGCGACCGTAGCCGGCGATGACCACCGGGCTGTGGGCGTCGTGGATCTCGTCGGCGGGGCGATCGGCGGCGTCGTCGGTGGCCCAGGGCAACACGACCTTCTCGAGCAGCACGAACACCATCGGCGTCAGCACCATCGACATCGCGACCACCGCGACCAGCGGGCCCGCGATCTCCTGGCCGTAGATCTGGCTCTGCAGGCCGAACGACAGCAGCACGAACGCGAACTCGCCGACCTGGCACAGGCCGAGGGCGAACAGCCAGCGCGACGTGCGATCGAGGCCGAACAGCCGCGCGAGGCCGTAGAGCACCGCGAACTTGACCGCCATCACGCCGACGACGAGGCCGGCGATGGTCGCGGGCGCATCGGCCATGAGCCCGAAGTCGATCTGCGCGCCGACCGAGATGAAGAACAGGCCGAGCAAGAGGCCCTTGAAGGGCTCGATGTCGCCCTCGAGCTCGTGGCGATACTCGCTCTCGGCGAGGATCACGCCGGCGAGGAAGGTGCCGAGCGCGGGCGACAGACCGGCGGCCTGCATGAGCAGCGCGATGCCGATGACGAGCAGGAGCGCGGCCGCGGTGAACGACTCGCGCACCTTGATCTCGGCGAGGATGCGGAACATCGGCCGCACCAGGAACGTGCCGACCAGGACCACGCCGCCGACCGCGCCGAGGAGGATCAGCGCCTGGAGCCAGCCCGGTCGGCCGTCGCCGTCGGTCGCCGCGGCGGTGCCGAGCAGCGGGAACACCGCGAGGATCGGGATGACCGCGATGTCCTGGAACAGCAGCACCGAGAACGAGGCCTGGCCGCCGCGCGACTGCAGGAGGCCCTTCTCCGACAGGGTCGCGAGCACGATCGCGGTCGACGACATCGCGAGGATCATCCCGACCGCGAGCGCGGGCTGCCACGCGACGCCGAGCGCGATCGCGCCGGCGGTGGCGGCGGCGGTGGTGACCACGACCTGCAGGCCGCCGAGCCCGAGAATCGGCCGGCGCAGCTCCCAGAGGAGCGAGGGCCGGAGCTCGAGGCCGACCAGGAACAGCATCATCACGACGCCGAACTCGGCGAAGTGCATGACGTGGTGGCCCTCGTGCCCGACGAGCCCGAGCACCCACGGGCCGATCACGACACCGGCGAGCAGGTAGCCCAGCACCGAGCCGAGCCCGAGCTTGCGCGCGATCGGCACGCCGATCACCGCGGCCGCGAGATACACGAACGCCTGGGACAGCACGCTGTCGGTCATGGCGCGATGCCTCCGACGACGGCGGCGGGCTGGATCAGCGCATCGAGGATCGGATCGAGGCGCTCCGCCAGCGCGGCTTGCTCGACATCGAGCCGATCATCGCGCAGCGCCTCGAGCAGGCGCACGTAGCGGTCGCGCTGCGGCGCGAGCAGCGCCTCGCCGCCCTTCCCCGCGCTGACCCGCAAGGCCGCGTGGGTCACGAACGGCGCGAGGAACCGCATGCCACAGAGGTGCGCGGTCTGATCCCACGGTGACAGCAGCTCGCGCATCGTGAACCTATTCGAGCCGTCCTTGCGATACGCGGACTCGGGCCCTCCGGTCGAGATCGCGTTGAGCGTGATCTTGCCGGCGAGCGCGCGACCGCCCTCGCCGTACGCCCACCCGTACTCGAGCACGAGGTCCTGCCACTCCTTGAGGATCGCCGGCACCGAGTACCAGTAGAACGGGTGCTGGAAGACGATCGCGTCGTGACTCTCGAGCAGCGCCTGCTCGCGCCGCACGTCGATGTCGAGCGTGGGATACGCCTCGTAGACATCGTGGAGCGTGACGCTCTCGACGCCGCGCGCGGCCTCGACGAGGCGACGGTTGACGCGCGATCGCTCGAGCACCGGGTGCGCGAACACGACGAGGATCCGGCGATGGGCCATGGCGCTCCCGACAGGCAGAGCTCCTGCGTACCCGCCGATCGGTGGCGCGTCAACCTCGCCGGCCGGGCAGGCGGTCTGGCTACAGCCGCTGGTACAGGCCGCCGCTCTCGACGGCGAGCGCCTGCAGGAGCGCGGCGTCCTGGCCGGGGCCGAGGCCGATCGTGTCGATGCGCACGCCGCCCTGCATGGCCTCGCGGGCGTCGCGGAGCACGTCGCGGGCGTTGCCGCCGACGTTGCCGAGGCCATCGGACAGGAGGATCACGCGGTGGGCGTTCATGAGGAACGCGAGGCGCATCGCGGGCGCGAGCGCGGTGGGGCCGCTGGGCGCGGTCTCGGAGACGAAGCCGATGAGGCCGTCGCGGCCGCTGTCTTCGAGGGGAACGATGGTCGCGGCGTAGGCCTCGAGGCCGGCGTTGAAGAACACGACGTTCATGGGCGTGCCCGCGGGCAGGCGGCGCAGGGCGTCGACGAGCTCGACCTTGGCGACATCGATCTTGCGCGGCACGAGCGGCGGCGGCGGCGGCGTGCCCGGTGGCGGCGGCGGCGATGAGGTGGAGACGCTGGGCGCGCCGAGCTGCGCGAGCGGGCCAGGCGCGGGATCGTCCATCGAGCCGGAGCAGTCGAGGACGAACACCACGTCGCGCGCGTCCTCGAGCGGGATGCCGAAGAACTCGGCGACCGCGGCGCCCTGCATCGCCACCGGCGGCGCGGGCGGCGGCGGCGGCGGCGCGATCCGCACGTCGGCGCGGACGTTCGCGGTGATCGCAGCCGCGATGCCGAAGCGACCGGGCGCGCGAACCGCGCAGCTGCTGGCGACGACCAGCACGAAAATGAGCGACGATGGACGCATGAGGCGTTTCCCCCACCACGAGGGTACCGGGTGGCCGCGATGAACACCACGCGCGTCGCGATCGTCGCGGCGATCGCGGCGCAGGCGGCCTGCGTGCGCCAGCTCCCACCACTGCCCACGCCGGCGCCGATCGCGCCTCCGATCGCAACCTCGGCGCCGATCGCCAGCGGTCAGGGTCGCCTCGTGATCGACATCGTCGACGGGCCCGCGCCGGTCCGCCGCATCCTGATGCAGCCGCAGACCACGCAGGACGCGCAGGGACGATCGCACGTGACGTTCGGCGAGACCCACGCGCTGGTGTGCGCCGCGACGCCCTGCCTCGCCGACGTCACCGTCGGTAACGTGCTGCTGGGCTTCCCGGTGATCGGCCGGGCCGACGATCTCGAGATCGAGCTGGTCCACGTCGGCGAGCGGCCGACGGTGTATCGCCGCACGCTGAGCGTGTACGAGAACCACACCGGCGCGGTGCGGGTGCTCGGCATCATCGGCGCGTCGGTGGGCTCGGCCTCGGTGATCACCGGCGCGGCGCTCTTGCCCATCGGCCTGGCCAAGGATCACGACGGCCTCACGACCGCGGGCGGGCTCACGCTCGGCGTCGGCGCGGCGGTGCTCGCCCTCGGGATCTGGGCGATCCGCCACGACGCCCCGACCTTCCGGCCGGCGTCGTCGAATCACTATCCGCTGTAGCGGCGCGAGGCAGATCCATTCGCTAGGCTGCCGCGATGTCGGTCCGGCAGCTGGTGTACCTCGCGCTCGCGAGCGCGATCGTGATGGTGCTCGGCATGCTGGTGCTCGATGCGCCGATCGCGCGCGCGTTCGGCGACGTGACCGACTCGCCCCTCGATCACGCGCTGGCCCAGGTGCTCGACGTCACCGATCGCGTCGTGCTGCTCCTGTGGCCGCCGAAGGAGTGGCTGGCGATCGCGCTGGTCGTGCTGGGCGCGATCGCCTGGCGGTTCCACACGCGCGCGGGCGCGACGCTGGTGCTGATGGGGCTCACCCACGCGGTCAGCCGCACGTTCGGCGGCTACCTCAAGACCGGCCTGGGCCGGCTGCGCCCGAGCGAGGCGCTGGCGCGCGGCCACGTGGGCGACAGCTGGGCGTGGGACGATGGCTTCGCGTTCCCGTCGGGGCATGTGGCGCACTACGGCGCGATCGCGTTCGCGCTGTGCCTCGCGGTGCCGCGCGCGCGCGTGCCGGCGCTGATCGTGCTCGGCGCGATCGCGTGCGCGCGGCTCGTGGTCGATGCGCACTGGCTGTCAGATGTCGCGGGCGCCGCGGCGCTGGCCGCCGGCGCGGCCGCGCTGTTCGGCGCGATGCTGACCCGGCTCGGCGCGCCGTGGTCGGCCTGGCGCTGAAGGCCGGTCTGCGCCGGGTCGGCGCGGGGGACTTGCACCCGCGCGCGGCGACCTTACGTTTCACCAGACCATGTACAACCAGCTCAAGACCATCCTGCTGTTCGGGGTGCTCTCGGCGCTGCTGATCGCAGTCGGCGGCGCGCTGGCACCTCAGGCGCTCGGCGTGTTCGTCGTGCTCGCGCTGGCGATGAACCTGGGCGCGTACTTCTTCTCCGATCGGCTCGTGCTGTCGATGTACCGCGCGCGCGAGGTCGGCCCGCGCGAGGCGCCCGAGCTCCACGCGCTGGTGCGCGACCTGGCGGCGCGCGCCGAGCTGCCGATGCCCCGGCTCTATGTCGTGCCGGGCGCGCAGGCCAACGCGTTCGCGACCGGGCGCAGCCCGGCCCACGGCGTGATCGCGGTGACCGAGGGGCTGCTGGCCTCGCTCGACGCGCGCGCGATCCGCGGCGTGCTCGCGCACGAGCTCGCGCACATCAAGAACCGCGACATCCTGCTGTCGACGGTCGCGGCCATCCTCGCGTCGGTGATCGGCACGATCGGCCAGGCGCTCAGCTTCGGCATGATGTTCGGCCGCGACGACGACGACCGCCATCCAGCCGCGGGCCTGGCGCTGGCCATCGTCGCGCCGATCGCCGCGACGCTCGTGCAGTTCGCGATCTCCCGCGCCCGCGAGTTCCGCGCCGACGAGATCGGCGCGCGGATCTCCGGCGATCCCGAGGGGCTGGCGCGGGCACTCGAGAGCCTCGAGCGCGGGGCGCGGCGCGCGCCGGTCGCGGTCCCGGCGGGCACCGCGAGCATGTTCATCGTCAATCCGTTCGGCGCGCTCGACACGATGGCGCGCTGGTTCTCGACGCACCCGCCGATGCCCGAGCGGATCGCGCGGCTGCGCGCGATGGCGCCGGCCCGCGGCGCGCGCGTGGCCTACGCCTGATCGATCAGCCGCCGGTCGGCGCGGTGTCGATCGACACCGTCACGTCGCTGCTGCGGCGCGAGGACGGGAACGCGATCCCGCGCACGGCCTTGGCCATGCACTCGCCGACCTCGCGCGAGACGCCGTCGGCGGACGCCGCGGTGACCGCGCCGGACGGGGCGATGGTGAACGTGAGCGCGATGGTGCCGGCCAGCGCGGGATCGGCGAGGAGCCACTTCTCGTAGCAGTAGGTGAGCCGCGCCGTGTTCTCGGCGAGGCGCGTGCGGACCTCGGCGGCCGAGACGCCACCGCGGGTCGCGGGCTGGCCGATGGCGATGCGCGGGATCCCGGCGCTCCGCGCGCCGATGTGCCCCCCGCCGATCGTGCCCAGGTGCCCGGTGCTGATCGGGGCGGGGTCGACGATGTTCGCGGGATCGCCGATGAGGACCGGGTTGGCGCCGGCGGCGGACATCGCGTCGAGCGCGCTCACCATCGCGCCGATCGTGAACGTGGCGTCGAACCACAGCCGCATGTCGTGATGGCCCGTGAGGTCGGGCGACGCGCTCGCGCGGATCAGCGCCTCCGGCATGCCGGCCAGATCGCCGCGCCACGTGAACACGGTGGGCCGCGCGGTCTTGCCGGCGTAGGCGTCGATCGCGATCGCGGTGCCGGTGCCGATCAGCGCGACGGCGGCGTGCGCGTCCATCGGGCCCAGGCCGCCCATGCCGAGCCCGCCGGGCTCGATCTGCGCGGCGAACGCGCGCAGGTGGATGCCGTCGGCGGTGACCGCGAGGCTCGCGTTCGCGTCGCACGCGCGGATCACCTCGAGCAGCTCGCGCGCGGGGCGGTCCGGATCGGCGATGAGGAGCGGCGCGCTCGTCGGCGGCGCGCGATCGGGCGGCAGCGGCCGGGCGACCACGTCGTCCGGCGTGATCGCGAAGTAGCCGGACGCGCCGTCGGGGGCCGCGGGCTCGGCGGTGGGCGGCGCGACCGTCGCCTGCAGGCGGCGGAGATCGTCGCGCAGCGCGGCGCGCGCGGTCGCGCGGGACGCGCCGAGCTTGGCGGGATCGAGGAGCCCGTCCTGGAACGCGGCGTCCGGAATCTCGCCGACGCTGAGCGCGCCATCGGCGGCGAGGCGCACGTACTGGCGCGCGTTCACCGTGCGCAGCGCGCGCTCGGCGACCCGCGGCGCGCGCACGGCCGCGGGCGCTGCGCTGGCACTCGTGGCCTCGCTTCCGCTCGCGACCGCACCCTCTTGTTTCGTGGTCGAACCGCAGGCACCGAGGGCCGCGACCAGGCCTAGACACGTCGTCACCGTGATGCGCATCGTTCCCCCGATCGGTCGCAGGATAGCAGCTCCAGCACGGGACTCGCGGCGCGTCGTCCCCGGCGCTTGACCTCGGCCCGCCGCCGATGCCATGCCGTGGGCATGGCGCAGGTGCTTCCGATCCTCGCGGGCGTCGCGCTCGCGCTCGCGGGCTGCGGTGGCGACGAGGCGGTCCACCCGATCGACGGCGGCGCGCTGGACGGCGCGCTCGACGGCGCGCCGATCGACGCCGGCGCGATCGACAGCGCGAGCAACCTGGTGCTGACCAGCACCGCGATCACCGAGGGCGGCGCGATCCCGATCCTGTACTCGTGCAAGGGCGACAACGTCTCGCCGCCGCTGGCGTGGACCGGCGCGACCGCGCCGAGCTGGGCGGTGGTGCTGACCGATCGCTCGAACAACCTGGTCCACGCCGCGATCTGGGACATCCCGGGCGCGGCCACGGGCCTGCCCGAGAACATCGCGAAGGTCGCCGAGCCGACCGATCCCGCCGGCAGCAAGCAGGCGCTCGCCTACGACAACCAGACCCGGGGCTACCTCGGGCCGTGTCCACCCAGCGTGCACACCTACGAGTGGAAGCTCTACGCCGTCGACGCGGCCACGCTCGCCGGCGTCACGCTGCAGTCGACGCGCACCAACGTGGTCGCCGCGCTGACCGCGCACGCGACCGCGACCGCGACGCTGACCGCCACGTTCACGCCGTGACGCGGCGCGGGGTCAGCTCGGCCAGCGCTTGCTGTCGGCGAGCGCGGCGGCGACCTGATCGAGGATCGCGGTGGCCCTGGTCGCGAAGTAGCGCCCGAACTCGGTGAGCACGATGCCGCGGCCGCGCCGCTCGAACAGCGGCTGACCGAGCTCGTCCTCGAGCGCCTGGATCTGCCGGCTCAGCGGCGGCTGCGAGACGCGGAGGCGCGCGGCCGCGCGCGTGACGTGCTGCTCCTCCGCCACGGCGACGAAGTACTGCAACTGCTGCAAGCTCATCGCGGACGATCATGCCGCAGTCCGGCGCCGGCATCGAGATCGAAAAGGTATTGGACCGGGGGCGGGCGCGATCGCACGGTGCGCGCATGGCCATCACGATCCTGTCGCCGCTCGAGCGCGACCGCATGCGGCGCGCCGGCCGCGCGGCCGCGGCCACCCTCGCGTACGTCGGCGCGCGGCTCGCGCCCGGGATGACCACCGCGGCGATCGATCGCATGGTGCGCGCGCACACCGCCACACTCGGCGGCCGGCCGTCGCAGCTCGGCTACCACGGCTTCCCGGCCGCGGTGTGCGTCAGCCGCAACGACGTCGTGTGCCACGGCGTGCCGAGCCCGGAGGTCCGGCTCGCGGACGGCGACATCGTGAACATCGACGTCACCACCGAGCTCGATGGCTATCACGGCGACACCTCGGCGACCTTCGTGATCGGCGACGCCGCGCCTCACGCCCGCGGCCTCGTCGCGCTGGCCCGCGCCGCCCGCGACGCCGGCATCGCCGCCGCGGTGCCCGGCGCGCGGCTCGGCGACGTCGGCGTGGCGATCGTGAACGCCGTGGGCGCGGCGGGGAGCATCGTCGAGGTCTACGGCGGCCACGGCATCGGTCGCGCGATGCACCTGGATCCGCACGTCGCGCACGTCGGGCGCGCGCACACCGGGCACCGGCTGCGCGAGGGCATGGCGTTCACGATCGAGCCGATGATCAACGCGGGCGCGGCCGCGATCCGCACCGACGCGGACGGATGGACGGTGCGCACCGCCGACGGCGCGCTGTCGGCGCAGTTCGAGCACACCGTGCTGATCGGCCCGCACGGCCCCGAGATCACGACCGTGGTCGAGTGACCGCTAGTCGCAGTCGCTGAACGCGCACACGAGCCCGCCGGTGCCGCAGGCGGCGTGGCCGGCGACGAACGGGCCGAACGTCCACTGGTGAGCCGCGTCGAGCGTCGCGGTCATCACGCCGCCCTGGCGATCGCTCGCCGGCCACATGCACTTGTTGTCGGAGGTGATGTCGATCGTGAACGCGATCGGCCAGCGGACCTCGTCGGGGATGGTCGGGTGCACGTCGATCGCGAAGCCATCGCGAAACCAGGCGCCGTTGCCCTCGCCGCGCTTCCTGGCGGCGGCGTACTTGCGCGCGCTGGCCGCGCGGACCGCGGCGAGGACCTGATCTTCGGCGGCGGGACGGGCATCGTAGAGGCTGGCGACCGCACCGCCGGCGAGCTGGAGGATCTGCACGTTCGCGGAGCCCCACTTGTTGTCGGCGAGCCACACCAGGACCTGGCTGTCGCTCGACCAGCGCGGCGTGAGCTCGATCTGGCTCTGGTGCTCGAAGAAGCACTCACCGGGCAGACGCGTGAGGAGCGCCCCGGTGCGCACGCTGACGACGCGGGTCTCGCACACCGGGTTGTCGCCCTCCTGGCTGTCGAGCGTGGGGATGAGCACCTGCCACGCGCCATCCGGCGAGCGCGAGCCCGGTACGATCGTGTAGCCGGCCGGCGGCGCGGTGATCGCCGGCGCGTCGGGCGAGGCATCGGCGGTGCTCGCCGCCGGGACCGCGGTGGTCGGCGCGGGCGCGCTGGGCGTGGCGCCGCACGCCGCGAGAGAGGCCACGACACCGCCGAGGACGACTGCGCGCATGCGATCCATACGCGCGACAGCCCGACCGAATTCCGTACGCCCCATTGCCCAGCGGAGCCGCAGAGTTGGCGCGCTCGCCGCGTGCGCGTGCCGTGGCACGCTCGGCACCGATGGCGACCTTGCACTTCGTCTTCGGCCGGCCCGGCGCGGGCAAGACCAGCCTCGCCCGCGCGCTGGCGGCCGAGCTCCCTGCCCTCCTCTTCTGCGAGGACGAGTGGCTGGCCGCGCTCGGCGGCACGATCACCACCGTCGACGAGTACGTGGCCGCGTCGCGGCGCGTGCGCAGCCTGATCGCCCCGACCGCGACCCGCGTGCTCGAGCTCGGCACCTCGGTGGTGCTCGACTTCGCGGGCAACACCGTCCGCGATCGCGCATGGGTGCGCACGATCCTCGACGCCGCGCGCGCCGATCACGCGCTCCACGTGCTCGACGTCCCGGTCGAGGAGTGCCGGCGACGGCTGCACGCGCGCAACGCCCTGCAGCCGCCCGGTCTGTTCTTCGGCCACGTCAGCGACGCGCTGTTCGACGGGGTCCTGCCGCACATCGTGCCGCCGTCGCCCCACGAGGGCTTCGATCTCGTCGCGCACTGATCGACCGCGCCACTGCGCGCTCACGCTCGCGGCGTCGCGCGGGCCAGGCCGAGCGCGATGAGCATCGCGGCCAGCGCGGCGAACGAGCCGACCGCGAACGCGGCGCGGTAGCCGAACGCGCCGACGATCATGCCGAGCGTCGGCACGCCGAAGCCCATCGTCAGGTCGAAGCACGCCGCGTATGCGCCGAGCGCGACGCCGCGGTTCTGCGGCGGGACGCGGCGGATCGCCTCGACGCCGAACGACGGGAACGCGAGCGAGAAGCCGAGCCCGGTGAGCGCCGCGGCCCCGACCGCCATCGCGCTCGACGTGGCCAGCCACATGCCGGCCTGACCCGCGACCGTCACCGCCGCCGACGCCGCCGCGACGCGCGCGCCGCCGAACCGATCGGGCAGGCGGCCGAACAGGAGGCGCGCCAGCACGTAGGCGGCGCCGAACGCGGTCATCGCGAGCGCCGCGTGCGGCCAGCCATGGTCGCTGAAGAGCAGCGTCGAGAACGCGGCGATCGCGCCGAACCCGAGGGCGGCGAGCGCGAGGCCGGCGCCCGGGAGCCAGATCAGGCTGACCACGCGATGGAACGGGAGGCGCGCCCCGCCGACCGGGGCCACGGCGCGCGCCATCAGCGCGGCGCCGATCGCGGGCAGCGGCGCCAGCGCCGCGGCGATCGACATGCCGGCGAAGCCGACGCGCGCGTCGAGCGCGGCGCCGAGCGGCGCGCCGGCGGCCATCGCGCCGTACATCGCGATGCCGACCCACGCCATGACGACGCCGGTGCGCTCGCGACCCGCGAGCGCCACGCCCCAGGCGAGCGCGCCGGTGATCACCAGGCTCTCGCCGAAGCCCAGGAGGCCGCGCCCGACGAGCAGCACCGCGAGGCTCGCGGTCGGATCGGGCACCGCGAGCGACAGCGCGGACACCGCGCCGGCGAGCACCGACACCGCGAGGCCGCGCAGCGCCGCGCTCCGCGGGCCGTGCTGATCGGTGCGCGTGCCCGCGCGATGGCGCGTCACCAGCGTCACCCACGACTGCGCGCCGATCGCGAGCCCGACGACGAACGAGCCGAACCCGAGCGCGCCGTGGACGCGCACCGGCAGGACCGCGAGCGGCAGGCCCATCGCGAGGAACTCGAGGAAGACCATCGCCCAGATCGGGGCGAGCAAGCGCCACAGCGGCGCGGCGGCCGCGGAGGTGTGGCCGACGGGCGCGGCGGCCACGGGAGATGCGAGAGCTGACATGACGAGACGCTTTCTCCGGACCATCGAGGTCCGGGCGGGAAGACGCGGCCGCCCAGCGCGGCACCGCGTGCGCGGCGCGATCAGGCGCCGGCGGGGAGGAGGGACGCCGTGGCGAGCGCGGCGACGTACAGGCCGACGCCGTAGACCGTGTGGGTGACGACGCTCTTCACGCTGTTGAAGACCGGGGTCGGCGTCTTCGAGGAGGCGATGCCGGCGCCCAGCGCCGGCTGCAGGATGAACAGCGGCGCCACGACCGTCGCGATGCCGATGACGAGCGCGGGCACGAGCGTCGGGGACCGCGCCCACCCGAGCCCGCGGGTCACGAGCAGCAGCGCCGCGAAGCTGATGCCGATCGAGTAGTGCGCGGCCCAGCCGATCAGCCGCTCGCCGCGGACCGGCGCGGCGGCCGCGATCTTCGCGTGCCGCAGCTGTCCGTGGCGGAGGTGACCGATCCAGCGGCCCAGGAACGCGAAGTTCAGCGACGGCACCCCGAACCGCCGGAGCAGCGCCGCCCAGACATCCATCACCATCGTGGCGCCCGCGCCGATCAGGATCGCGCGCAGCACGAGCTCGAGTGACTCACTCACGTGCATCGACATGCGGCCACGATGCGTTCGCCGACACCGACGATCAAATCGCGGTTTCGGAGGGCAGCCCTCGGTTCCGCCGAGGGCCCGGCGAACCGCGCGACCTACGCCGGGTTTTCGGCGCGCAGGACCGCGGTCACGGCCCGCAACAAGGGATCGTCGGCGCGGCTCGCGAGGTGCACGAACAGGACGCGCACGCGGTCCGGCGCCTCGAACACCAGCTCGACCTCGCCGCGGGCCTGGGCAACGCGCGCGGTGTCGGCGTGCAACAGCCCGACCCCGGTCCCACCCGCGATCAGCGTGCGCGTGACGTCCTCGCGATCGACGCTGATGACCCGCTTCGGGCGGATCTGGTGGGCCTTGAACAGCCGCTCGGCGGTGCGCCCGCAGCAGGCGCTCGATGCCGGGTAGATCCAGGGCAGCGCGGCGAGCGCGCGCCAGTCGAGCGGCGCCGCCACCAGCCCGGGCGGCGCGACGATGCAGATCCCGAACTGCGCGACCTCGGTGGTGGCGAGATCCGGCTCGGGCTCGCCGGCCTCGTTGTAGAAGCCGGCGTCGAGGGTCGCGTTGCGGATGCCCGCGAGGATCTCGACCGACGTGCCGTGCTTGACGACCACCGCCACATCGGGGCTGCGCGCCGAGAGGCTCGCGATGAGCCGCCCGAGCGCGAGGGTGTTGGCGTTGCCGGCGCCGAGGTGGAGCGTGCCCGCGAGGCGGCCCTTGATGCGCGTGGCCTCGTCCATCAGGCCCTGGTGGGCCGCGAGGGTCTCGTCGGCGCGGGCCAGGAGGCGCTCGCCCTCGCGGGTCAGGCTCATGCCGCGCGACGTGCGCTCGAACAGCGCGAGGCCGACCGCGTCCTCGCTCGCCTTGATGTGCGCGCTCACCGCGGGCTGGCTCAGGTGTAGGACCTCCGAGGCGCGCGTGATGCTGCCCTCGCGCGCGACCGCGACGAAGGTCCTGAGCTGGTAGATGTCCATCGTGGCGCCGCTCGCGCGACGATAGCATCGGGCCCAGGCAACGGCGCGGGGGGCCGCGACAGCGCCCGGGCGAGATGCTACTCCATGCCCCCCGTGCGTCGTCCCGAGCCCCCTGCCCCGCGACCGCCGTCGCCCGACGCTGGCGACGGTGACGGCGGCGCTGCGCCCGCGGTGCTGCGGCCGGGGCTGACCCTGTCGGAGCGCGTGCGGTTCCCCGCCGAGCTGCCGATCACCGCGCGCGTCATCGACATCGCCAACGCGATCGACGCGCACCAGGTCATCATCGTCGCGGGCGAGACCGGCTCGGGCAAGACCACGCAGCTGCCCAAGATCTGCCTGGCGATGGGCCGCGGCGTGAACGGCCAGATCGCCTGCACCCAGCCCCGGCGGATCGCGGCGACCAGCGTCGCCGGGCGCGTGGCCCAGGAGCTCGACTCGCAGCTCGGCGACATCGTCGGCTACAAGGTGCGCTTCAACGATCGGGTCAAGAAGGACTCGTACATCAAGTTCATGACCGACGGCATGCTGCTCGCCGAGATCCAGGGCGACGCGATGCTGCGCGGCTACGACACGATCATCATCGACGAGGCCCACGAGCGCAGCCTCAACATCGACTTCCTGCTCGGGTTCCTGAAGCGGATCGTGGCGCGGCGGCCGGAGCTGCGCGTGATCATCAGCTCCGCGACCCTCGAGACCCAGCGGTTCGCCGACTTCTTCGGCGGCGCGCCGGTCATCCAGGTCTCGGGCCGCACCTACCCGGTCGATGTGCTGTACCGGCCGCCGCGCGAGGACGAGGCCGACCTCGCCGAGCTGGTGGCCAACGCGGTCAACGAGATCACCGAGCTCGATCCGCGCAACGACGTGCTGGTGTTCCTGCCCGGCGAGCGCGAGATCCGCGAGGCCATGGGCGAGCTCGAGCAGCGAGCGCTGCCGCACACCGTGCTGCTGCCGCTCTACGCCCGCCTGTCGCCCGCGGACCAGCAGAAGGTGTTCACGACCGCGGCCAAGCGCCGCGTCGTGCTCGCGACCAACGTCGCCGAGACCTCGCTGACCATCCCGGGCATCGTCTATGTCGTCGACGCTGGCGTCGCGCGCGTCAACCGCTACAACGTGCGCACCGGCGTCACGCAGCTCCTGATCGAGCCGGTCTCGCAGGCCAGCGCCAACCAGCGCAAGGGCCGCTGCGGCCGCACCGAGAGCGGCGTGTGCTTCCGGCTGTACGAGGAGCAGGACTTCCTCGGGCGGCCGGCGTTCACCGATCCCGAGATCAAGCGGGTCGGGCTCGCCGGCGTGATCCTGCGGATGAAGTCCTTGCGGCTCGGCGACGTCGAGAGCTTCCCGTTCCTCGATCCGCCGCAGAAGCGCGCGGTCGACGAGGGCTACCGCGTGCTCGAGGAGCTGGGCGCCCTCGACGAGGACGGCGAGCTGACCGAGATCGGCGAGCAGCTCGGCCGGCTGCCGCTGGATCCGCGGCTGGGTCGCATGATCCTCGCGGCGCGCGAGCTGGGCTCGCTGCGCGAGGTGCTGATCATCGCGGCGGCGCTCGGCCTCCAGGATCCGCGCGACCGACCGCAGGCCGCGCGCGATCGCGCCGACGAGGCCCACCGCAAGTTCAAGGACGAGGGCTCGGACTTCGCGAGCTACCTCAAGCTGTGGGCGTTCTGGCAGGAGGCGCGCGCGCGCAGCTCCAAGAACCAGATGTACCGGCTGGCCCGCGACAACTTCCTCAACTTCAACCGCATGCGCGAGTGGGAGGACATCCACGAGCAGCTGGTGCGGGTGATGCGCGAGCTCGAGGTCGCGCCCAACGACACGCCGGCGTCGGCGGAGCAGATCCACCGGGCGCTGTTGCCGGGGCTGCTCAGCAAGATCGGCATGTGGATGGTCGAGGCGCGGGTCTACACCGGCGCGCGCCAGATCCGCTTCATGATCCACCCGTCGTCCACGCTCGGCCGCAAGCCGCCGCCGTGGATCATGGCGGCCGAGCTGGTCGAGACCTCGCAGCTGTTCGCGCGCTCGGTGGCCAAGCTCGATCCGAGCTGGGTCGAGGCCGCGGCCGGCGACCTGTGCCGCCACAGCTACGGCGATCCGCACTGGGAGATGAAGGCGGCGCAGGTCGTGGCCAAGGAGCAGGTCACGCTCTACGGCCTGCCGATCGTCAAGAACCGCAAGGTCAACTACGGACCGCTCGATCCGACGCTGGCGCGCACGCTGTTCATCACCCACGCGCTGGTCCGCCACGAGTACGCGACCAAGGGCGCGTTCATGGAGCACAACCGCCTGCTCCTCGAGGAGGTCCAGCGGCTGCGCAACAAGGCGCGCAAGAGCGACATGGTCGCCGACGAGTACGCGCTCTGCGAGTTCTTCGAGCAGCGCATCCCGGCGGGCGTGTACAGCGGCGCGACCTTCGAGACCTGGCGCAAGGACGCCGAGGCCCGCGATCGCAAGGTGCTGTTCCTGTCGCTCGAGGACGTGCTGCTCGAGGACGACAAGGCGCTGGTGCCGGCGCAGTACCCGGATCAGCTGATCGTCGGTGGCACGCCGCTGCCGCTCGCGTACCAGTTCGAGCCCGGCCACGATCAGGACGGCATCACGATCACCGTGCCGCTCGCGCTGTTGCCGCAGCTCGATCCCGCGGTGTTCGCGTGGACCATCCCGGGCTGGCACCTCACCAAGATCGAGGCGCTGATCGACGCGCTCCCCAAGCCGGTGCGCAAGGCGCTGATGCCGCAGATGCCGCTCGAGGAGCTGGCGGTCACGCTGGCCAGCGAGCTCAAGCCGTTCGACGGGCCGATGCTGGCCGCGCTCGAGCGCGCGATCTACGCGCGCACCGGCGAGCGCGTGCACCGCGACGCGTGGGACCTGCGCGCGGTGCCGCAGTACCTGCACTTCGGCTTCCGGATCGTCGACGAGCACGACAAGGTGCTGGCCGAGGGCAAGGACCTCGCGGATCTGCAGCGCACGCTCGAGCAGCGCGCCAAGGCGCTGTGGGCGAGCGCGCCGCGCGCGCGCCACGAGCGCACCGGCATGAAGACCTGGGACCTCGACGCGCTGCCGGCCTCGGTCACGCTCGACATCGCCGGCCGCAAGGTGCTCGCGTATCCCGCGCTGGTCGACACCGAGACCGCGGTCGACGTGCGGCTGCTCGAGTCGCCCGAGGCGGCGATCGAGGCGACCCGCGCGGGTCTGCGCCGCTTGCTGCTGCTGCAGCTCGGCACCACGCCCGCGAAGCTCGAGAGCCAGCTGCCGGCGACGCTCGCGCAGGGGCCGCTGCTGGTGTCGGGCTGGCCCGAGACCCCGCGGCGGCAGATCGTGCTGCGCGCGCTCGACGAGGCCTTCCGCCTCGACGATCCGGCGGCGTTCCCGCGCAGCAAGGCGGCGTTCGTCGAGCGGGTGACCGCGAGCGCGCAGCTGCCGGCGATCCTCGCGCGGCTGGCGCGCACCGCGGGCGAGCTCTCCGCCGAGCTCGAGAAGGCGCGGGCCGCGGTGAAGGCCTTGACCCAGCGACCGGGCGCGCCGCGACCCACGGTGGAGGATCTGCAGACCCAGCTCGCGCACCTCGCGCCGCCGGATGTCCTGCGCACGATGCCGCACGCGCGCCTCGGCCACCTCCCGCGCTACTTGAAGGCGATCCAGGTGCGGCTGCAGCGCCTCGCCAACGATCCGCCGAAGGATGCGCAGAAGGCCACGCAGGTCACGCCGCTCTGGCAGGGCTACCTGAAGAAGCGCGACGAGTTCCGCGCGCGCGGTCGATCGATGACCGAGCTCGAGGATTTCGGGTGGCTCGTCGAGGAGCTGCGCGTGCAGGTGTTCGCGCCCGAGCTGAAGACCGCGGTACCGATCTCGCTGCCGCGGCTGCAGGAGCTGTGGGCGTCGCTGTCGCGCTGATTCCCGTCGAGTTTCATATCGTCGAGGGCGCGCCCGCGATCGCAACAACATCGCAACAGCGCGCCGTGCGGCCGGTGGCTACCTACCAGGCAGCATGAGCTCATCCACATCGCGCACCCTGGGTCTCCTCGCGCTCACCCTCCTCTGCCTGTCGGGCGTCGCCGCCGCTGACACGTTCTCCGGCACGTATGCCGGCAAGGACTCCAACGGCCAGAACGTGCTGCAGCTGACGCAGTCCGGCGCGAGGGTCACGGGCACGTTCACGGTCGGAACGACGCAGCTCACGATCACCGGCACGGTGGTGCATGGCGCGGTCGAGGGCACCGCGGTGCTCGATGGCATGCCGGTGTCGTTCGCGGTCGTGCTGCGCACCGAGGATGGCCACCTGGTGGGCTACGTCACCGAGCGCGATGAGGAGGGGCGCCCGGATCCGCAGACCACCGAGCGCATCGTGTTCGAGCGCGCCGGCGCGCCGGCTGGGGCGGCGAAGGCGCCCGCATCGAAGGCGCCCGCATCGAAGGCGCCCGCGCCCGGCCTCGATCGCGACGATCTGAACAGCATCGCCGGTCGCGTGAAGACCAACTTCAAGGCCGGCAACGCAGGGGCGGTGCTCGCCGCCGGCACGCCGCCGCTCACGCGCGGCTCGGTCACCGCGTTCGCCGAGGTGCTGCGCCTGACGTTCGGCGTCGAGCTGACCGAGGCCGAGTACGCCGACACCGCCGCGGTGTTCGTCGCGTACTACCAGGCCGGCGACCCGCAGACCCGCGCGATGCTCGCCGCCGGCTGGCAGCAGATCCTCGCCGAGCTCACGAAGGCGACGGGCGCCGCGAAGCAGCAGGCCCTCGACGAGGTGAAATCGGTGCTCGCGCAGCAGTTCGCGAGCGGCGCGCAGGCCGGCATCCCCTGGGCGATCGCGATGAACGCGACGATCCAGAAGCGCGCGCAGACCGTCGCGACGATGAAGACGCCGGTCCCCGACTACGCCAGGAAGGCCGCGCTGCACACGCAGATGAGCGAGGCCGATCTCGATGCCTCGCTCGAGATGCTGTACTTCATGTGGGTCGCCGCGGGCCGCGACGCCTCGGTGGTGACGCCCGACGCGGTCGCCGCGATCCGCGCGCGCATCGTGCAGAACTTCGCGACCTTCCCGGCGCAGGTCCAGCTGGTGTTCGCCAACGCGCAGCAGGTCTACGCGTCGCTGCGCGGACAGTGGGCCCAGGCCTCGGCGGCGCAGCGCGCGCAGATGGCGCAGCAGTTCGCGGTGAGCCTCGACCAGCTCGGCCTCACGGTGCCCGGCGCGAGCAACGATCGGATCTCCGCCAGCGGCGCGTGGTCGGACATGAACGGCAAGTCGCACGGCGAGTGGGCCGGCGAGATGGTCCAGGGCCTCGCGGGCGCCAGGCACCACAGCTCGTGGTAGCCGCGGCGCGGCATCGTCAGGCGCGGCCCGGCGGACGGGACGCGCGCGTGCGGTGCAAGAGCGCCAGCCCGCGCGCCGCGAGCCGCGGCGGCAGCTGCTGGTCGAGCGCGGCGACGATCGCGGCGGTCAGCTCGGCGCAGCTCGCGAAGCGCTCGTCGGGATCGCGCGCGAGCGCGATCGCGAACACCGCGTCGAGCTCGTCGGGCAAGCTCGGCTCCACGCTGGTCGGCGCGCGCGCCGGCTCGGTGGCGATCCGCTGCAGGAGCACGAGCCGGTCCTGGCCGCGATGCGGGAGCTCGCCGGTGAGGACGCGAAACGCCACCACGCCCAGCGCGTAGCGATCGGCGCGGGCGTCGGCGCGGCCGTGCACCGCCTGCTCCGGCGCCATGTACGCGGGCGTGCCGATGAGGTTCCCGGCGGTGAGCGTACCGCCGTCGTCGACGCCCCGGGCCGCGCCGAAGTCGATGATGGTCCACGTGCCGCCTGCCGGTCCCGGCTGCCAGACCAGGTTCTGGGGCTTGATGTCGCGATGGATGACGCCGTGCGCATGCGCCGCGTCGAGGCCGCGCCCGACCTGGGTCAGCAGGTGGATCGCGCGCTCGCGCGAGAACGGCGGCGCCTCGCGCAGGAGCGCCGCGAGGTCGCGCCCATCGAGGCGCTCCATCGCGATGAACGGCAGGGCCGCGTCGCGGTCGCCGACCTGGAACACCTTGACGACGTGCGGGTGGCGCAGCTGGATCAAGAGCTGGGCCTCGCGCTCGAACCGGATCCGCGCGCGCGCATCGCCGAGCGCCTCGCGCCGCAGCACCTTCACCGCGGCCGGCGTGCCGGTGTCGACGTGGACGGCGTCGTAGACCTCGCCCATCCCGCCGCGCCCGAGCACGGTGCCCAGCCGGAACGCGCCGAGCTGTTGATCGGAGAAGCGGCCGAGCTGCCCGACCCGGCGCGGGTGCGCGAGCTCGACGCGCGCCTCCTCGAGCAGGGCCTCGCGTCGGGACACCGAGCGGATCGCGGCGTCGAGCTCGGCCACCGCGGCGCCGGTCGCGCGTCGCGACACCACCGCGACCAGATGCGCCGCGGCGATCAACGCGAGCTCGGCGGCCAGCAGCACCAGCTGCTGCGTCGTCGACAGGCCGTCGATCCGGATCACGCCGGGGTCGGCCATCGCACCGCTGGCGATCGCGCCACCGAGCGCCGCGGTGCTGCCCATCGCCGCGAGGGTCGTCCACAGGCCGACGCGCGATTCGTGGGCCATCGTGACGAACGTGATCGTGATGACGTGCGCGGCGACCGCGCCGGACAGCACGCCGAAGTACGCGCCGCCGATCGAGATGCCGAGCGCGAGCGTGATCCAGGCGACGACACCGGCGGCGTGCGGGAAGCGCGACGGGTCGGCGGTGAGCCGGGTCAGCGCGAGCGCGGACCCGACCGCGAGCACGACGCCCACGGCCAGGCAGGCGCGACCGACCGGGCTGCCCCCGACGACGAGCATCGCCGAGGTCGCCATGCCCGCGATGCCGAGGATCAGCCCGATCATCCAGCGGGTGCGCCGCATGTGGCCCGCGATGAACGAGCGCTGGATGGCCGTGGCCTCGCCGGTCTCGGCCGCGGCATCGACCGCGGTACTGGCGTTGTCGTCGAGATCCATCGCGGCCGCCCGCGGGCGAGCATAGCCGAGGTCGCGCGGCCTGAGCGCCGCGTGAGCGCCGCGCGCTACGACGACGCCGCGGTCGCGTGCGCGTCGATCTCGCGCTCGGCGGCGAGCCAGTCCTCGACCTCGCCGCCCGGCGCGAAGCCGCGCTGCTCCGCGCGCAGGTAGGCGCGCTCGGCGATCAGGCGCTCGCGCGCCGCGCGCTCGGCGGGATCTTCGGGCGTCTCGGCCGTGGCGGTCTCGTCGCGCACGATCATCGGCGCGACCGTGGCGCTGCGGGTCTTGCGGGAACGAGCGGGAGTCGGTTCGCGAGTCTTCGCCATGAAAGTTCTCTACGCCCGTCGCGCGCCGCGGGCCAGTCTTTCGATCGTCAGGTGCACGCGCGATCGCAAGCGCGATCGCAAGCGCACGAAAGCACTCGCGCTCGACGACGATCCCGTGACGCGAGGGTCGCGCGCGCGTCGCGCGTCGTGTCGTCACGGGCGCGTGAGCGCGACATCGGATCGCCCGCACGAACCCTCGTCGGCGGAAATCTTCAGGTACACCGGATTCGCCGCCGAGCTGCCGGACGCCGGCGCGTAGCTGTACGCAAGCGACGAGCGCGCGGCGCCCGGGCCCTCGGGGCAGCCGATGCCCTCGGCGGCGCCGATGAAGACGTCGTGCGCGTCGACCCACGACGCGCCCGCGCAGGCCTGTGCGCCGGTGCGGCTGACGTGATCGGCGATGATCGTGAGCACCTCGCCATCGGCGCCGAACGCGAACGGACCGGCGTAGAGCGCGGCGCCGCACGGGATCGCGACGCGCATCGAGGCGCCGGGCGCGAGCGGCGTCGCGGTCGCGATCGAGGTGTTGGTCGGCGGCGCGGGCATCGACGGGCCGGGGCCGGTCGAGTGGCAGGCGATCAGGGCGGGAGCGAGCAGGAGGAATCGCGACATACCTGGGTGATGCCGGCCGCGCCCGCCGTTGCACGGCGAAGTGCATCGATCTCGCCGCGCAGGCGCGGGACCGGCCCGGCGAGCTCGGCACTGGCGGCGATCGCCGCGGTGGCGTCGTCGAGGGCGCGGAGTGCGGCGGCGCGATCGGGCAGCTCGAGGCGCGCACGCGCGAGGTGGTAGCGACCGCGCTCGGCGGGGCCGCCGGCCTCGAGGAGCGGCGCGGCCTGGGCCAGCGCCTCGCGGGCGC
>JAIOQA010000292.1 GCA_021413675.1 Deltaproteobacteria bacterium | reverse complement strand
GCACTGGAACCCGGATGGCGCGCTCCCCGCGTGGGCGTGGGGCACGCCCGCGGTCGCGGAGCTCGGCACGACGTGCGTGCTCTTGTGGCCGAACAACCGCGGCGATCTCGATCGGATCGAGGCCGCGACGGCGCCTTGCCCAGCGCCGTGAGGGCGGCTTAGCCCTCGAACGGCGTGTACGGGCCGCCGTAGCCGATCGTGCGCAGCGACGCGAGGAACTGATCGACGATGTACGGCACGCGCAGCTCGGGGATCGACGGCGCGCCGATGACGTAGACCTCGGTGCCCGCGACCATCTCGGGATCGGCGTTCGAGAACGTGGTGCCGTCCGCGGTCATGTAGCAGCAGAGGTCGGGCGCGATCACGACCGGCGCGCTGCGATCGCTGCGCCACGCGATCAGGTTCTCGTTCTGGTTGTAGATCCGGAAGTCGACGTTGCCGCTGTGGATCACGACCTGGCCGACGTCGAAGGCGTTGGAGACCTCCTCGTCGACGGAGACGACCTTGCCGTGGAAGATCACCTTGCCGCGCATGTACGCGGCGGCGGCGTCCCAGGGCGCCTTGCCCGCGGCCTTGGCCAGGCGGATCTCCTTGCCGAGCGCGATCGCGTAGCTGGTCGTGCCACAGACCGCGGCCGCCTTCATCTGCGCGCCGGTCATCGCCCACATCGCGATGCCGGCGAGATCACCGAAGCCGTCGATCACGCCGTGCAGCACGTTGCCGGCGGTGATCGCGTCGCCGACCTCGAGCGACATCACCTTGTGGCCATCGGACACCGCGATCGGCGAGATCGGCACGTGGTGGCTGGCGTAGGTGACCTCGGCGAGCGCGGGGATCGCGCGGCGCGCGCCGGCGGCGTCGAGCGCGGGGATCGGCGTGGGTAGCGAGGCCGCGACCGCGAGCGGGATGAAGCTGTTGCCGGCGCCGACCTCGCCCGGCAGGACGAAGCCGAAGCCCTGGCGCGGCTTGACCATCGCGTCGAGCGCCTGGAACGCCTTGGTCGCGGGCGACCAGTCGAAGGTGCCGGTCGCGGACGACGGTGCGCCGGCGAACGCGGTGACGGCGGTCATCGCGTCGTCGGGCATGTCGCTCGGGTTGGCGAGCAGCGGCGTCTTCCCGGCCGCGGCCAGGCTGGCGATGATCTGCGCCCCGACGGACTTGGGGCCGCCGCCGCCGGAGCCGAGGAGCGCCGAGCCGGTGAGGAGGTCGTCGAGGTCTTGCGGCGAGAGCGGAGTCGGCTTGGACATGCGAGGAGAGCTCCGAGGTGGTGGCGATCGCGGATCCGCGATCGAGGCGAGCGGATCGGTCAGGGATCGAGCGCGGCGCCCAGGCGGCGGCGCAGCTCGTCGGCGTGGACGACATCGACGGAGCGCTCGGTGACGCGGGCGCGGGCCCGATCGACGACCGCGAGCGCGCGATCGACGTCGCCGCGGGCGATCAGCTGCCAGCCGAGCGCGGTCGCGGCGCGCAGCGCGAGCAGGTGCGCGCCCGAGTCGGTCGCGGTCGCC
The DNA here is from genome assembly GCA_021413675.1 of Deltaproteobacteria bacterium. Lineage (GTDB taxonomy): Bacteria > Myxococcota_A > Polyangia > Haliangiales > Haliangiaceae > JAIOQA01. The sequence goes on along the minus strand of JAIOQA010000292.1, from coordinate 19,802 downwards.
AGCGCGCGCTCGAGCTCGGCCATGCCGGCGTGGCGCTCGCCGCGCGCGATCATCGCCTCGCCCGCGATGCGGTGGAGGTCGGCGATCACGACCCGCTCGTCGTGGGCCTCGGCCCAGGCCAGGGCCTCCTGCGCGACCGCGAGCGCGTCGTCGGGGCGGCCGAGCGCGAGGTGCGCGTCGCCGACCAGGCCGCAGATCAGCGTGTGGGCCAGGCCGCAGCCCATCGCGTGCCAGATCGCCCAGGTCTCGAGCATGTCGCCGAGCGCGGCCGGGTCGTGGCTGCCGGCGGCGCGGGCCCAGGCCGCGAGCGTGCGCGCCGCGATGAGGTAGCTCGGGAACATGCCGCCCTGCAGGATCATCTCGGCGGCGACCTTGCCGGTGGTCTCGGGCTCGCGCCGCAGCGAGTACGTGAAGCCGATGATCTGCCGCGCGATCGCCTCGCTGAACGGGTGCTGCGCCGCGATCGCGATGTCGATCGCCTCGGCCGCGAGCGCGACCGCGGTGTCGACGCGCCCGGCGACGGCGTGGCCCCACGAGCCCGCGGTCATGACGGTCACGCGCGGCAGCTGGCCGAAGCGCCCCGCGTGCAGCGGCGCGCGCTCGGGCGTCCACAGCGCGACCACCCGATCGACGTTGGCCAGCGCGTCGGCGAGGTGGCCCTGCCAGAACTGCGAGTTCGCGACCGAGAACCGCGCCTCGATCTCGAGATCGAGATCGCCCAGCTCGAGGGCGATCGCGAGCGCGCGCTCGGCGAGCCCGCGCGACGCGCCGATGTCGCCGCGGAACAGCGTGTACGCGGCCTGGCCGAACAGCACCTGGAACGCGATCTGTCCGCCGGCCGCGCCGAGCTGATCGCAGAGCGCGGCCGCGCGATCGAACGCCGCGGTCATCTCGCGCGAGGCGTGGCCCTTCACGACCAGCGCGCAGGTGCCGAGGCCGAGCTGGATCTCGAGCTCGGCGTGGGCGGCGGCGATCGGCTCGAGGTCGCGCAGCGCCAAGAGCTCGCGGGCGCGCTCGAGCAGGCCGATCGCGCGGGGATACGCGGCGGCGCGGAGCAGCGCGCTGCCGGCGATCGCCGACCACTGGCCCTCGCGCGGCGCGACCCCGGCCTCGCCCCAGTGGTAGGCGAGCTGCGGCGCCCAGTCGCCGCCGCGGGCCTCGAGCGCGGCGGCGACCCGGCCGTGCAGCCCGCGGCGCTCGTCCGCGGACATGCCGGCCAGCAGCGACGCGCGGGCGCGGGTGTGGCTGAAGCGCCAGCGCGCGCCGTCCGCGTCGAGCAGGCCGAGGGCCTGGCACACCGGGAACCAGCGGCGCAGCTCGTGATCGGGGACCAGCGCGTCGAGCAGCTCGGCGTCGAACTCGGTGCCGATCACCGCGGCGTGCGCGAGCAGGCGCTGGACGTCGAGCGGCAGGGTCGCGAGCCGGGCGCGGACCGCCGCGTCGATCGCGACCGGCGCGATCGCGTCGGGCAGGATCATCCGGGCGATGCGATCGATCGCGCCCGCGCGATCCGCGAGCGTGCGCAGCACCTCGATCGCGAACTGCGGGTTGCCGGCGGTGTCGCGGACCAGCAGGTCGACGAGATCGGCGCGCTCGCCCAGCTCGCCGACGACCGCGACCGCGAGCTCGGCCAGCTCGTCGCGCCCGAGGCGCGGCAGCGCGATCAGCTCGGCGGGGAGCGGCAGGCCCGCGCCCTGCGACGCGGCCACGATCAGCAGCGGCATCGATGGCGCGGCCCGCGCCAGCCACGCGAGCAGCGCGCCGCTCTCGGCGCCGGCCCAGTGCGCGTCGTCGAGCAGGAGCACGATCGGCCGCGGCGCGTGGCGGAACAGCGCCTCGACCTCGCGCATGACCTGGAACTGCAGCGTCTGCGGATCGAGCGGCGGCGCCTGCATCGGCCCGGCGCCGAGCAGCTCGCCGAGATCGGGCAGCACGACCGAGAGGAATGGCCACGCGATCGCCGCGCCGGCGCCCTGCGCGGTCGGCGGGGCCGCGGTCGCGACCTCGAGCGCGAGCGGCCGCAGCGCCGCGCGCCACGCGTGGTACGGGAACGCGCCGTCGGCGACCTCGGTGCCGCGCAGCACCATCGCGCCCGAGACCAGCGCGGTCGTGCGCAGCTCGTCGAGGAGGCGCGACTTGCCGGCGCCGCTCTCGCCGACCACCTGCCAGACCGAGCCGGTGCCGCGGCGGGCGCGGTGCAGCGCCTCGATCAGCCGGCCGCGCTCGGCGCCGCGCCCGATGAACCGCGCCGCGCGGATCACGCTGTCGCGCAGCGCGTCGCTCTCGGCCGGCACCGCGCGGTGCGCGGCGTGGCAGAGCAACTGGATCGCCTGGACGGCGTCGAGCGGCCGGCGCTCGGGATCGCGCGCGATCATGCGCTCGACCAGATCGGCGAGGCCGGCCTGGGTGAGCGCCGCGGCCTGCGCGTGCAGCGCCGGCGCGAGCTGCAGCCGGGCCTCGCTGATGCGGTTCTTCTCGAGCGCGCGGCGCTCGTCGGTGTCGGCGAACGGATGCACGCCGGCCAGCAGCTCGAACGCGATCACGCCGACCGCGTAGAGATCCGAGCGCTCGCTCGGCGGCTCGCCGGCCAGCACCTCGGGCGCGAGGTAGCCGACGGTGCCGGCCGCGGTCGCGCGCCGGCCGCGCTCGATCGCGAGCCCGAAGTCGAGCACCCGCACCACGCCATCGGCGACCAGGATGTTCGACGGCTTGAGGTCGCGGTGCAGGATGCCGCGGCGGTGCAGGTAGATGAGCGCCTGCAGCACCTGCACCAGCAGCTCGATGCGGCCGGCGAGGTCGAGCGCCTCGGCCGCGAGCGTGATCGGCACGGCGTGCTCGAGCAGCTCCATCGTCACGAACGGCTGGCCGGCGTCGTCGAAGCCGTAGTCCAGCACGCTGATGATGTTGGGGTGGCGCAGGGACGCGAGGATCCGGAACTCCTGCGCCAGGGCGAGCGCGGCGAGGCGATCGCCGGGCGTGACCTTGCCGATCGCGGTCTCGCGCGCCGCGGTGTCGGACTCGTCGCGCACCACCGGATCGGGCAGGCGCGTGAGGGTCGCGCCGCCGAGAGCACTCGAGGCCCGCAGCGCGACCGTCGGGCTCGACTCCTCGACCGACAGCGCCAGCCGCTTGATCGCGATCTGCTGCCCGTTCAGGCGATCGGCCGCGATGAACACCGCGCCCATGCCGCCCTGGCCGAGCTTCCCGGTGATGCGATACCGGCCCGTGCCGAGAATCGCGTCGTCGGGCACGCGCAGATCCTGGCCCCCGATGGTCACTGCACTGCAGCATAGGTGGCAGGGGTGGCGAGGTCAACGCGCGCCGCCCCGGGGTCAGCGGCTGTCACGCGGCGAGCGCGAGCGCGTGGCCGCGCGTGTCGCCGCGCGCGTGGATCACCCCGGTCGCAGGCTCGTAGCCGACCACCGTCCCGCCGTCCGCCCAGCGACCGGTGAACGCGAGGCCCCACAGGCGATCGCCCTCGGCCAGCGCGGGCATGAACCGCGGACCGGTGATCGGCGCGAGCGTGAGATCTCGCGGATCGACGCGCGCCAGCGACCACGCCGGGTGGTCGAGCTGCGAGAGCCACAGCGCGGTGTCGGTCGCGATCAGGTTCGGGCGGCCGGGCAGGGCCATGACCGGGCTCGCCTGCTGCGTCGCCGGATCGAGCCGCCACAGGGTGGAGCGCTCGTCATCGCCATCACGATCGCGGCGCAGCGTGATCAGCCACAGCGCGCCGGCCGCGAAGCCGAGCTCGTTGATGAAGCCGTCGAGCGCGAGCGACGTGCCGACCGCGAGGGTCACGGGATCGATCCGCGTCACGGTGTTCTTCCACGTGGTCCACACCGCGCCGCCGCCGATCGCCACCGACCGCGCGTCCTGCGCGATCGAGCCGGTGACGCGCAGCGCAGCGTCGACGCGATACACGTGGCGCGGGCGGCCATCGACCGCGACCCAGGCGAGCTCGCCGTCGACGGCGAGGCCATCGAGGTGATGGCCGAGGTCGAGGGCGCGCGGCGCGTCAGTGACGCGGTAGAGCAGCGCGTGCGCCGCCGCGATCCACAGCGCGCCGCCACCGGATGCGAGCTGGGCGCTGTCGCCGATCATCGGCGCCGGATCGCGCAGCTCGATCGACGCGACCACCGCGCCGTCCGGATCGATCCGGATCACGCGGTGGCCGTGGTCGTCAGCATCGAGCAGCCAGAGGTCGCGCATCGCGCGACCGTAGCCCGAAGCCAGGAAAGCGCCCGAAGCGCTTCCGGGTCAGAAGCCGCCGAACTCGCCGGGCAACGGGATCGACTTGCCGTTCGAGCCGTGGTGGTCCTCGGCCGAGGGCGGGATCGCCATCTCGCCCGAGCCGCTGGCGAGCCCGCCGGGGCGGCGGATCTGGATCGAGCGCGGCATCGACGAGCGCACGACCGGGGCGGCCTGCGCCGGCGCCTGCTCGTCGTACTCGTAGTGGCGACCGCCACCGGCGCTGCCGTGGAGCAGCTCCTCGAGGTTGGCCGACACGTCGAGCAGCGCCTGGGCCTGGCCGCGGAGCTGACCGGCCGAGGTCGAGACCTCGTCGGCGAGCGCGGCGTTCTGCTGGGTGACGCGGTCCATCTGCGCGACCGCGCTGTTGGTCTGCGCGATGCCGCGCGCCTGCTCCTGCGACGCGCCCGAGATCTCGCGGGCGAGCTCGTCGGTCTTGCGGACCCGCGACACGATCTCCGAGAGCGAGCCGTGGACCCGGCGCGTGATGTCGACGCCGTGGTTGCTGCGCCGGATCGACTCCTCGATCTTGCCGGCGGTGTCGCGCGCGGCCTGCGCCGAGCGCTGGGCCAGGTTGCGGACCTCGTCGGCGACCACCGCGAAGCCCATCCCGGCCTCGCCGGCGCGGGCGGCCTCGACCGCGGCGTTGAGCGCGAGCATGTTGGTCTGGAACGCGATCTCGTCGATGACCTTGATGATCTTGCCGATCTCGTCGGAGCTGCCCTTGATGGCGTCCATCGCGGTGACCAGATCGGCCATCTGCGCCGCCGACTGCTCGGCGGTGTTGCGGGCATCGCCGGTGTGCTCGACCGACTGGGTCGCCGACGACGCGTTGCGCTTGGTCATCGTCGCGATCTCCTCGAGCGCGGCGGAGGTCTCCTCGATCGAGGCAGCCTGGGTGGCGGAGCCCTGGGCCAGGCTGTGGCTGATGGTCGCGACCTGCGTCGCGGCCTCGGTGACGTCGCGGCTGTTGGTCTGCAGCGCGGCGACGCCATTGGCGAGGCGGCGGCTCAGGCGCAGCGCCTGCACGACGCCGGCGCCGAGCACGAAGGCGGCGGTCAGGAGCGTCGCGATGAGCAAGAGGCGCATGTCGGCGGACTTGCTGTCGGAGGCGTCGTCGTGGAGCTCGATCGCGACCTGGCCGACGGTCGAGGCCAGGTCGCCGAAGGCGTCGCCCGCGGCGTCGACGCGGGTCCGCACCTGGGCGCGCAGCCCGGCAAGCTGCGCGGCCGCGGCCGGGTCGGTCGCGGCGCGGGCCAGCGGCTCGTCCATCTGGTCGTCGAGCGCCTTGAGCGCCTTGTAGCTGACGAGGAACTTGTCGAGCATCGCACGCTCGCTGCGCCCATCCTTGGTGGTCCGCAGCACGGTCGCGCCGTAGGAGTCGATGCGCTTGTCGACCGCCGCGAACGCGGTGGTCAACTCGGTCTGGTCCTCGCGGGTCCCGATGCCGGGCGTGTGGGCGCGCTCCTCGCGGGCGGCGATCGTCGTCAGGCCGTCGCCGGCCTCGGCGAGATCGCGCAGCGCCAGGGTGTAGTCGGTGAAGACCGTGTCCGATTCGCGCCAGACGTCGTTGGCGGAGTACCGGCCGAACATCCCCACGGCGATGGCGGCGATGGAGGCGATGGCCGAGACGATGATGAGCTGACGCTTGATGCCTAGCCGCATGGGAACCTTTCGCGCGATGCACGTCGGTCGTCATCGACCAGCGCACCGGGTGCGCCGTTTCGAGAGAGCAGACGGGATCGGAGGTCGGCCGGATCCGGCCGACCTTGAGGTTCACATCGGGTAGGGGACGGGAGGCCGCGTGGTTGTCGCCCGCATCGAGGGCGCCAGGGCGGGCTCGCCGGGCGCGGCCATCGGCGAGTTGCTGCGTATCCGCGCAGGGCCGAAGGCCTCGTCGAGCTGGTGGAGCTCGCAGCTGGCAGTGCGGTGGCGCAGGGCGGCGGGCAGCGACGGCGGCATGGGGCTCGGCTGGGTAAGTCGGCCAGAACCCGCGGCCGTGTAGCCCCCGGATGCAGATTCCGAGATCTTCGGCGGCGCGCCACGCCATCCCGTGAATGCTCCACGGGGTTCGCGTGTTAGATCTGGAGATGATGGCTCGCCGCGGTGTCGCGCTCGCTGCCGCCCTGGTCGCGCTGACGACCCAGGTCGCCCCCGGCCGCGCGAAGGGCTGGTCGTCGCCGGCCGCCGGGCCCTCCAGCACGGGCGCGCCCGAGCTGCTGTTCACGTTCGACGACGGCCCGAACGAGCCGACCACCGGCAAGATCCTCGACATCCTCGCCAAGCACCACGTGCACGCGATCTTCTTCATGAACGGCTGGCACTTCGAGACCGGCGCCGTCGAGAAGTCGCAGCACCTGATCGATCGCGTGGTCCGCGAGGGCCACATCGTCGCGAACCACACCCAGACCCACGCGCAGCTGTGCACGGTCAAGGACGACGCCAAGCGCGCCTGGGAGGTCGATCACAGCCACGAGATCCTCGAGCGCCTCGCGCGCATGCCGGTCCTGTGGTTCCGCACGCCCTACGGTTCGTACTGCAACCGGGTCGTGGACCTGCTCGCCGAGCGCCACCTCGCGCACTTCCACTGGGACATCGATCCGCAGGAGTGGAAGAACAAGAACGGCGACGTCACCGCCGCCTACATCATCAAGCGGATCCAGCACCTCCAGGATCGCGCGGTCGTGCTGATGCACGACACCAAGGCTGCGACCGTGGTCGCCTTGCCCCAGGTCCTCGACTGGATCGAGGCCGAGAACGCGCGGCGCACCGCCAACGGCCGCATGCCGATCCGGATCCTGTCGGGCGCCGACCTCGCCGTCGAGCGGACCGCGCCGGGGTTGACCGCGTGGCTGCGCGAGGCCGCGACCACGTCCGTCGACGACGGCCTCGCGCTGGTCGCGAACGCGCTCCCGTAAGTCCGGCGAACGAGGATCGTGGTAGGCTGCTCCACCGGCCTCGCCATGTTCCGAATTCGTCAATCGTATCGAGAAGATGTCGACCAGATCTTGGCCGTGGCCGAGCACCTCGACACCGTCAATCTGCCCCACGACCGCAAGCACATCGAGGCGATCCTCGCGCTGTCAGAGAAGTCGTTCGCCGAGACCATCCCGCCGCACGAGCGCGAGTACGTGTTCGTGGTCGAGGACCTGACCAAGAAGAAGGTCATCGGCACCTCGATGATCCACGCGCAGCACGGCACCAAGCGCGCGCCGCACGTGTTCTTCCGGGTCGAGAGCGAGGAGCGGTACTCGTACACGCTCGATCGCTACTTCGTTCATCAGGTCCTGCGCATCGGCTACAACTACGACGGCCCGACCGAGATCGGCGGCCTCATCCTGTTGCCCGAGTACCGCGGCAACCCCGAGGCGCTGGGCAAGGCGCTGTCGTACGTGCGGTTCCTGTTCATCCGCATGCACCGCCCGGTGTTCCGGTCGCGCGTCCTCTCGGAGCTGCTGCCGCCGCTCGAGGCCGATGGCACGAGCAAGCTGTGGGAGCACCTCGGCCGCAACTTCACCGGGCTCAACTATCAAGAGGCCGACCTCCTGTCGAAGGACAACAAGGAGTTCATCGCGGCCCTGTTCCCCGATGATCCGATCCACACCGAGCTGTTGCCCGCCGACGTGCGCGCGGTGATCGGCGTGGTCGGCCCCGAGACCAAGGGCGTCGAGAAGATGCTGCGCCGGATCGGCTTCGAGTACGCCGGGCAGATCGATCCGTTCGACGGCGGGCCGCACTTCATGGCGACGACCGACGCGATCACGATCGTGTCCGGCGCCCGGACGGCGGTGATCGCGAGCGTCGACGACGCCGACGGCGAGCGGCCGTGGGCGGTGCTGGCGTGCGAGCGCGCAGGTCAGCGCCCGGGGTTCCGCGCCACCGGCGCGCGGATCATCCCGATGGAGGATGGCTCGATCGGCGTGACCGCCGAGGTCCGCGCGCGGCTGGGCGTCGAGCCGGGCGAGACGGTATGGGTCGCGCAGGGCTAGCGCTGGTCGCGGCGTTCGCGCTGGGCGCGTGTCGCGGCGCGGCCGCCGACGGCCGCTCGCTCACCCTCGCGGTGCCGGCGCAGTGGACGCCCTTGCCCGCGGTCGCGCACGCCGCGCAGGCCGCGGCGGGCACTGCGGCGCGAGCCCAGGCGTGGGGCGATCCGGCGGCGGGCTGCTACCTGATCGCGGTCGCGGTCGACGGCAAGGTCGACGACGATCCCAAGGACGCCGCGGCCGCGCTGGCCGAGGGCGTGGGCGTGTCGCTGACCGGCGATCCGGCGAACGGCGTCGCGGCGATCGACGGGCCGATCCACGCGCATGGCCTGACCGGGCGCGTGCGCGGCTTCGTGACGCCGCGGCCGTCGGGGGCGCTCGTGTCGACCGCGGTCGCGTGCCTCGGCAACGATCGCGACCCGAGCGGATGCGCGAAGGCGTGCGACGGCGTGTGGGCAGCACTGACCGCGGCCCCCGAGGTCGTCGCCGCGGGAGGCACGCGATGAGGCGCGCGATCATCGCGGTGATCCTGGCGAGCGCGGCGGTCGCGCAGGCCGCGCCGCCGGAGTTGCCAGCGGCCCCGAGCGGCTGGCAGGACGACGCGACCCGCACGAGGGCGTTCGCGGCCAGGCTCAGCACGTCGGACCACTTCGCCGGCGCACCGCTCGTGGGGGTTGCGACCCGCGTCGCGGTCAGCGATGGCAACACGCTCAGCATCTGGCGGCTCACGACCGCGCCGCAGCCCGATCTGCCGCGCGGCGTGCGCGCCGAGCTCGAGCTCGTCCACGCCGCCGCCGGTGGCGCGAAGCCCGAGCTCGCGGTCTGGCAGGAGCGCGTCGTCGATCGGGTCGCCGAGGCCAACCTCGCCTGGCGCCGCGCCGGCGATCGGACCGACGTGCGCACGCGCGTCCTGATCAGCGCGAGCGCGACGGGCGTGACCGCGATCGGCGCCGAGTGCGCGATCCGCGATGGCGCGGCGCCGGCGGCGCGCGGGGCCTGCGAGCACGTGCTCGAGGCGCTCGTGTCGGAGGTCGCCGCCGCGGATCGCGTGGACCTCGCGATCCCCGCGGTCGCTGCGGTCGCCGCGCCGGCCGCGGCGCCGGTGGCGCCGCCTGCGATGACCGAGCCGACCGCGCCGGCCGAGCGCCCGCCGCCGCCGTCGATGCGCGAGGGCGACAGCCTGCCGCGGGTCGCGCCGCCGCCACCCGAACCCGAGCGCGATCGCCGGCCCTTCCTGATCGCGGGCGGCGCGCTGGTGCTCGCCGCGCTGCTCCTGTGGAACCGCAGCAAGCGTCGGGCGATCGAGGCCGCGCATGGCCCGACCGCGCCGCGCCGCCGCTTCCGCGCGCGCGACGCCGAGGGCGCCGAGCCCGACGGTGACGGCGACGCCGACGCGCTCGCGGACGCCGCCAACACCGGCGACGCGGCCAGCCCCGCCGCCGCCGCGCCCGCCGATCGCCCCGACGCGCCCACGATCAAGGACCCGCCATGACCGACCTCGCTCCGCCTGTCCCGGGCGCCCCGGTGCTGATCGTCGACGACGAGAAGAACATCCGCCGCACGCTGCGCATGGTCCTCGAGAGCGACGGCCACGTCGTGCACGAGGCCGGCTCGATCGCCGAGGCCGATGCCGTGCTCGCCCAGCACCCGATCGATCTCGTGCTGCTCGACGTCAAGCTCGGCGACGACAACGGCCTCGACTTCCTGCGCGCGCTGCGCAGCAAGGCCGAGGACGCGCGCGGAGACGCCGACATCCCGGTCGTGATGATCTCGGGCCACGCCACCGTGGATGACGCGGTCGCGGCCACCAAGCTCGGCGCCTTCGACTTCATGGAGAAGCCGCTCGACCGCAACCGCGTGGTCGTGACGGTGCGCAACGGCCTCGAGCGCCGCCGGATGTGGCGCGAGGTCAACTCGCTGCGCCGCGCGGTCGACGCGCGCTGGGAGCTGCTCGGCAACACGCCGGTCATGAACGACCTGCGCCGGCAGATCGCCAAGGTCGCGCCGACGCGCTCGCGCGTGCTGGTCACCGGCGAGAGCGGCACCGGCAAGGAGCTGATCGCGCGCGCGATCCACCGCAACAGCGCGGTCGCCGCCGGCGCGTTCGTGAAGGTCAACTGCGCGGCGATCCCGCCGGAGCTGATCGAGAGCGAGCTGTTCGGCCACGAGCGCGGCGCGTTCACCGGCGCGGTCGCCAAGAAGCGCGGCCTGTTCGAGGTCGCCGACGGCGGCACGATCTTCCTCGACGAGATCGGTGACATGGCGCTGTCGGCGCAGGCCAAGGTGCTGCGCGTGCTGCAGACCGGGGAGTTCACGCGGGTCGGCGGCGAGAAGAGCCTGCGCACCGACTGCCGCGTGGTCGCCGCGACCAACCGCGAGCTCGAGCAGATGGTCCAGCAGGGCACGTTCCGCGAGGACCTGTTCTTCCGCCTGAACGTCGTGCCGATCCACTCGCCGAGCCTGCGCGAGCGCCTCGATGACGTGCCGCTGCTCGCGGAGTCGTTCGTGCACGAGTGCTGCGACGAGAACGGCTTCGCCAAGAAGCCGGTCGACGACGAGGTCATGGCCCGGCTCAAGACCTACGACTGGCCCGGCAACGTGCGCGAGCTGCGCAACGTCGCCGAGCGGCTCGTGATCATGTCCGACGAGGTCATCCGCGAGCGCGATCTGCCGCCCTACCTCGGCGGTCCGCGTAGCAGCACCGCCGCCTCGCGCGCGTCGACGGCGCCGGTGACCGCGATCGACCTCGGCCGCTACGCCAACAAGAGCCTCCGCGAGTTCCGCGAGGAGGTCGAGAGCGAGTTCATCCGGCTCAAGCTCGCCGAGTACGAGTGGAACATCTCGCGCACCGCGCAGGCGCTCGGCATCGAGCGCACCAACCTGCACAAGAAGCTGCGCGCCCTCGGCATCCATCGCGGCGAGGACGGCACCCCGTGACGACCGCGATTCGCTCAACATCCACTGCGGAGGCACGACACGTGAACAAGGCGATCTCTCGACTGGCATGGCTCGCGCTCGCGGTTGCCGCGTGCGGCAAGGGTGGCGACAGCGGTGGCGGTGGGGGCGACAAGGCGCCGCTCGATCCGGCGAAGGCCAACGCGGCCATCCCGGCGGCGTGGAAGGGCAAGCTCGAGTTCGTCGCCGGCGAGGCCGGCGGCAAGCGCGACAAGGTCCCGGCGATCATGCCGAAGGGCTGGAAGGAGGGCTTCATGCCCGGCTCGGTCGCGCCGCCCGAGGGCACGCAGGACTGGTCGCACGGCACCGACTACTCGGTCGGCTCGACCTGCCAGGGCGTGTGCGGCACGGTCAAGGACTGGCCCGCGGTCGCCGACGACACCTACTTCAAGCAGTTCACCAGCGGCCAGAACAGCGCCAAGGTCGTGAAGGACGAGAAGTCGCCGACCGGCCGCACGCTGGTCGCGTCGACCGACGACACGACCTACGTCTACGTCGCGTGGTGGGAGAAAGAGGGCAAGCTCCTCTACTCGTGCACCGTCACGCTCAAGGACAAGGCGAAGGAGCTGGCCGGGGCGTTCGAGGCCGCGTGCCTCACCACCGCGGGCAAGTGACATGCGGCGGCAGGGACGGATCCTCGCGATCAAGTGGGGCGTGAACCCCAACTCGTCGAGCCTCGGCGTCGACGTGACGTTCCTGCTGCTGGGCGCGACCGCGCTCGCGATGGCGACGCCGGTGATCGGCGCGCTCCTGCGCTGGCGCCGACCCGGGGCCGAGCCGCCCGCGACTTCGACGCCGCCGGCGCTGCGATGATCGCCGCGCTCCGCGCGCTGCGCGATCGGGCGCGGGGGCCGCGCAAGGCCCGCCTCGAGCGGTTCGGCGCGATCGTCCAGCTGGTGCGCCCGCGCGCGCTGGTGTTCGTGGATCGGGCGCGGGCCCGGGTGCTGGGGCTGCGCGACGGTGGCGCGCTGTGGGCCAATCCCGCCGACGACGGCGTGATCGGTCGCGCGCCGCTGGCCGCGCCGCTCGAGGCGCACCTGCAGCTCACCAACCGCTGCGACGTCGGCTGCACCGGCTGCTACACCGGCGCGTCGCCGGGCGGCGCGCCGCGCGAGTACGGGCTCGCCGACTGGAAGCGCGCGATCGACGAGCTCGCGCGCATGGGCGTGTTCCACCTCGCGCTCGGCGGCGGCGAGAGCGCGATCCTGCCGTGGCTGGGCGAGCTCGCCGCGTACGCGCGCGGGCGCGGCCTGGTCCCCAACCTCACGACCAGCGGGCTCGCGCACCTCGACAACGTCCTGGCCCACGCCGACCTGTTCGGCCAGATCAACGTCTCGCTCGACGGCCTCGGCGCGACCTACGCGAAGGTCCGCGGCGTCGACGGCTTCGCGCGCGCCGACGCGGCGCTCGCGGCGCTGCGCGCGGTGAAGCGCGAGATCGGCATCAACGTCGTGGTCACGCGCCACAACTTCGACGAGCTCGGCGCGATCTTCGCGTACGCCCGCGCGCACCGCCTGAACGAGGTCGAGCTCTTGCGCTTCAAGCCCTCGGGCCGAGGGGCCGCGGCCTACGGCGCGATGGCGTGCACCGACGCCCAGCACCGCGCGCTCCTGCCGACGATCCTGGCGGGCGCGCGCCGCCACCGCCTGCGCGTGCGCGTCGACTGCTCGTACGTGCCGATGCTCGCGCACCACCAGCCCGATCGCGCGCTGCTCGCCGGCCTCGCGGTCTACGGCTGCACCGCCGGCAACTTCCTGGTCGCGGCCAAGGCCACCGGCGCCGCGACCGCGTGCAGCTTCGCGCCGCCCGATCCGCTGCGGCCGCGCATCGACGAGCTGGCCGCGCACTGGACCCGGCCCGACGCGTTCATCCCGTACCGCGCGTGGCGGGAGGCGCTGGAGCCCTGCGCGTCGTGCAGCTATCACGATCTCTGCCGCGGCGGCTGCAAGGTGGTGTCGGGCCACGCTGGCGATCCGACCGCGCCCGATCCCGAGTGCCCGCGGGTGGTCGACTTTCGCCGCGCCGAGGCGCCGCCGCCCGGCACCCGCCGTCGATCGCTCCCCGTGGTGTAGCCGATCCCCGAGGCGCCGAAGCCTGGCGGCCGCTGAGCCCGGTTCCGGCCGACGCGAGGTGCCACCGTGCGTCACCGCCCCGGTTCGCGACGCGGGCGGAGGGGGCCTGCCGGCCGTGGTATAGAGGCGCGCATGAAGACGGTGATGATCCTCAGCGACGCCACCGGCGAGACCGCCGAGCGGATGGTCCGCGCCGCGACGCTGCAGTTCGAGAGCAAGGTTCACGTCCGCACCTACTCGCGGGTTCGCCTCGAGAGCGAGTGCGAGGAGATCATCGCGAAGGCGGCCGAGCTGCACGCGCTGGTCGTGTTCACGGTGGTCAACGCCGAGGAGCGCGACCTGATCGCCAAGCTGGTCGAGCGCTACAACGTCGAGTCGGTCGACCTGATCGGCGCGCTGATCGGCAAGCTCGCCTCGTTCCTCGAGGCCAAGGCCGCGGGCGTCCCCGGCCTCTTGCACACGATCACCGAGGACTACTTCCGCCGCATCGAGGCGGTCGAGTTCGCGGTCAAGAACGACGACGGCGCCGAGCCGCGCAACCTGCCCAAGGCCGACATCGTGCTGGTCGGCATCTCGCGCACCTCGAAGACGCCGCTGTCGACCTACCTCGCGCAGCGCGGCCTCAAGGTCGCCAACGTGCCGCTGGTGCTCGGCATCGACCCGCCCGAGGAGCTCAAGCAGGTCGACGAGCGCAAGGTCTTCGGGTTGATCATCAACCCCGACTCGCTCATGCGCATCCGCCAGGCCCGCCTCAAGCACCTCGGCATGCCGCACGACTCGAGCTACGGCACGCGCACGCACATCGACACCGAGATCGGTTTCGCGCGCGAGATCTTCCGCAAGCACTCCAACTGGCCCGTCATCGACGTCACCAACCGCGCGATCGAGGAGACCGCGGCCGACATCATGCGGATCTACCAGGAGCGGATGGGCGCCTGAGGGAATGAGGCGGTCATCCGAAAGGATGGCAGCCTCGGATCCCGGTCACGCGCCGGTCGGCACGAACACCAGGCGCTCGCCGGATGGCAGCGGCGCCGACCAGTGGCGCTCGACCTCGGCCAGCGGCACCTCGCGGATCGCGGTCTGGAGCAGGCCCGCCGCGATCGCGGCGATGACCGCCGGGGCCGCCGCGAACATGTCGGCGGTGGTCGTCGCGCCCTGGCCGCTGCCGAGCACGTGCAGGTTGCGCTTCCGCAGCAGCACCGACGACAGCGCGAGCTCCTCGCCGGCGATCGAGCCGATCAGCACCCACGCGAGCGCGCGGCTCGCGGCCTCGCGGCGGCGGCACAGGGCCGGCATGACCACGCCGGTCACCGAGCCCCAGAGGTAGTCGAGGACGATATCGACCTCGCTCGCGACCGCCGCCACCGCGTCGCCGTCTGCCGGCGTGCCGGTGAGGGCGACGACCTCGTCGGCGCCGAGCCCGCGGACGCGGGCGAGGGCGACCGGATCGCGCCCGGCGGCGATCACGCGGCCGGCCCCCAGGTGACGGGCGATCTGCACCGCGAGCTGGCCCGCGGCGCCGGTCGCGCCGAGCACCAGCACGTCCTGCCCGGGCCGGAGCGCGACCCGCTGGGTCAGCGCGACCCACGACGAGATCGCCGGGATCATCGCGGCGGCGATCGCGCTCGCCCCGACGCCATCGGGCAGCGGCGCGAGGAGGCGCGGGTCGGCGATGGTCTTTTCGGCCATCGTCCCGAGCTGGTCGTCGGCCGCGAGGAAGTAGACGCGGCGGCCGTCGGGGAGCTGCCCGACGCCGTCGATGCCGGGCACCAGCGGCAACGCGCCGGTGCTCGTGTAGTGCTGGCCCGAAGCGCCGGCGCGGGACCGCGGCGACAGGGCGGCGGCCAGCACGTCGACGACGAGGCCATCGCGGGGCGCCGGGAGGGTGAAGGGCTCGTAGCGAGGGGCGCGATCGTGCGCGTGGATCACGGCGGCGTTCATGGCATGCTCCAGTTGTTCGTGATGCGAACCATATAGTTCGTGCCACGAACTACGCAAGAGAAAAGCGATGCCCCCTCGCGCCCACGATCTCGACCTGGTGGATGGCCTGTTCCAGCTGTCGTTCCGCCTCCACGCCACGCTGGCCCGGATCGCCGCCGGCCACGACCTGTCGCTCGTGCAGGTGCGGCTGCTCGGGATCCTCCGCGATCGCGAGCCGGCGATGCTCGAGCTCGCGCGCCACCTCGAGCTCGAGAAGTCGAGCCTGAGCGGGCTGATCGATCGCGCGGAGAAGCGCGGCCTGGTCGAGCGCGTGCCCTCCGCGGAGGACCGGCGCGCCGCGCACGTGCGCGTGACGCCGCAGGGCCGCAAGCTGTCGCGGATCGTCGAGGACGAGGTGACCGCCGCGGTGCTGACGATGGTCGGCGGCCTGGAGCGCGCCGAGCGCGAGCAGCTGACCGCGCTGGTCGCGCAGGTCGTCGCGGCCGCCGGCTAGTTGGCTAGCGCACCCCTCCGAGACTCAGGGCGCCTTTGCCGGCGCTGCTGGCTCCGTGGCCTTCGCCGCCGCCGGCTTCTCGCAGTGGATCAGCGGCCCGCCCGCCGCGTAGGCCGCCTCCCCCTGGGGGCGCTGCCAGTTGAAGCTGACCGGGATGAGGCCCGGCGCCACCAGCTGCGCGATCACCACGACCGGGCACGACGCGCCCTTCGCGCGCATCGTGGCGTCCTTGGTGAACACCTTCGAGACCAGCGGGTGGCCCGCCGGGATCGCCGCGCCCGCGATGTAGGCCCGGGCGAGCGCCTCGGCCTCGGCCTGACACATCACCTGCATCTGGACCGCGCCGGTCGGTGCGCCGACCCGGACGGTCATGCCATCGGGCGCCGGGTACGGGCCGAAGAGCATCAGGCCGCCGGGCTGCAGCTCGACCGGCACCCGCGGCGTCTCGCCGACATCGGCGGTGACCATCTTGCCGTTGGCGGTCGGCCCAGGCCGAAGCGCGGCAGCCCGGTGCACAGGTTGACCGTCACCGACAGCCCGTCGGCGAACTGCTTCTCGAACTCGTGGGCGCCGGTGGCGTCGGCCCTGGCGACCGCCTTCTCCTCGGGCGAGCTCGCGAACACCGACGACACGCCGCCGACCACCGACGACCACAGGCCCTGCTCGTCGACCTCGATCCCGCCGATGGTCGTCACCTTGACCTCGGGGATCGCGCTCGGCGTGAACCAGATCGACACCACGTGCGGGCCCTGCGCGTACGCGATGTCGAGCGCGCCGGGCAGCCGGCTGGTCACGTGGAAGCGCACGTGCTGGCGCACGGCGAACGTGCCGCCGGCCTTCTTCATCTGCTGATCGGCCCACTGCCAGCCGTCGCCGGTGAGCTCGAACGTGACGTTGGTGCCGGCCTGCGTGATGTCGCAGGCGCGGATCCAGAACACCCCGGTGACGATCGACGGTCGCTGCGGATCGCGCAGGGGGCGGAACTGGCCGCGGATCATCGTGCACGCCTTGCTGGCCGCGAGCTCGGCCACCATCACGCGCAGATCGTCGTCGGCGACCGCGGCGTGGGTGACGGGCTTCGCGAGCGGCGGCGGCGGCGGCTCGGGCGGCGGGCTGCTGCGGTTGCAGGTCGTGCTCGCCCCCAGCAACATCGCGCTCGCGACGCAGACTCCCGCCATCCATGATGTCCGACTCATGGATCTCGTGAGAGCAAGCCCGAGGCCGCCGTCGGCCGCCACGCTCAGCGGGCTTGCGTCGGATCGCCGGGCGACAGCGCCCGGTGGGCGCGCGCGCACGCCCCGGGCTAGCTGTCGTGCTGCAGGAACGCGAAGTAGCGCTCCGGCAGATCGTCGAAGGTCAGCTCGCCGTTGCACTTCGGGCACGTGAAGGTCGGCGGCTCGAGGCTCGACGCCAGCACCGCCGCCGACTGCAGGAGGCGGTCCTCCTGGTGGTCGCACGCGGCGCAGTGGTAGGGCGCGAAGAACGAGGTGACCGTGCCGCGGCCGAGCACGTCCTCGACCATCGAGGCCTGGAGCACGAACGGGATCGAGCAGGCGTGGAACTCGTAACCCTGGATCGGCGCCGACCGCAGGAACTCGCACCAGGCGCGCACGCCGAGCGAGTTCATGTACGTCACCTGGGCCAGGTCGAAGTCGACGCGGCCCAGCATCGCGGGCAGGAGCTCGTCGAAGCGCGTGGCCTCGGTGAAGTCGCCCTTGAGCACGACGCGGGTCCGCGCGGTGTCGTCGACGATCTCCCACTGCGTGAGGCGGGCCAGCAGCTGCCGGCCGTTGTCGTCGAGGTCGTCGAAGGCGACGCCGACCACGGTGCGGCCGTCGCGCGGCTGCACCCAGATCGCGCGGCCATGGATCGTGATCGCGGTGCCGCCGTCGGGGACGATCGTCAGCGCCAGCGCGGCGTGCTCGGCGACCGCCTCGCGCACGACCAGGCGGGCGCCGTCGACGGACAGGTTGGTGAGCGTGGCGTCGATCGGGCGATCGCCGACCGCGATCTCGATGCGGTAGCGCTCGGCGCCGCGGCGCGGCATGCCCAGCTGGATCGCGACGACGTCGTAGAGCTCGTCGGCGGTCATCGGGGCGATCAGCACCTCGTCGCAGCCGCAGTCGGCGACGCGCCGCATCTGATCGGGGGTGAGCCGCTTGCCGAGGACCAGGACCACGCGTGTCTCGGGCGCCGCCGTCTTGATCCGGCGGGTCATGTCGTAGCCCGACACCCCGGCCAGCTCGGCGTCGAGGATCGCGAGCCCGGGGCGCTCGCGCTCGAACGCAGCCTGGGCTTCGTCGCCGGACGAGACCGCAAACACCTCGAGGGCGAGGCGGCGGAACAGGGGCGTGGTCAGGTGCCGCAACAGCTCGCTGTTGTTGGTGACGAGGACCTTTGGCACTGCCACCACCCTATCACGGCGGGCGCGCGCCAGGCTCTCGACGGCCGTGGACGCGCATCCCACATCCACCTCTGCGCGGCCCGGGCGTTTCACGCCGGTTGCCGGGCCGTGGCTCAGAACATCGCGAGCAGGATCACGATCAGCGTGACCAGCCCGACCGCGGCGCCGCCGATCACGACCAGGCCGCGCACCAGCGAGCCCTTGTCGTAGGCCTCGCGCTCGGCGGTGAGCTTCTCGATCTCGGTGGTCCGCGCGGCGATCGCCGTGCGAAGCCGGTCGACGCGCTCGTACAGCTCGGTGAACTCGGCCCGCTCGACGCGGTTCAGGTTCACGAGCGTGCCGAGCGTGACCATGCGGCGCAGGATCTCGGCGTCGGCCTGGGTGTGCTCGCGCGCCTTGCGCTTCTGCTCGGCCTCGATCTCGGCCTTGCGATGGGTGTGGCCCTCGCGGGCGTCGCTGAGGCTGCGGCGCGCGGCGTCGAGCTCGCCGCGCGCGGCGTCGACCTTGCCCTGGGCGTCGGCGATCGGCCGCTCGAGCGCGGCGATCCGCCGATCGAGATCCTGGCGCTCGGGCTCGAGGGCCGCGGCCTCGCGCCGGTGATCCTCGGCCTGGCGGCGCAGGAGCGACCGGGTGTCGCCCATCGCCGCGTTGCCGGCCTCGGCGTCGCGGTCCTCGGCGGCCTTGAGGAACGCCTTCTGGCGCCGCTCGATCTCCTTGCGCTTCTCGCGCAGGCTGCGGCGCTGGCCCTCGAAGTTGCCGAGCTCGCGCTGGGCGTCGGCGACCAGGCGTTCGGCGTCGGTCTGCTTGGACAGGCGATCGCGCTCGATCTCGGCGAACTTGGCGTTCTCGTCGTCGCGGCGCGAGGCCAGCTCGGCGTTGTCGCGGTCGAGCTGATCGCGGCGCGCCTCGGCGGCGGTGATGCCGGCGTTCTCCGACGCGAACGCGCGGCCCTCGACGTTGGCGCCGCGCGCCGCCTTGCCGAGCTCGCCGAGGACCTGGTCGAGCGACGAGGTCTCCTGCTTGATCTCCTCGCCGAGCACCTTGATCGCGCTGCGCCGCTGCCAGCGCGCGCGCACGAACGTGAACGAGTAGCGCGCGGCGTGGACCAGGCCGGGCTCGGGAATTTCCGGAATCGGCAGGACCTGGGGCGGCGTGAACGGGCGATCGATCAGCGCATCGGGGCGCGCGATGCGGGTCGGCGGCGGATCGACGACGGTGTGATCGCGCGCGATCCGCACCGACGGTGACGACGGCGTCGGCGGCAGGCGCGGGGGCAGCGGCGGCGGCGTGGGCGGGGGCGTCGCGGAGGACGGCGATGCCGGTGGCGGCGATGCCGGTGGCGACGGTGGTGGCGTGATCGACGTGCGCGGCGCGGCGGGCGCGGCGGCGGCGGCCTGCGCCACGGCGGTCGGCGAGGTCGGCGGCGGGGACGCGGGCGAGCCGGGCGTGCGGCCGTCGAGGCTCTTGAGCACGAGCGACAGATCGCCGCCCGCGGCCTCGTCGATCGGCGTCGCCTGCACGAACGTCGCGATCGAGGTGTCGTCGGCGGGATCCGCGGCGGGGTCGTGGGTCTCGAGGCGCGACGGCGCCGCCGATCCGACATCGAGATCGACGTTGGGACGCTCGCTGTGGCCGACGTCGTTGCGGCGCCGGGCCTCGACGCCGGCCGGGCGCGCCTCGGGCGCGGGGGCGACGCGGCG
>JAIOQA010000291.1 GCA_021413675.1 Deltaproteobacteria bacterium | reverse complement strand
CGGTCTCCCTCGGTTCCGGCGACCTGCTACCCGGCGCTCCGACGCTTACCGGGACGGGACTTGCACCCGCTGGAGAAGCGCAGCAAGACACGTCCTGTCCCTCATCGGGACCATCGGCGTCGTCACGGCGCACCATGCGCGGATGCTACGCCGACCCGCGACCGGATGCGCGGCGGGTCAGTCCACGAGCGGCGCGCCGGTGAGCGACGCGACCTTCGCGCGCTCCACGCCGGGCGCCAGCTCGATCACGCGGAACGCGCCCTCGACCGGATCGAACACGCCGAGCTCGGTGATGATCCGCGTGACCACCGCGCGCGCGGTCAGCGGGTAGCTGCAGCGCGCGACCAGCTTGTGTTCGCCCTCCTTGGTCGCGTGCTGCATCATCACGAGCACGCGCCGGCAGCCCGACGCGAGATCCATCGCGCCGCCGATGCCCATGACCTTGCCGCCGGGCACCGCCCAGTTGGCGAGATCGCCGGTGGCCGAGACCTGCATCGCGCCGAGGATCGCGAGATCGACGTGGCCGCCGCGGATCATCGCGAACGAGGTCGCGGAGTCGAAGGTCGACCCGCCGGGCAGCACCGTGACGGTCTGCTTGCCGGCGTTGATCAGCTGCGGATCCTCGTCGCCCTCGTACGGGAACGGGCCCATGCCGAGCAGGCCGTTCTCGCTGTGCAGCCAGGCGTGGCCCTCGGGCAGGTAGTCGGCGACGAGCGTCGGCAGGCCGATGCCCAGGTTCACGATCGAACCCTCGGCGATCTCCTGCGCCGCGCGCCGCGCCATCGCTTCCTTCGAATAGCTCATTGATCGCTCGTCCCCCGCGAGGACGCGGAGCTCGAGCTCATCCGGACCCGGAGCCGCTCGCTTCGCTCGCTCATTGTGCCGTCTCCCGCTTCCGGACCGTGCGGTACTCGAAGGGATTCTTGTGCTCGCGGACCTCGACGATGCGGTGCACGTAGATGCCCGGCAGGTGGATGTCGTCGGGATCGATCGCGCCGTTCTCCACCAGGTGGTCGGCCTCGACGATCGCGGTCTTCGCGGCGGTCGCCATCATCGGCGAGAAGTTGCGGGCGGTGCGCCAGAACCGGCAGTTGCCGAAGCGGTCGACCTTGGCGGCGCGGATCAGCGCGACATCCGAGTGCAGCGCGCGCTCGAGCAGGTACGTGCGGCCGTCGAAGATCTTGGTCTCCTTGCCCTCCTCGACCACCGTGCCCACGCCGGTCGGCGTGTAGAACGCCGGGATACCCGCGCCCGCGGCGCGCATGCGCTCGGCGAGCGTGCCCTGCGGCGTGATCTCGACCTGGACCTCGCCTGAGGCCATGCGCGTGTGCAGGTCCTCGTTCGCGCCGATGTAGCTGCAGATCACCTTCTTGATGATGCCGGCCTTGAGCCAGGTCGCGAGCCCGATGCCGAGGTTGCCGGCGTTGTTCGAGACCAGGGTCAGGTTGCGCACGCCCTTCGCGACCACGCCGGCGATCAGCGCCTCCGCGTTGCCCGACAGGCCGAAGCCGCCGACCATGACCGTCATCCCGTCGGCGAGCGGCGCGAGCGCTTGCTCGACCGAGGCCACCACCTTGTCGCGATGTCGTCCGATGCTCACGAGGCTCCTCCGAACGCGGCGACCGCGGCGTCGCCGAACGCGCGCACGCCGGTCACCAGCTCTGCTTCACCGATGCACAGGGGCGGCGCGATGATCGCGGTCTGGCGCTTGCCGTCGACGTGCAAGGACAGCTTGCGCGCCGCCAGCTCGCGCGAGAACGCCGCCCACGCCGCCGCCGGCGCCTCGACCTCGAGCACCGCGAGCAGCCCGAGGCCGCGCACGAACGTCCGGCGACCGGACAGCTTGGCCGCGATCGCCTCGAGCTCGCGCTTGAGCACCGGGCCGAGCGCCGCGGAGTTCGCGTAGAGGTTGTCGGCCTCGTAGACGTCGAGGCAGGCGTTGGCCGCCGCGCACGCCAGCGGGTGGGCGTAGAAGGTCAGGCCACAGGCGAGGACGTGATCGTCGAAGTGCTTCGCGACCCGCTCGTGGACCAGCACCGCGCCCATCGTGGCGTAGCCGCCGGTCAGGCCCTTCGCGACCGTGATCATGTCGGGGACCACGTCCCAGTGCATGAAGCCGAACGGCGTGCCCGTGCGCCCGAAGCCGGTGAGCACCTCGTCGGCGATGAGCAGCGCGCCCTCCTCGTCGCAGGCCTTGCGGACCAGCGGCCAGTACTCCGGCGGCGGCACCAGCACGCCGTTGGCGCCGGGCACCGGCTCGAGGATGACCGCGGCCACGGTCTTCATGCCCTGCCCCTCGAGCTGCATGACCTGGCCGATGTTGGTCGCGCACTCGCGACCGCACGTGCTCACGGTCTTGCCGAACGGGCAGCGATCGCAGTAGCAGTCCTGCACGTGGACCACGCCCGGGATGCCGGGCTCGAACGGCACGCGCCGCCAGTCGCCCGTGAGCGTCAACGCGCCCATCGACGCGCCGTGATAGCTCCGGTAGCGGCTGATGATCTTCTGCCGGCCGGTGACCAGCCGCGCCATCTTCACCGCGTTCTCGTTGGCCTCGGCGCCGCCGAGGGTGAAGAACACCTTGGTGAAGCCTGGCGGCGCCATCTTCAGCAGCCGCTCGGCCAGCTCGCGCTTGGCCGGGTAGATCATGTTGGGCGACGCGAGGCACAGCGAGTCGGCCTGACGCTTGATCGCGTCGGTCACGCGCTTCTCGCCGTGGCCCAGGTTGACCTGGTAGCTGAGCGCGCCGAGGTCGAGCCAGCGATTGCCATCGCTGGTGTCGAACCAGGCGCCCTGCCCGCCGGTCATCTCGACCGGCTTGGCGCCGGCCTGGGCCTGCCAGGTGAAGAAGAACGGGTAGTCGCTCACGCCGAAGCTCCCGCGTCATCGAGCGCGAACCGCTCGGCCGCCACGTTGGTGATGAAGCCGCCCTGCGCCCACAGCTCGCCGGTGTCGAGGTTCGCGGCGATCGCGCCGCAGGTCGCGGTGCCGTGCGGATACTCTGGCGTCGCCATGTTGGTGCACACGCTGCGCGGCCAGCCCTCTTGCGATCCGAGCCGGCGCCAGACATCGGGCAGGTCGACGATCGGGCTCGCGGCCACGCTGCGATCGAGCCACGACAGCCGATCGTAGGTCGTGCTGGTCTTGGGCACCGTCGAGACCGCGCCGACCGCCGCGTCGAGGCAGTGGTTGGTGTGGCAGTGGCTGACCCGCTCGCCGGCGTAGGTCACGCGGCGCAGCCGGCCGGAGGTCTCGATGCCGAACGCGTGGGTGCGATCGGCGACGAAGTAGTGATGGCCCGAGCCGATCGGGCTCTGCATCACCTGATCCCGCGCGGCCAGCGCGGTCTTGTGGTGCAGCGCCTTGCGCACCATCGCCGGCCACACCACGCCGACGGTCGCGTCGTTGGAGTACAGGTTGTTGATCGCGATCGCGACCCGCGCCGAGTTCATGC
This sequence comes from Deltaproteobacteria bacterium, assembly GCA_021413675.1. GTDB lineage: Bacteria > Myxococcota_A > Polyangia > Haliangiales > Haliangiaceae > JAIOQA01. The sequence goes on along the minus strand of JAIOQA010000291.1, from coordinate 11,673 downwards.
CCGCGAGGCCGAGGCAGCCGGTGAGCGTCAGGAACCAGCCCGCAGGCCCGGCGTCGCTGGCCGGGACCTTGAGCATCATCACGTACGGGATCGCGGTCGCGTGCATGTCCCAGGTCTGCGCCAGGATCCGGCCGGTGACGGTCTCCGACCACACCACGCTGCAGCCGCCGGGATCCGAGTCGGGCCCCTCGGGCGCGTTGTCCCACTTCGCGGGATCGGGATCGAGGTCGCGCAGATCGGTGTAGTGGTTCGCGACCACGATCTCGGCCGGGGTCACGCCCGCGCCCTCGGCGATGCCGCACAGCTCGTCGTGCAGGCCCCGATCGTAGCGGGCGAGCACCGGCAGGTGCGCGTCGGCGGCGTCGAGCACCGCCCTGCGATCGCCGAAGCGACCGTTGGTGATGCACAGGTACGTGCGGATCGCCGCGAGCGCCCGGACCTCGCCGCGGAACGACTCGCCGTGGATCTGGCCCCAGGTGCGCGGCGACGCGCCCGCGGGCAGCTCGAGGGTCCTCACGCGAGCGCCTCGGCGAGCGCCTTGCCCAGCGCCGCGGCCTCGGTGATCGCGCCGTCGAGCGTGGGCACCACGCCCAGGCGCCCGCCCTTGAACATGCGCAGCGCCACGCCGCGGTCGCGCACGCTCTTCGCGAGCGCGATCGCGCGATCGCCCGCGTCGATCACGCGGTACAGGCCCTGGCCGTAGACCGGCAGGTTGGCGCGGATCGCCGGCGACAGCGCCCGATCGAGCGCGGCCGAGGCCGCGTGGATGTCGATCGAGCGCGCCGCGCGCAGCTGGTGGTGCGTGCGGATGAGCGACAGCTCGTCGCCGTCCCAGGTCGAGACCAGGGTCAGCGGCGTGCCGATGAACCAGCGCGGCGTGCAGTGCAGGTAGCCGGTCTGGGCCCCGCCCCACCACAGCATCAGGTCCGGCACGAGGCCGGTCGACGGGCCCGCGAACGCGCCGTGGCCGCTGCGGTACATCGAGGTCGTGTTCTCGACCGCCGCGAGCGGCAGGTCGAGCTCCTTGCGCAGCGCCGCCAGCGCCGGCCAGAAGTCAGCCGGGATCACCCGGCCGGTGCGCTCCTGCACGATCTCGTAGAAGAACCCGAAGATCTTCGTCGGGCCGCCAGCCGCCGCGACCACGTCGCGCAGCGCCGTGATGGTGGCGGCGGTGCCGACCACCGCCGGGTGCGGCACGCGCGGCCACGCGAAGTGCGCGGGGCCGCCGTTGTGGACCGCGGGATCCGACAGCGAGCGCGCCGACGCGACGGTGTGGCCGAGGTAGCCACCGTCGAGGCCGATCGCGATCGCCGCGGTCTTGCGCGTGCACTTGATGAGGCGCAGCGCCTTGTCGAAGGACTCGTCGCGCGACGAGGTCAGGTACAGGTGCGGCAGGTCCGGCACCAGCGCGCTCTCCCACTCGAGCGCCCGGATCATGCCGGTCGTCGCGTAGTTCATGAGCGTGATCTTGTTGACCGCGGGGCCGTAGAGGAGGCCGCTCGCCTCGGCCGCGCGCAGGCTGGCCGGCGCGGTCGCGAACACCTTCACGAGCCCGCTCGCGAGATCGACCGGCTTCTCGTCGTGGGCGTCGCCCGGGCGGCGCGACACCGGCGCGCGCAGCGCCGGATCGGGCGCGATGCCGCCGAGCGGGATCCGGTAGTAGATCGCCTGGCCCTCGGGATCCTCGTACTGGCCGGTGAGGACCTGCACGACGTGGGCGCCGAAGACGCGGTTCAGGTGCGTCATCTCGGCGGTGCGACCGACGCGATTGCGGCCGGTCAGGTAGCGGTAGCGCGGCCGGCCATCGACCATGCGCGCGGCCGCGTCGCGGACCTGCATCTCCTTCAGGCGACGGCCGATGCCGCTCGACTGGTAGCCCGGCGCGACCGTGATCGACACCGAGTACATCGTGTTGTTCTTGCCGAGCATGTGGTCGTCGTCGGGGCCCTCGACGTCCTTCGAGTGCTCGAGCGGCGCGCCGATCGCGAACCCGATCAGCGTCGAGACCTCGCCGTTCTGCATCTCGGCGACCACGACCGAGCCCTCGGCGTCCTCGAGCGCCGCGCGGATCTCGGCGGGCGGCGTGCGCCGCGCCGGCTCGTAGACCTGGTACTCGATGTCGAGGATCGCGGGCAACAGCGCCATCGCGTCGTCGGAGGCGACCTGGCGGTAGCGCAGATCGGGCAGCTCCTTCACGGTCTTGGCGATCGGCGGCGGCAGGTCCTCCCACGCCGGCGGCTTCTTGTCGGGGTGGGCGTCGAGCCACGACAACGACCGGCGGATCGAGTCGAACAGCAGATCGATCTCGCGGGCCAGGAACGAGTCGCTGAGGCGATAGCGCGCGGTCTTGGTGCCGGCGGCGAAGACGATGCCGCCGCGCCAGAAGCGCTGCCCGATGAAGGCATCGAGGACCGCGGGCGTGGGCAGATCGAACGCGAACGCGTAGCCGCAGGCGCGCGGCGCGCTCACCAGGTGCGGGTACGCGTGGGCGATCGCGGCGAGGCGCGGCACCACCAGCTTCTCGATGCGGTGCGCGTTGTGCTCGGTCGAGACCATCTCGGCGTGGATGCGGCCGCGCACCAGCGAGGCGTTGTGCGCGCTCGCCGGCTCGGGATCATCGAACCGCGACATCACGACGCCGACCTGCGCGCGCTTGGCGAACGCGACCGCGTCGGGGTAGTCGGGCTGGCCGCGGCGGTTGTGCAGCCGGAACTTGGTGTGCCACACGAACGGCCCGCCGAGCGCGAAGCCGACCTGGACCTCGTCGAACAGCAGGAACGTGTCGTGGAAGCGGGTGAGCAGGCGCAGCGCGCGGAAGAACCGCTCGGTGGCGTAGCGATCGCCGCCCTCCGACTGCATCGGCTCGACGATGCACGCGAAGTACTGGCCCGAGGACAGCGCCTCGTGGACCGCGACCAGCGCCGCGACCTCGGCGGCCAGGAGCGGATCGCGCTTGGCGTCGCTGAAGCGCTCGATCAGATCGGCGGCGTCGCCAGCGGCGGCGGCGGCGTAGAAGCCCGACGGCGCCTGCGGCTCCTCGCCGCCGAGGGGCGGGGTCCACACCGGGAACGGCGCGAAGGTCGCCTCGTAGCCGGCGAGCTCGAACGGCGTGCGCTTCGAGGGCGAATGGGTCGCGTGCAGCGTGAGGTACGCGCGGCCGTGGAAGCTGCCGTCGAACGCCAGCACCTTGGTCGCCTGGGGCCGCGAGCAGTTGATGCGCGCGAGCGCCAGCGACTTCTCGTTGGCCTCGGCGCCCGAGGCCACGAACGTGACGTGGGGCAGGCCTGGCACCAGCTGGCGCAGCGTGTTGGCGTAGGCCGCCGCGGCGTCGGTCTCGCCGAGCGCGGTGTCCTCGTTGGTGACCAGCGTGTCGCCGAACGCGCCCTCGACCAGGCCCTGCACCACCGGGTCCTCGCCGAAGCCGCCGCACACGGTGGCGGTCTGGCTCATGCCGTCGATGATCGACAGCGGCTGATCATCGATCGACACGTACCAGGGGCCGGCCGAGCGCAGGTGATCGAACACCGGCGGCTTCTTCTCCTTGGCGACGCGATCGCCGGCGTAGAGGCGGGCGAGCCACTTGTCCGAGAGCGGCAGGTTGCCGCCGGCCGGGCGCATCATCGCCATCGGCCGCGGCAGATCGACCAGGCGGCGCGCGGCCTCCTCGGTCTCCTCGGCCACGTGCTGGGTCTCGAGCCGGTCGAGATCGAACGCGGGCACCAGCGCGGCGAGCGCGGGGTGCGTGATGACCGGGACGATCGCGTTCTCGAGCACCGCGACCGGCGCGATCGTGTTGCGGTGGGCCCACGCGCCGGCGGGCCGGTAGTTACCGCTGCGACCCACGCCACCGAACGGCAGCTTCGGGCTGGCAAGGTTGGTCGAGCGGTTGCGGTTGAGGATGCCCGACTGGGTCTCGGCGTAGATGCGATCGAAGCGCGCGTCGGAGCCGGTGAACACCGCGTTGGCGAAGCCGTACGGGCTGGCCTTGAGCAGCGCGATCGCCTCGTCGTCGGAGTCGATGACCGCGATCGACAGATCGGGCCCGAACACCTCGGTGTCGGTGTAGCCCGGGATGTGCTGCTGGGCGTCGCGCAGGAGGTGCAGCGAGGCGGTGCGGTAGAAGCCGCCTGGCAGGCGCTGACCCGGGACCAGCGGCTCGGCGCCGGCGTCGCGGGCGGCGGCGATCGATCGCTCGAGCTTGTCGCGCGCGGCCTCGGTGGCGAGCGGACCGGCGAACACCGACGCGTCCTCGGGGTTGCCGAACGACAGCCCGGCCGCGACCTTGCGGAGCGCGTCGATGAACTGCGGCGCGATCGCGCGCGAGACCAGCACGCGATCGGTGCAGGTGCAGCGCTGGCCGGCCGACAGGTAGCCGCCGATCGCGACCTCGTGCACCGCCTGGCGCATCGCCGCGTCGTCGAGGACGATCGAGGTGTTCTTGCCGCCCATCTCGAGCGCGACCAGCAGCTCCGGCCGATCGAGGGCGTTCTCGAGGATGCGGCGGCCGACCGGCCACGAGCCGGTGAAGCACAGCCCGCGCACGCCCGGATGCGAGACCAGCGCGGCGCCGACGGCGCCGGTGCCCTGCACCAGGTTGAGCACGCCCGGCGGCAGGCCCGCGGCCTCGGCGGCCTGGGCGTAGCGCTGGCCGCACAGCGGCGTGATGTCCGACGGCTTCACGACCACGGTGTTGCCGGTCAGGAGCGCCGGGATGACGTGGGCGTGGCAAAGGTGCAGCGGGAAGTTGAACGGCCCGACGACGCCGACGACGCCGAGGGCGTGGTAGCGCAGGCGCTCCGAGGGCGCGCCCGGGACCGGGCCCTCCTTCAGATCGCCCTCGATCGCGGTGCGCGAGAGATCGAAGCGATTGAGGAGCGTCTGGATCTCGGCCTTGGCCTCGCTGCGGATCTTGCCGGTCTCCAGCACGATCGCGTCGGCGAGCTCGGTCGCGCGCGCGGCGATCGCGTCCTTGAACTTCGCGAGCACGGCGACGCGATCGGCGAACGAGCGCGCGGCCCAGGCCGGCTGCGCCGCGGCCGCGGCCTTCACCGCGAGGTCGACGGCATCGGCCGTCCAGCCGGTCTCGAAGACGACCGCACCATCGGCGGCAGGGTTGCGTGACAACAGCGCCGCCCCCGAGGGGGAGATCCAGGCGCCACCAATGTAATTGCCAAGCGCGCGCACCGACGTGGAGTACCCGGGCGGTGAGAGCGGGTCAAGTGACCGGCCGAGTAGCCACCCGCGCGCGTGAGGGAACAATCAGTTGTCGTCTCGGTGCGTTAGAGCGCGGCGTGGACCCGCGTTCAACTGTCATGGTCGGACCGGGTCGGCGCTGTGCGCGTGCGATCGCGTGTGGATCAGTGGGAGATGCAGGCAGGGATCGCGACCCGCGTCCGTATCAGGTCGTGCCTCGTCGGCGCGGCGCAATCAGCCGTCATCTCGACGCGTTACGGTCGAGAAGGCGTATGCTCTTCGCCGGCTCGGGAACGTTCGCGCCGGCACCCACCGATCTGGTATAGAGACCCGCCTCGATGGCATCGATCGTGTTCCTCGCCGGGCCCAACGCGGGCCGCCGCTACAAGCTGGCGGACGGCGACTACGTCATCGGCCGTCGATCCGACTGCCAGATCTTCGTACCCGACATGCGCGTGTCGCGGCAGCACGCCAAGATCCGGCGCGAGGATGGGCGGTTCTGGGTCGAAGATCTCGGCTCGAACAACGGCACGTTCGTCAACGGCACCAAGATCCAGCAGCCGACCGATCTGCGCCACGACGACGAGATCGCGATCGCGAACAACCGGATCCGGGTCGAGCTGCCCGACGCCGGCGCGCCCCGCCCCAAGACCGATGGCTTCGACGGCCACGTGACGATCGTCGAGGTCGGGCCGACCTCGGCGGTGTTCCGCAGCCGCGACGAGTCCTCCGACAACCACATCGTCCGGTCGTCGGGCGTGCTGTCGGTGACCGACAGCGGCAGCCACACGCGCCTGCTCGAGCGCAAGCTCGCCGGCCTGTCGGCGATCCTCGAGGCCGCCGCCAACACGCCGGATCCGGATCAGCTGCTCGAGCGCGTCGTCGAGCAGCTGCTCGAGATGTTCCCGCAGGCCGAGTCGGTGGGCGTGCTGGTGCAGGACGAGCGCACCAGCGAGCTCAAGGTGCAGTGCCAGCGCAACCGCAAGAAGTCGTTCGGCGGCGAGATGCGCGTGCCCGGCACGATCATCGATCACGTCGTCGCCGACCGGCGCGGCGTCTTGCTCGGCGAGCAGACCGGTCAGCACGCGGCGGTCAACGCCGAGGCGATCGGCACGCGGATGGGCGCGCCGCTGCAGGCCCACCAGGTCCAGTACGGCGTGATCTACGTCGAGAGCAAGGGCGCGGCGTTCCGGCAGGAGGATGTCGATCTGCTCGGCTCCGTGGCCGCGCAGGCGGCGCTGGCGATCCACGCGTTCCGGGTCCAGAGCCAGCTCGTGCGCCGGCAGAAGCTCGAGCGCGACCTGCGCGTCGCGCGGCAGATCCAGCGCTCGCTCCTGCCCGCCGCCGCGCCGTCGGTGGTCGGCCTCGACTTCGCGATCCACTACGAGCCCGCGTACCAGATCGGCGGCGACTTCTACGACTTCATCTGGCACGACCAGTCGCACCTCGCGCTGTGCGTCGGCGATGTCGCCGGCAAGGCGATCAGCGCCGCGCTCTACATGGCGCGCCTGACCTCCGAGCTGCGCTCGCGCGCCGGCATCTCGCGCACGCCCGCGCGGCTGCTGCGCCGGGTCAACGAGGAGATGGTCAAGCTCGGCGACGACGGCATGTTCGCGACGCTGGTCTACGCGATCTACGATCTCGAGACCCGCACGCTGGTATTCACCAACGCCGGCCACTGCGTGCCGCTGCTCCGCCGCGGTGATCGCGTCTTCCCGCTCCACGCCGACCGCGCCCACGTGCCGCCGATCGGCGTCGTGCCCGACGCCGAGGTCGGCGAAGCCCGCGTCCAGCTGCAGTCGGGCGACATGCTCATCCTCACCAGCGACGGCGTCTACGAGGCCCGCGATCCCAAGGGCAACGAGTACGGCCTCAAGCGGCTGTCGCGCCGCATCCGCACCGCGCGCGGCAACGCCGAGGACCTGGTGAAGGCCGTGCTCCAGGATGTCGACAGCCACGTCGCCAACGCGCCGCAGTCCGACGACATGACGCTGCTCGTGATGGGCATCGACGAGCGCCGCGCCAAGCGACGGACCAGCACGATCCCGGGGATCGGCCCGGGCGCCAACGGGCGGACGACCATCCCCGAGCCCGGCACGCCCGACGGCCCCGCGGCCGAGGGCGACTCCGACCGCCACGACTAGTACCGATCAGCGCGCGCGGACGATGCGCGCGCGATCGCCGTCGGGCGCGATCGCGAAGCCGTCGCCGAGGCGGGCCGCGGTCGCGCGATCGATCCACGCGCCGGTGAGCGCGGCGCCGGTCGCCTCGAGGTCCTCGAGCAGGGCCGCGCTGGCGTCGATCGCGCCCGCGCGATCCGCGCCGCCGGCCAGCGCGATCAGCGCACGCGGGAAGCGCGCCGCCAGCGCGAGGGCCTCGTCCGCGACGGCGTCGAGCGCGCCGGACGTGAGCAGCACGAGGCCGCCCTCGATCGTGTCGATCGTCGCGCCGGTCACGGGGGCGAGCGCCTCGGGCGCGGGCTCGTCGCGCCACGCGACCATCTGCGCGAACCACGGACCAGGCGCCGCGACCGGAGGCGGCAACGGGATCGGCGCGCTCGCCCGCAGATCGATCGCGAGGAGCGCGCGCGCGACCGCGGCGGCATCGGACGGGCGGCGCGCCGGATCGCGCGCGAGCAGCGCGAGCACCAGCGCCTCGAGCTCCGCGGGCAACTCGGGAACGAGCGCGCGGATCGGGACCGGATCCTCGAGCAACGTCCGGGCGCGCGCCGCCAGCGGGCTCGGGCCCGCGAACGCCGGCTGCCCCGTGAGGCACTCGTGGAGGATGCAACCGAGCGCGAACAGATCGGCGCGCCCGTCGAGCTCGCGCACGCCGCGCACCTGTTCGGGCGCCATGTAGCCGACGGTGCCGATCGCAGTGCCGGTGCGCGTGAGGATCGCGACGTCGCCGCGACGCGCGACCCCGAAGTCGACCAGCGTCACGCGATCGCCCTCCCCCAGCATCAGGTTCGACGGCTTGAGATCGCGATGGACCACGCCGCTGGCGTGCAGCGCGCCCAGCGCGCGCGCGACCTCGACCGCCATCGCGACCGACGCCGCGGCGCCCTGCGGCGCGCGCCGCAGCCGGGCGTGCAGGTCCTCGCCGTCGACCCAGTCCATGACCAGGTAGTGGGCGCCATCGGGCGTGGCGCCGTGCGCGACGTACGCCACGACGTTCGGGTGGCGGATCCCGGCGAGGATCGCGGCCTCGCGCTCGAACCGCGCGACGCTGTGCATCGCCGACGTGGCCAGCACCTTGAGCGCGACGTTGCGCTTGTCGCGGCGGTCGCGCGCGCGGAACACCGTGCCCATGCCGCCGCGCCCGGCCACGCTCAGCAGATCGAAGCGTCCGGCGATGCGCTGGCCTGGCGCGATGGCGTGGGTCGCCACCCGCGCCGCCATGCCGGTCTCCGGCGCGCGCGCGACGGCGCGCAGGAAGTCGTCGATCGTGGTCGGCGCGGCGGCGCCAGCGGCATCGGTGCCGGGCGCCTCGGTGGGCGCCGCACCGGCCGCCGGCGGGGCCGCTGGCGCTAGCGGGTCGGCCACGGCGTCACGGTAGCAACCGCGCGGCGGGCCGAGCAACCACTGGCGAGCGTGGCACTCAGCAGAAGTTGGTGTAGCAGTAGGAGGTCGCGCAGGTGTTGGCCTGGATGACGTTACCGACCGACCCTCGCGCACCCGCGCCACCGACTGCGTCGAGCTCGGTCGCGCGCAGGGTACGGAGGGTCTGGGCGGTAAGAGCGAGGGGCTTCTTTGCGATGCGCTTCATGCGCGCCAATACAGCATTTCTCGCAGGCGGAGACAACACAAAACCACTTGACACGGGTGAAGAATTGGGATGGAAACCCACGCTACTTGCAGGCATCCGGCGTCACAATCTCGAGCTGGGTGACGCGCAGGCGGTACGGCGAGTGACACGCCACGAACGCTGCGGTCTCGGAGCGGCCCGGTATGTCATCGGCGACGTCCCAGCTGATCGCGCGATGGTCGCCACTGGCGCTGAGTAGCCGCCGGCCATCGGGCGCGAAGTCGACGCTGCCGACGTAGCGCCCGTGGCGAAACGTGCCGATGATCTGGCCGCTGGGAACATCCCATACAGCCACGACCCCATCGCCAGTGCCGCCCACGAGCAGTGCGCCGTCGCCCCGGAGCGCGGCACCGCTGATGGTCGTGTCGTGGACGAACGCCTGGAGCTGCACCGCCCGCCGGGCGTCCCACAACCGCGCGACCCGGTCCTCGCTCGCCGTGAGCACCCGCTCGCCCGTGGCATCGAATGCCGCCGAGACCATCGAGTCACCGACCGAGACCGCGGCCAGCTGCGCGCCGGTGGCTGCGTCCCAGACCCGCGCCGTGCGATCGCTATAGCCAGCCGTGACCACCCGACGATCGTCCGGCGAGAACGCAGCGGTCCAGACCTCCCCGACGTGCCCGCGCAGGGACGCCAGGTGCGAGCCATCGACGCTCCACACGTCGACCGCCCCGTTCGTCGCCGCTGAAACCACGCGCTGACCGCGATGATCGAAGGCGGTCGCGGTCCCGACCGCGGCCAGGGAGAGACGCGCCCGCACCGGACCGTCGATGCTGCCGCGAAGTTCGAGGGTCGGTTCGCCGGCCAGCGGCAACGCCACGAGATCTCCGTCGGGACTGAGGCTCGCACCGTCGCCGGTCGCGATCGCGAGGCGCGCGACGCGCTGCCCGGTCGTCGCGTCCCAGAGCGCGACACCACTCTCGGTGTTCGCGAAGATCCGCGCCCCCCCATTGGCGAACCTCGTCGCGCCGAGCACCTCGCCGGCATCGACGACGAGCTGAGCGGCCGGATCGACCACCGGAAACGTGTGGACGTGCCCATCGGTGGTCGCGACGACCATGCGATGGCCGCCGCCATCGAACCGCAGGCTGTTCGGCGCGCCGTCGAGGCCGACGAAACGCGCGAGCTCGCGCCGCCACGTCGCATCCCAGACCCGGAGCGTCCGGTCACTGCCAATAGTCGCCAGGATCTGTCCATCGGGCGCGAAGCTCACCATCCGCACCGGTCCGACGTGGCCGACGCACGAGCCGAGAAACTGCCCGGTCGCGCGGTCGTAGAGCTGCACCACCCCGTTGTTCGTCCCGACCGCGAGCTTCCCGCGGGTCTCGTCGAACGCGACCGACGCCGCATCGGGGATCTGGATCGAGCGCACCCCGCCATCCGCAGCGTGCAGGGCGACGCCCTCGCCGCCGAGCAGCGCGATCGAGCCATCGGCCGCGCTCGCGATCCGCTTGGCGTTCTCCAGCGGCGTGATCACCGGCCGGGCGAGCAGCGCACGGCCGCCGCGAAAGCGCGCCAGGACGGCGTCGCCGCTCCACGCGAGATCCATGACCACGCCATCCAGCGGCAGGACCCACACCCGCGTCGCCGTCGCCACGTCCCACACCGCCAGCTCGGTCGCCGACGCCGTCGCCAGCCGCGCGCCGGTCGCGTCGAACGCGACCCGCGTCGCGCTCACGGGCAGCGATCGCGATGCGAGGCCGTCCCACAGCACGACCGCGGCCTTGCGCGGGACCGCGGCGAGCGCGCCATCGGCGGAGACGTCACCGGTCGCGTCGGGATCGACCTCGCCGGCGGGCGCTGCCGGGAGCGCGGCGATCACCCGCGCGGTCGCGCCGTCGAGGATCTCGGCCGAGCCATCGGTGTGGACCGCGACCACGCTGCCATCGGCGCGGAAGCCCGCGGCCCGCGCCTCGGGTGCACCGCGGTACACCGGCGTGTCCGCCAGCTTCATCGCGCGGTGGAGCATGAAGCGCAGCGCAGGCGTGTCGTCGCCGGCGCTGTACGCCGCGCTGAGGTACGGCAGCGCGCGCAGGTAGTCGCCATCGATGAGCCAGCGCCGCCCCGACTCCACATAGCTCGCGACCAGGCGATCCTGCGCGACGGTCGCGTTCTCCTCTGACGCGCGGTACAGCAGCGAGAGCGCCACGGTCGCGCCGACGAGGATGGTCGCGGCGCTCGCCATGAGCGCCCGCCGGCGGCGCCGCCCGCGCGCCGCGTCCGCGAGGCTCGCCGACGCGAACTCCTCGTCGAGCGCCGGCAGCGGGTCGGGCCAGCGCGCGCGCCAGCGCCGGTAGTCGTCGAGCGCGTCGTCGCGCCACAGCAGGCCGCGCGCGCGATCGCGGGCGTGCCACTGCTGCGCGGCGGTGCGGAGCTGATCGCGCAGCCGCGCGCCCTCGGCGTCGTCGCGCCGCCACTGCACGAGCCGCGGCCACGCGCCGATCAACGCCTCGTGGATGATCTCGACCGCGTCGCCCTCCTCCGCCTCGGCCGCGACCAGGAGGCGTGCGCCGATCAGCCGCTCGACCACGCCGGCCGCGCGCTCGCCGCCGAGCACGGTCTCGAGCTCGCCGCGGGCCAGCACCGCGCGGGTGCCATCGGCGGTGACCAGCCGGCGAAACGCGTCGCGGATCAGGCGCTGCTCCTCGAGGGTCCCGGCCGCGAGCACGGCCT
>JAIOQA010000290.1 GCA_021413675.1 Deltaproteobacteria bacterium | reverse complement strand
GTCGTCGTAGGGCATCTGGCAGCCGGGGTGCGCGGGATCGCTGTAGCAGCAGAACGACGTCGTCGGATCGCAGGTGCCAAAGAGCGCGGCGCCGATGCCGTCGCGGATCGGGCCGCACGTCGAGCCGACGCCGTGATCGCGGTGGAAGAAGCGGCGCTGCTCGGCGCCGCCGCCCGGCGGCGCGAAGCCGAGGCAGGTCGAGTCCCAGAGCGCGGCGCGCATCGGCTCGCCGCAGGCGGCGGTGTCGAGCGCACCGATGCAGGTCGCGAACGCGGCCGCATCGAACGTGGCCTCGCCGCGCTGCGCGGCGCTGACCCAGTCGCCGAGCGGCACCACGGTCAGCATGTCCTTCACGACCGCCTTGCACGAGGTCTCGTCGAGGGTCGCGTCGGGCGGCAGGCGGTCCTTGAACGCCGCGAGCAGGTCGTTGCCGCGGTACGGCGCGAAGTACAGCGCCTGATCGGATTCGCAGCAGCGGAACAGCGCGCCGCAGATCGCGTCGGCGGCCTCGGCCGGGACCATCGCGACGTTCGCGGTCGGGGCGTCGGCCGTCGCGGCGTCGATGGCGCGCGCGGCGTCGGCGGCGGGCTTCGTGGGGCTCCCGGAGGAACAGGCGGCCAGCGCGAGGAGCGCGGCGAGGTGGAGGGGAGGGCGGCGGGTCTGCATCGCGGCCAGGAAGCCGAAAGATCGCGAAATCGTCAACTCGATTTTGCCTCAGTGGTCGATTTTGTCACTCTGGTGAGCACATTTGGTTTGTCAGCTTAACTAATTGAGTGTGAGGCGTGAGGGCGCGAGGCGCGATCGGACGCGCGCCGCGAACGCACGATGGTTCGCTCGCGCACGGCCTCGCTGGACGCAGTCCGCGCGCGCCGAGGTGGAGGCGCGTTACGCGCCGAGGTGATCGACCAGCAGCTTGATCGCGATCGCGATCAGCGCGAGGCCGCCCACGACCTCGAGCCGCGGGCCCATGGCCTCGCCGGCGCGGCGCCCGAGGGCCAGCCCCGCCGCCGACAGCGCCGCGGTGACCACGCCGATCGCGACCAGCGACAGGAGCGGTGGCGCGTCGAGCATCGGCAGCGTCACGCCCGCCGCAGCGGCGTCGATGCTGGTCGCGAGAGCGAGCCCGAGCAGCGTGATCAGATCATCGCGCGCGCTCGGCTCCTCGGCAGCCGCGTCGGGCTTGTGGGCGAGCGCGCCGATCACCATCTTCACGCCGAGCGCGGTGAGCAGCGCCGCGCCGATCCAGTGATCCCAGCGCGCGATCGCCGGGCCGAGCCAGGTCGCGCCCAGCCAGCCGAGCGCCGCCATGCCCGCCTGGAACCCGCCGAACAGCGCCGGCACCAGCACGACGTCGCGCCGCGAGACCCCGCCGGCGAGCCCGCGCGCCGCGGCGACCGCGGTGGCGTCCATCGCCAGCGCGATCGCCAGCCCGAGCATCGAGAGCATCGACCGACCCTAGCACGCGTCGTCGACGGTACTGGTGGTCCGGCGCGGTCCCGGGGCGCGCGACGCGCGGTGCCTTGCCGCACGCTGCGAACCGCCCCGATCGCGGCCCGACCGCGCCCCGCCGCGGGGATCGGTCAGACCATCGCGAACCGGTCGATCCGTGCGAGATTTGGGCGTGACCGGCGCGCGGGTGATCGCAGACCGCTTCGAGCTCGAGCGGCTCGCCGATGAAGGCGGGATGGGCTCGGTCTGGTGCGCGCGCGATCGCCTCACGGGTGGGCGCGCCGCGGTCAAGCTGCTCGGTCGGGCCAACGAGCGCTGGGCCGAACGCTTCCGGCGCGAGGCGATCATGCTCGCGAACCTGGTCCACCCGGCGATCGTCCGCTACGTCGCCCACGGCGTGACCGGGGCGGCCGAGCCGTGGCTGGCGATGGAGTGGCTCGATGGCGAGTCGCTCGCGGTGCGGCTGCGCCGCGGCCGCCTCACGATCCCCGAGGTCCGCGAGCTCGGCGTACAGATCGCGCTCGGCCTCGCCGCCGCCCACGAGCAGGGCGTGATCCACCGCGACGTGAAGCCGGGCAACGTGTTCCTCGAGCGCGGCGAGCCGGGCAAGGCGCGGCTGCTCGACTTCGGCGTCGCGCGCTCGCGGCTGATCGAGAGCGACACCACCCGCACCGGCGATCGCGTCGGCACGCCGCGCTACATGGCGCCCGAGCAGGTCCGCGCGGCGCACGCGGTCGACTTCCGCTGCGATCTGTGGAGCCTGGGCTGCGTGATCTACGCGGCGCTCTCGGGCAAGCCGCCGTTCGTGGCCGCCGACGAGCTGGCGATCTGGGCCAAGATCCTGCTCGAAGATCCGCCGCCGCTGCTCGCGGTGCGACCCGACGTGCCGCCCGCGCTCTCGGCGCTGGTCCAGCGGCTCCTCGAGAAGAACCCGGCGCACCGGCCCGCCACCGCGCTCGCCGTCGCCGACGAGCTGCGCCGCCTCGAGCTCGGCGATGGCGAGGGCGTCACCGGCATCACCGCGATCGGCGCGGTCGGCAGCTCGATCGAGCGGCGCCGGGTCGCGGTCGTGATGGTCGGCGATGTCGCCGGCGACATCACGCTCGACGGCAAGCACGCGAGCGGGCCGACCGAGGTCGACGCCAGCCCGGTGTTCGCCGAGCTCGCCGAGTGCGCGGCGCGCTACGGCGGCCAGTTCGAGGGCCTCGCCGCGGGCGCCGGCCTCGTCACGTTCGCGGGCTCGCCGTCGGCGACCGATCTCGCGGCGCGGGCGGCGCGGTGCGCGCTCGCGGTGCGCGCCATCGTCGAGGCGCCGATCGCGGTGGTGTCGGGGCGCGGCGTCCTCGGCGGTGCGGGCACGCTGGGCGAGGCCCTCGAGCGCGCCGCCGAGCTCCTGCGCGCGTCGGCCGGCGGCGATGGCGCGCCCGCCAGCGCGGTCGCGATCGACGAGGTCACCGCGGGCCTGCTCGGCGCGCGCTTCGCGATCGTCCGCACCGGCCTGGTCGCGTGGGTCGATCACGAGGTCACCGGCGACGAGCCGGTGCGCGCGGTGCTCGGGCGGCGCACGCCCACGCTCGGCCGCGATCGCGAGGTCGCGCTGCTCTACCAGTCGGTCGGCGATGCGATCGAGCAGGGCGCGGCGCGCGCGGTGCTGGTCACCGGTGACGCCGGCATCGGCAAGTCGCGGCTGCGGCGCGAGCTGCTCGATCGCCTCTGCGGCGACGAGCCGGCGCCGCGGATCTGGCTCGGGCGCGGCGATCCAGTGCGGGCCGGCGCGCCCTTCGGCCTGGTGGCCTCGGCCTTGCGCTGGCGCAGCGGCGTGCCCGATCGCCCGGCCGGCGGCGAGGAGCGCGATCGCATCGGCCTTGCGATCCGCGCGCTCTGCGACGAGCTCGCGCCCGGCGACGCGCGGCTCGCGGCGTTCGCGTGCGAGCTGGCTGGCGCGCCGCTGCCGTCGATCGGCAACCCGGTGCTCGCGGCCGCGCGGCTCGCGCCCCGCGTCATGGCCGATCAGATGCGGCGCGCGTGGATCGATCTGCTCGCGCACGATCTCGGGCGCGGCCCGGTCGTGATCGTGCTCGACGACGTGCACTGGGGCGACGCGCCGTCGATCGAGCTGCTCGATCTCGCGCTGGCCCAGGCGGTCGAGCGGCCGTTCGCGCTGTGCGCGTTCGCGCGGCCCGAGGTCACCGAGCTGTTCCCGCGCCTCTGGGCCTCGCGCGGCCTGACCCACGTGCGGCTCGGGCCGCTGTCGCGCAAGGCCGCGACCCAGCTGTGCCGCGAGGTGCTCGGGGTGGTCGTCGACGAGCCCGCGATCGATCAGCTGGTCGCCCGCGCCAGCGGCAACCCGTTCTATCTCGAGGAGCTGATGCACGCGGCGCAGGCCGGCGAGACCGGCGCGTTGCCCGAGACCGTGCTGGCGATGGTGCAGGTCCGGCTCGAGGCGCTGTCGCCGGCGGCGCGCCGCGTGCTGCGCGCCGCGAGCGTGTTCGGCGCCGCGGTCCCGACCGACGCCCTGGCCGCGGTGCTCGGCGACGGCAGCCGCGAGATCGCGCCGGCCCTGGCCGAGCTCGCGACCCGCGAGCTGCTGGTCGCGGTCGGCGATCACGAGCTGCACTTCCGCCACGAGCTGATCCGCGACGCCGCCTACGCGCTCTTGCTCGACAGCGAGCGCGCGACCGCGCACCGCGCCGCCGGCGCATGGCTCGAGGGCCAGCGCGAACGCGAGGCCCTGGTCGTGGCCCAGCACCTCGAGCGCGGCGGCGAGCGCGCGCGCGCCGCGGTCTGGTACCGCTACGCCGCCGAGCAGGCGCTCGACGCCGACGATCCGCGCGCGGTGCTCGAGCGCGTCGCGCGCGGCCTGGCGTGCGGCGCGGCCGGCGAGGAGCGCGCGCAGCTGCTGCTCTTGAGCGCGTACGCCCACGACTGGCTCGCCGACACGCTCGCGACCGAGACCGCGGCGATCGACGCGATGGACGCCGCCTCCGAGGGCAGCACGATCTGGCTGCGCGCCGCCGCCGAGGTCACGGTCGCCTCGGCGCGCCAGCAGAACGTCGGGCTGGTCTCGAGCATCGCGCGGCACCTCTTGCGCCTCGCGCACGGCGAGGATCGCAGCGCCTACGTCATCGCGCTCGCGCACACCGCCGCCGAGCTGCTGGTCGCCGGCCGGCGCGAGCTGGCGCGCCGGGTGGTCGCGCGCATGGACGAGGTCGCGCCCGGGTGCGACCCGTACGCCGAGGGCGGGCGCCTGCGCGCGCACGCGCTCGTCGCCGCGCTCGCCGGTGATGGCGCGCGCTGCCTGCTCCTGTCCCTGGATTCGGTCGCCGCGTTCGAGCAGGTCGACGCGCGCCGCGATCTGGTCTCGGGGCTGGTCAACGTCGCGTTCGGTCACGGCGAGGTCGGGCAGTACGACGACGCCCGCCGCACCCTCGAGCGCGCGCTGGTGATCGCCGACGAGCTCGGCGTGCATCGCACGCGCGCGGTCGCGATGCAGAACCTCGCGCTGGTGCTGCTCATGACCGGCGACGCGGCGCGCGCGCTGGTGCTCGCCGAGGACGCCGAGGCCCTCGCCACCGCGCAGCTGTCGTCGCGGCTCGCCGCGGGCGCGATGATCTACGAGGCCCGCGCGCTGATCGAGCTCGGCCGCCTCACCGAGGCGATCGCTACCGCCGAGCGCGCGATCGCCGCCACCGGTGAGGTCCCGCCGATGCGCGCGTACGCCCACGCGGTCGTCGGCGACGCGCACCGGCGCGCGGGCGATCCGATGCGCGCGCTGCGCTCGGCGCAGCAGGCGATGACGATCTTCGACGAGCTCGGTGGCATCGACGAGGGCGAGCACTACCTCCGGCTGGTGCTCGCGAAGGCGCAGGCCGCGGCCGGTGATCACGACGGCGCGCTGGCCACCGCGCGCGCCGCGGTCGCACGCATCGCGGCGCTGGCGGAGGCGATCGCGGATCTCGCGATGCGCGCGAGCTTCCTGGCGATCGCGGAGATCGTCGAGCTGCACGCGCTCGCGCGCGCCGGCTGACGGCGCGCGAGTCCGCGGACCTCGCGCGTCAGGCCGCCGGTGGGCGCGCGGTCGTCACCCCCGAGGCCTCGAGCCGGCCGCGTAGATCGACCGCCATCGTCGGCGCCGACGCCGAGACGCCCGTCGCCGGCGCGGTGGCCACCGCGCCCGTCTGGCGATCGCGCCACCACTGGCTCGCGGCCGCCGCGTCGTACGCCGCGGCGTCGACGCAGGCGCGCAGCGCCGTGCGGAGGGCCGTCGCGGTCGCGGGGCGCGCGTCGCGATCCTTCGCGAGGCACTGCAGGATGATGGCCTCGAGGTCCGCTGGCAGCGCGCGCCCGAGCCTGGCCGACGGCGTCTCCGGCGGCAGGAGGAGGTGCTTGCTGCACAGCTCGACGATCGTCCCGCCCTCGAACACGTGGGTGCCGGTCACCAGGAAGTAGGCGACGGCGCCGAGCGCGTAGATGTCGGCGCGCGCGTCGACCGTCTGTGGCGCGTTGATCGCCTCCGGGGACAGGTACATCGGCGTGCCCGTGACGACGTTGGCGGTCGCCGATTCGCCGGTCGCGCCCTCGAGCGAGCGCACGAGCCCGAAGTCGACGACCTTGACGACGTCCGGCTCGTCGGGGCGCGCGGTGAGCACGATGTTGGCGGGCTTGATGTCGCGATGGATGAGCCCGAGCGCATGGGCCTCGGCGAGCGCGCCGGTCACCTGCACGAGGATGTGGATCGCCCGGGCCGGCGCGAGCGGTCCGAGGGTCCGCACCAGCCGGTCGAGATCCAGCCCGTCGAGGTACTCCATCACGTAGTAGAAGACGCCGTCGGCGGTCCGGCCGTAGTCGAAGATCGAGATCGTGTTCGGGTGGCGGAGCCGGCTGGTGAGCTGCACCTCGCGCTCGAACCGGGCCTGGTCCTGCTCGCTCGCGCGATCCTTGAGCAGCAACTTGATCGCCGCCGGGCGGCGCAGCATCGCGTGCGTGGCGCGATGGACCACGCCCATGCCGCCCTCCCCGAGCTTCTCCTCGAGCGTGTACTG
Source organism: Deltaproteobacteria bacterium (assembly GCA_021413675.1). Classification (GTDB taxonomy): domain Bacteria; phylum Myxococcota_A; class Polyangia; order Haliangiales; family Haliangiaceae; genus JAIOQA01. The sequence goes on along the minus strand of JAIOQA010000290.1, from coordinate 11,773 downwards.
GCCGAGCCGCCCGATCTCGCGGATCCGCGCGCGGAGCCCGTAGAGCTGTCGCGAGTTGGCGGCGGCGGTGAACACCGCGAACCCGCACCACATCGTCGTGAACAGCGTGAAGATGAGCGGGTCCTCGGCGGAGCTCGCGGAGATCCCGCTCGTCAGGAAGTAGGTCACCGCGGGGGTCGCGCCGAGCGCGCTGATCCACAGCGTCCGCGCCGGCGCGCTCGGCACGAGGATCGATCGGCCGACCAGCGTGTAGGTCGTGGCCAGCAGCACGGTGAACCCGACGCCGAGGCCCGGCGCCGCGGTGAACCCGAGCAGCGTGTAGAGGACGCAGATCGCGAGCGTGAAGCCCGCGTCGAGGATCTCCAGCGCGCGCGCGCTCAGCTGCGCCTGCCGGCAGCGCCGCCACATCAGGAGCGCGAGCGCGAGCGCGCTGACGTGGACCAGTTCGTGGGGCAGCGCGTGTCCCGCGTGGATGTCGCCGCCGGTCACGACCTGCGCCGTCAGCGACGCGCTGCCGATCACCGCGGCGACCACGACGACGGCGCGGGCGAAGCGAGCCAGGCGATCCTGGAGGTCGTGCGCCGACTCTTCCGTGTTGGCCGGTACCGGGCTGGCCGAGGCGCTCATCGGGGGCACGCAGTAGTAACACGGTGCCTCGCTGCGTCCGGACGCCGGTCATCCTCGCGCTCGCCGAGCGGCGCGCTGGCGTGGCGCGAGGATGCGGGTGGCTCGCCGCGGCGGTTCTCGCTAGGATCGCCGCATGGTGGCCCCCCCACCGAAGCGCGCGACCTACGACGACATCCTCAACGCGCCCGACAACGTGGTCGCGGAGATCGTCGATGGCGAGCTTCATCTGAGCCCGCGACCGGCGAACGCCCACGGCAGCGCAGCGACCATCCTCGGTGAGGAGCTTGGCCCACCGTTCCGGAGAGGCCGCGGTGGACCCGGCGGCTGGATCTTCATCGACGAGCCCGAGCTCCACCTCGACACCGACGTGCTGGTCCCCGATCTCGCCGGCTGGCGGCGCGGGCGCGCCCCGGAGGTCCGCGAAGGCGCGTACCTGACGGTCGCGCCCGACTGGGTTTGTGAGGTCCTGTCGCCCAGCACTCGCAAGTTCGATCGCGCCAGCAAGCTGCCGATCTACGCGCGCGTTGGCGTCGGTCACGCCTGGTTGCTCGATCCCGTCGATCGCACGCTCGAAGTGCTGCGCCTCGACCATGGACACTGGTTGACGCTGGCGACCTACGTCGACAACGCCGTCGTCCGCGCCGAGCCGTTCGACGCGATCGAGCTCGACCTCGGCGCGCTCTGGGCGCCGTAGCGCCGCCGCCGAAAACACGAACGCGGGCCGTGTGGCCCGCGTCCAGTCACGCGTCGCGCGCGATGACTACTTGATCAGCTCGAACAGGCCCGCGGCGCCCTGGCCACCGCCGATGCACATCGTGACGACCGCGTAGCGGCCGCCGCGGCGGCGGAGCTCGTAGAGCGCCGACGCGGTGAGCTTCGCGCCGGTGCAGCCGAGCGGGTGGCCGAGCGCGATCGCGCCGCCGTTCACGTTCAGCTTCTCGTCGGGGATGCCGAGCTCGCGCTGGCAGTAGACCGCCTGGCACGCGAACGCCTCGTTCATCTCGAAGAGATCGATGTCGGCGACGGTCAGGCCGTGCTTCTTGAGCAGCTTCTGGACCGCGGGCAGGGGCCCGATGCCCATGATCGCCGGGTCGACGCCGACGGTCACGAAGCCGCGGAAGTAGCCCAGGCCCTTCACGCCCAGCTCCTTGGCCTTCTTCTGCGACATGACCAGCGCGGCGGCCGCGCCGTCGGAGATCGGCGACGCGTTGCCCGCGGTCACCGAGCCGCCCTGCGCGAACGCCGGCGGCAGCTTGCCGAGACCCTCGAGCGTGGTCTCCGGGCGCGGCAGCTCGTCGACGGTGAAGTCGGTGTAGACCCGCTTGCCGTCCTTGTAGGTGATCGCGCGGACCGGGACGATCTCGTCCTTGAACACGCCCTTCTCGAGCGCGACCTTGGCCTTCTGCTGGCTGCGGTACGCGAACTCGTCCTGCTGCTGACGGGTGATGCCGAACCGCTTGGCGACGTTCTCGGCGGTGATGCCCATCGGCGTGTTCGCGTCCGGCAGGTGATCCATCAGCTCGGGCGAGGCCGAGAGGTGGAAGCCGGTCATCGGCACGTAGGTCATCGACTCGACGCCGCCGGCGATGACCACGTCGGCCGAGCCGATCGCGATCGCGCCTGCGGCCGTCGCGATGGCCTGGAGGCCCGACGAGCAGAACCGGTTGATGGTCTGGCCGCCGACCTCGATGCCGAGGTCCGCGGTGAGCGCGACCAGGCGCGCGACATTGAGGCCCTGCTCGCCCTCGGGCATGGCGCAGCCGAGGACGAGGTCCTCGACGTGCGCCTTGGCCTGGGGCACGCGGGCGACGAGCCCGCGGATGACGTCGGCGGCGAGCTCGTCGGGACGCTTGGTCGCGAGCGAGCCCTTGTGACCGCGGCCGACCGCGGAACGAACGGCTTCAGCGATGATGATGTCTGACATCGATGGTTCTCCGTGGAGGGTTGGCGCGGCCTAGTTCCGCAGCGGCTTGTTGTTCATGAGCATGTACTGCATGCGCTCGAGGCTCTTGGGCTCGCCGCACAGCGACACGAACGCCTCGCGCTCGAGCTCGAGGATCTCGTCCTCGGTCACCTGGCGGGTGTGGCCCGACGCGCCGCCGCACAGCACCACCGCCAGCTTGTTGGCGATCTTGGCGTCGTGCTCGCTGGCGTAACCGCCGGCGACCAGCGTGTTGACCATCATCTTGAGGGTCGCGATGCCGTTCTCGCCGGGCAGCTTGTACGCGCGCGGCACCGGCGCGTGGTAGCCCGAGGTCGCGAGCCCGATGGCGCGCTGCTTGGCCTCGTGCAGCTGGCGGCTGCGATCGAACGAGACGCCGTCGGTGTTGCGGAAGAAGCCCAGCGCCTTGGCCTCGTCGGCCGAGGTCGCGACCTTCGCGAGCGCGATGTTCTTGAAGACCTGGGTCACGACCGCGTAGGTGTCGACGTCGACGCCCTCGGGCACGCCCTCGAGCGAGCGCCAGAGCATGTTCATCGTGCCGGCGCCGCCGGGGATCAGGCCCACGCCGACCTCGACCAGGCCCGAGTAGGTCTCGAGCGCGGCCTGGACGTGGTTGGCGCCGTAGCACAGCTCGAGGCCGCCACCGAGGGTCATGTTGTACGGCGCGGCCACGACCGGCACCGCGGCGTACTTCATGCGCTGGGTCGCGTACTGGTAGCCGTGCACCATCTGGGTGAGGCCGTCCCACTGCTTCTGCTGCGCGGCCATCAGCACGCCGAACAGGTTGGCGCCGACGCAGAAGAACTCGCCGGTGTTGTAGATGACCATGCCGCGGAAGTCGCGCTCGGCGCGCTCCGTGGCCTCGTGGATCATCTTGATGACGTCGGCGTCGATGCTGTTCGCCTTGGTCTTGAAGGTGAGCCCGAGGATGCCGTCGCCCAGGTCCCACGCCTCGGCGCCCGCGTTCTTGAGCACCGGCGCGGTGCCCTTGCGCATGACATCGAGGGTGACCTCGCGCGGATCGAACGGCAGCGGCGCGTAGTCGCCGCGGGTCAGATCGTAGGCGCGGTTGCCGTCGTAGAAGCCCTTGGCGCCGGCGGCGCGCATCTTCTCGATCGAGGCCGGCAGCGCGATGCCATCGGCCTTCATGCGATCGGTGGTCTCGGCGAAGCCGAGCGCGTCCCAGATCTGGAACGGGCCGAGCTCCCAGTTGTAGCCCCAGATCATCGCGTCATCGATCGCCTTGACCGAGTCGGTGATCTCGCCGATGCGGCGGGCCGCGTAGGCCAGGCCGCGCGACAGCGCCTTCCAGGCGAACTCGCCGACGACGCCGGGGGTCGCGACCAGCTTCTTGATGCGCTCGCGCGGATCCTCGAGCTTCGCGATCGCCTTGCACGCCTTGGCGATGGCCTCGTCGCCGCCCTTGGGCCGGTACTCGCCGGTCTTTGGATCGAGCGTCTGGATGTCCGGGCCGACCTTCTTGTAGAAGCCGCCCTTGGTCTTGTCGCCGAGCTGGCCCTTCGCGATCATCGCCGCGAGGAACGGCGGGGTCGCGAAGGTCGCGCGGTCCTCGTCGTCGACGAGCACGTCGTAGCAGTTCTTGACGACGTGGCCGAGCGTGTCGAGACCGACCATGTCGCCGGTGCGGAAGGTCGCGCTCTTGGGGTGGCCCATCGGCACGCCGGTGATCGCGTCGATGTCCTCGGGGCCGAGGCCCATCTCGAGCATCAGGTGGATCACGGTCATCATCGACTGCACGCCGATGCGGTTGCCGATGAAGTTGGGCGTGTCCTTCGCCCAGACGATGCCCTTGCCGAGCGCGTCCTTGCCCCACGCCTCGCAGCGCGCCTTGGCGGCGGCCGAGGTGTCCGGACCCGCCACGAGCTCGAGGAGCTTCATGTAGCGGGGCGGGTTGAAGAAGTGGGTGATGAGGAAGTGCTGCTTGAAGCGCTCGGTGCGGCCGACCATCATGTCGACGATCCGCAGGCCGCTGGTGTTCGACGCGATGATGGTCTCGCTGTCGGGACCGAGGATCGCCTCGAGCTTGGTGAACAGGTCGCGCTTGATCTCGAGCTTCTCGATGATCGCCTCGACGATCAGATCACAGCCCGCCACCTTCGCGAGGTCGTCGTCGAAGTTGCCGACGGTGACCAGCTGCGCGTTGCGCGGGTGCGAGAACGACGCGGGCCGGCCCTTGAGGAGCTTGGCGAGCGCGCCGGCAGCGAACCCGTCACGGGCCGCCTTCACCTGCTTCTCGGCGTCGGACAGCTTGGGCGGGACGATGTCGAGGAGGAGGACGGAGATGCCGGCGTTGGCGCAGTGGGCGGCGATGCCGCTGCCCATGACGCCGGCGCCCAGGACGGCGACTCGGCGGATCGGTCTGGTCATGCGATGCCTCGTGATCGGGTTGATGCGGCGCACCATACCGCATCAACTCGGCCCGAGATCCGACGACCGCTCCTTGAGATTGCCTCAATGTGTCGCAGGCGCCAGCTGTAGCTGACTCAGCTGCGCCGGTTCAGCCACCGACCATCGTGATGGCCGGGCGAACCGCGATCACTTGTCGGCGGACGCGCGCTCGGGCAGGTGGGCGACCGAGCCCTGGTCGATCGAGTTGATCTCGTGGCCGTACATCACGCCGGTGTCCGTGCCGCCGGTGGTGCCGTCGTCGCTCGGCGCGACCTCGCCGTCCATCGACGCCGCGTCGGTCACGTGCGCGACCGGGCCCGGGTTCGTCCACTTCGGGATGAAGCCGAACGCCGTGCGGTCGTGCAGGTTGCCGATCTCGATGCGGCGATCGAAGCGGGCGCGGACCTCCTCGAGCTGCGCCTTCCAGTCATCGCAGGTCGTGTCGGCGTCGAGCGCGATGTCCGCCATCCAGACATAGGTGGGCGACGCCGGCGCGTGCACCATCGGCGCGAGCTCGAACGACTCGCGGGCCTGGATCCAGCGGCCGTTGGGGGTCGCGGGCGCGCGGAACACCGCGGCCATGCGGAGCTCGACCTCCTCGCCGGGCGCGCTGGTGTACGCGACCATGCGGGCGACGCCGTTGGCACAGCTGGCCTCGGCGCCGACGAGGTGCCCGACGGCGGGGCCCTCGTCCGTCACCTGCGCGCGCTGGTCGACATCGGTGGCGACCGCCTCGGTGACGGGGTTGTTATCGAGAGCGCGGTCGTTGCCGTTCGCCGCGGTCGCGTCCATGCACGCCGAGAGCGGCGCGACGGCGAGAAACAGGAGGCTGGCGAAACGCTGTGTCGTGGTCATGCCGGACCCTTCTGCAGCCCGTGGGCCAGCGGATCGTCACGTGGCAACCCCGTGATTCGTCGAGGGCGGCGCGGCGATCGTGAACGCCAAGCGTGACCGTCATGAAGGCGCGGTCACGGCGCTCCGGCACGACCTGGCACCGCGTGGCAAGCGGGTCGTCGAGACCGTGACCGAGCTGTCGGAAACCACGGTGAAACCGTGACAGCCCTCGGTGTGTCGTCGTCGATCAGGGCGACGGTCGCAGCGTCGCAGGGTGTGCGCATCGCAGCCGTGCGAACGCGCTCGCGGTCGCGGCGGACCCTCGGTTCCGCCGCTGTTCCGCTCCCTGTTCCGATCGTTCCGTAAAGATCGCGGCGCCGGAATCGATCATGGTGTCGCGCGCGTCCGGATCACCACGATCCATTTGATCAGTGCCAGCGCGCGCGCGGAAAGTGGACCTCGCGATCGGCGACTGGTAGTCAATTTCTGGCATGTCGTCAGCGGGACCGCACGTCGCGGCACCGCGCACGGGGTTTGTGCCGTGCGCTCGTTTGTCGACGGACACCGTGTTCATTGCGCGAGGGCGCGGGCACGAGGAAGTCCAGGCGGCGACCGTGCGCCTGGATTTCGACTACGGCGGCGTGAAGGCCCGGGCGTCGGATCCGTGCCGCAACGCCTACGACCACAAGACGCTGCGCGTGGTGACCCGCGACCTGACCGCCGAGGCCAGCGCGCGCCGCGTCATCGAGGCGCTCGGCGCGATCGAGCTCGATGGGCTCGACGACTGCGCAGTCGCGCCGGGCTCCAACGTCGACTACGTGCTGCGCCTCGACGGCGACGTCCACGCGCTGTGCGCGTTCACGGCCTACGGCGTGCCGCAGCTGCGCAACCTGGGCTGGCGGGTCGAGATCGATCCGGACTACCCGTGGCAGGTCGTCGACTCGGCCGCGCCGCTCTACGCAGATGTCGCGCCCGACGAGAAGCGCCCCGACTGGTTCGGGCTGAACCTCGGCGTCGAGATCGACGGCCACCGCGTCGACCTGATGCCGGCGCTGCTCGACGTCCTCAACAATACCCAGAGCCTCGACGCGCTCGCCCGCCTGCCGCGGAAGTGCATCGCGGTGAAGGTCGACGACAAGCGCTGGCTGCCGGTGCCCCCGGAGCGGCTGAAGCTGCTGCTCCAGGTCCTGCGCGAGCTCTACAAGGATGGCAAGCCCACCTTGTTGCCGGCCCGCCAGGCGGTGCAGCTCGCTCATCTCGGCGCGGCGATGCACGGCGCCGGGCGCGCGGTGCGGTGGACCGGCGATCGCTCGATCCGCGACACCGGCTACGCGCTGGCCCTCGGGCCGACCGCGTCGAACGCGGTCCAGATGCCGATCGGCCTGCAGGCCGACCTGCGGCCCTACCAGCTCGAGGGCGTGTCGTGGCTGCAGCACCTGCGCAGCCACGACGTCGGCGGCATCCTCGCCGACGACATGGGCCTCGGCAAGACGCTGCAGTGCATCGCCCACGTCCTCGCCGAGAAGGAAGCGGGCCGCCTCGACAAGCCCGCGCTGATCGTCACGCTCACCAGCTGCGTCGGCAACTGGCAGCGCGAGATCAACCGCTTCGCGCCGGCGCTCAAGGTCGTCAACCTGCGCGGCGCCGGCCGCAAGGCGCGGCTCGCCGCGATCGCCGACCACGACGTCGCGATCACGACCTTCCCGCTCCTGGTCCGCGATCGCGAGGAGCTGACCGCGCTCGAGTACCACCTGTTCGTGCTCGACGAGGCCCACACGATCAAGAACCACCTGGGCCAGGCGCACGACGCCGCCCAGGCGATCAAGGCCCGCCACAAGATCGCGCTGACCGGCACGCCGATCGAGAACCACCTCGGCGAGCTGTGGTCGCTGATGGACTTCCTGAACCCGGGCCTGCTCGGCGATCCGATCTCGTTCGCGGCGCAGTACCGCCACCCGATCGAGCAGTGCGGCGATGGCGCGCGGCTGTCGTCGCTGCGCGAGCAGGTGCGGCCGTACATCCTGCGCCGCACCAAGGACGCGGTCGCCAAGGATCTGCCGCCCAAGACCGAGCTGGTCCGCGCGGTCGAGCTGTCGGGCGCGCAGCGCGAGCTCTACGAGAGCATCCGCATGGCGGCGCACGCCGAGGTCCGCGAGCAGATCAAGAGCCGCGGCATCGGCGGCTCGCAGATCGCGATCCTCGACGCGCTGCTCAAGCTCCGCCAGGTCTGCTGCGATCCGCGGCTGGTCAACGTGGATGCCGCCAAGGCGGCCAACGCCGGATCGGCCAAGCTCGATCTCGCGCTCGATCTGATCGCGAACGGCGCGGCGGACGGGCGGCGGATCCTGGTCTTCTCGCAGTTCGCGCGGATGCTGTCGCTCATGAGCGAGGCGCTGCTCGGCCGCGGCGTCGGCCACGTGACCCTGACCGGCGCGACCCAGGATCGGCAGAAGCCGATCGACGCGTTCCAGGGCGGGCGCGCGCCGGTGTTCTTGATCAGCCTGCGCGCCGGCGGAACCGGCCTGAATCTCACGGCGGCCGACACCGTGATCCACTACGATCCATGGTGGAACCCGGCGGTGCAGGCGCAGGCCACCGATCGCGCGTACCGCATCGGTCAGCAGAACCCGGTGTTCGTCTACAACCTGATCGCCGCGGGCTCGGTCGAGGAGCGCATGCTCACGCTGCAGCAGCACAAGCGCAAGCTTGCAGCCGCGATCCTCGACGGTACCGGCGCGACGGGAGCGTCGCTCACCGAGCGCGACGTGGACGATCTCCTCGCGCCGCTCGAGTAGTCGCGGCACTTGTATCGCACGCGGAGGTTCGGCACGCTCTCCGCGATGCCGCCGCTGCCGTCAGCCACAGACCTCGCCGCGTGTGTCGGAGACTTCTCCGCCGAGCTCGAGCAGCTGGCGTGGGCGATCGCGCGCGAGGTGGTGGCGATCGAGCTGTCGCATCGCGCGCCCGCGGCGCCGCTGCCGAAGCCGCGCCGCGCGAAGGCGGCGCCCGCGCCGGCGATCGAGGCGCCGCCGATCGAGGTCGTCGAGCCGCCGCCGGCGGAGCCCGTCGCCGCGCCGCGCGGCCGGCGGCCGTGGACCCGCGAGCGCGTGATCGAGGAGCTGGCGCGCTGGCTGATCGAGCTGCCCGGCCTCGACGCGCCGTCCTTGCGCCGCCGCAAGCAGGGCGCGCTGGTCGACGCCGCGCGCCGCGAGTTCGGCCGGTTCGAGGCCGCGCTAAACGCGTCGAACCTCGCGCTCGCCCAGAAGTATCCCGACGGCATCCCGAAGGCGCACGAGCTGGCGCGGTCCGAGCGCCAGGCCTAGCGGTCAGTCGTCCGTCGCGCCACCGCCGCCGCCGCCACCGCCGCCGCCGCGACCACGGCTGCCGCTTCCGCCACCGCGGCCGCCGCCGCCACCACCGCGGCGCGACTGCTGCTTCGCGCGGATCATCGCGATGCGCCGCATCGCGCCGCCCTCGTCGTCGTCGTCATCGTCATCGGCGCTGGCGGCGGCTGCCGCGGCGGCGCCCTTCGGTGGCGCGGCGGCCCCGCTCGCGGCCGCGGCGGACGGGGGCGGGCTTGCCGATTCGTCGTCGTCCATCGCCTTGCCGTCCGCCTCGATGAGCCCGTGCTTCACGAGCACCTCGCGATCGAACTTCCGGAGCAGCTCGGCGATCGTCACCTGCGCCGCCTCGGCGATCGCGCTCGGCTGCGTCATGATCCCCACGATCGCGGCCGCCGGGATCTCCCCGGTCAGAAGCACCTCGGCGTCGGCGGCGGACAGGCCAGCCATCATGCCCAGCGCGTCCTCGCGATACATGTAGTTCACGTCCGGGCGCTGGGTGTCGTAGACGCGCGTTTGCGGCGCGAGGCGGCGCACGTCGATCGTGATGACCGGGGCCCAGCTCTGCGGTCGACGGATCGGACGATCGCCCGGGGCTCCCGGCGAGTTCCAGCTCCGGACCGTGTTGTGCGCGGCGCCGTGAATCGCCGCGCCGGTCGAGATGTACTGGGTCGCGTAGTTGGACCCCGAGATCTGGACCAGCGGATCGGCGGTCGCCTGCGGCGCCGCAGCAGTGATCGGGTGATCCGCGGGCCAGGCCGCGAGCGCGCGATAGCGCGCCTCGCGTTCCTTTTGCGGGATGCCCGCGAACAGGTTGCCGTCGGGCGCGACGCCCACGCTGCCGCCATCCGCGCTGCTGGTGCTCCCGGCGCCGCTGAACACCTTCTTGCTGGTCCCGTCCATGCGCACCGCGCGGTACAGGAGGTGCTTCCCGGTGCGGGTGAGGTACTGGGCCGGTGTCTCGAAGACGTCCATCGTCCCCTTGATCGGTGCCTTCGCCGCCGCGGCGCTCGCGGGTGCGGCGGCGGCGGCGCCGCTCTGATCGACCGCGACCGACATCGGCGGTGCGAGCGCCGCGCCGCTCGCCGATCCGACGGCGCTCGCGATCGGCACCGGGTCCGCCGGCCGTGCGACTCCGGTCGCGAGCGGGCTGGCCATGGGATTCGCGAGCGGGGTGGCCATGGGATTCGCGGCGCCGCTCGCGGTATCCATCGCCGTCGCCGTGGCGACCGCGGCGGTCGCCGTCGGCATCGCGGGTGGATCCATGTCGACCGCAGAGACCGCGGCGGCCGCGGCCGCCGCGCCACCGGCCGCACCGCCGCCGGCCGCACCGGCCGGGGCAGCGCTGCCGAGCTTGACGAGTCGATGGATCAGCGCGAGCGCCGCGTCTTCGTCGATCCCGCGGAACTGCTGGCAGCGCAGGCTGAGGGCCGTGCGCTCGTATGGATTGAGGGGCTGGCCGCGGTCGAGCAGCTCCTCGATCTCGGTGAGCGAGAGGACCTTCGAGTCCTTGCCGTCGGGCGCCCCCGCGATCTTCATGCGCTGCACCGGCGCGCGGTCGCTCGCGCGCGCGGTCGCGCCGGCGCCTGGCATCGCGGCCGCGACTCCACGGGCGGCGCGCTCGCCGGCGGCGTCGGCCTCGACCTCGAGCGCTGGCTCGGCGTTGATCGGCGCGCGCTCGGACGCGGCGACACGGCCCGCCCGCTGCTGCACGACGTGCGCGAGCTCGTGCCCGAGCAGCGCGCGCCCCGATGCGGACTCGAGCGAGGGCGTGCCGGGACCGATCGCGATGTGCTCGCCCTGGGTGTACGCGATCGCGCCGAGCGCGGTCGCGCTGGGCGCATCGCGGGTCACGGTCACCGACGAGAAGTCCGTGGCGAAGACCTGCTCCATGCCGGCGCGCAGCGGCCCGTCGAAGGCGCCGCCGCCCGCGCCGCCGTCGGCCATGCCGAGCTTGCACTGGATCGGCGGCGGCACGGCGCTGTAGTCGCCGAACGCCACCGCGGTCCAGGCCGCTAGGTCGCCACCGACCGGACTGGTGGCCGGTTCGGGTGCGCGCTCGCCCGAGGGCGCCGGGGCCCCGCGCGATGGCGGCAAGGCCGACGTCAACGTGCGCCGGCCCGGGGTGCCGGACACCGCTGACTCGCCTGGGCCTGCCGCCCCATCGCGCCGCCGCCCCTCCCGTGATCCCATGCGGCGAGCGAAGTGCAAGGTCGAGGCCGGAGCGCGACTCAACCCTTTCGTGCATCTGGAGATCGATCGCCCCGGGTGCCGCAGGTGCATGCTGCCGCCGCAGGTGCAGGCCAGCGTGGCACCCGCGGTCGGCTACACTCGCGCGGTCGATGAGCGATCGCAGACCCGGAGTCGGAGGCGTGATCGACACGCCGACCGCGCACGCGCCGACCGCGCAGGGCGCGCCGGGCGCGGGGCTGCCAGGGACGCTCGCCGAGGGCAGCGCCGGGGACGCGCCGGTGATGGTCGCGCGCGGGCCGGGGCCTGGCGATCTGGTGGGGCACTTCGTGCTGCGCGAGCGGCTGGGCGAGGGCGGGATGGGGGTGGTGTACGCGGCGGAGGACGCGGACCTTGGGCGGCGGGTGGCGGTGAAGCTGGTGCGCGACGA
>JAIOQA010000289.1 GCA_021413675.1 Deltaproteobacteria bacterium | reverse complement strand
GTCGCGTCCGCCTCGCTTCGTCGTCGGTCACGCGGCGACTGTAACCGTCTGCGCCGGCGGGTGCCACCACGGCGGTGCGCTGCGCCCGCCGCGCGGTTCCGCGGAATGGCAGCGGGCGGCAACGCGTTCTCACGCCATCATGTCGCGGTTGCGATCGCGCCGAGCGGCGGGACACAATGCGCCGATGAGGGTGGTGCGCTGGTTCCTGGCGATCGCGGCGGTGCTGTCGCTCGTCGGCATGTTCTTGCCGGCGGTGCAGGTCGTGGGCACGACGGCGTCCCTGTCGAAGCGCACCTCGGTGTCGTTCTACAAGGCGTTCACGAGCCAGAGCTTCATCACGCAGGCCGCGCAGCGCCACGACGCCTCGGCGGCGCGCGGCATCGCGGCGGCGCTGGTGTCGGAGATCGGGCCGCGCGGCGGCAAGCTCACCAGCATGCTGCGCGAGGTGCGCGACGACCTCGACGACTACCAGGAGGTGCGCGACGTCGCCGCCTCGAGCACGCTCGGCACGGTCGTCACGATCGTCGGGTGGCTCATGCTCGCGCTCCTGGTCGCGGGCGCCGGCTACGCGGTCGCGGCGCTCAGCGGTCGGCGGCTGCGGCGGCGCACGTCGATCATCTTCGCCGCGCTCGCGCTGGTCGCGGCGATCATCGGGGTCGCGGTCTACGCGATGGCGGGCGAGGCGGTCGCGCTGGTCAACGACGAGATCGGGCGCACCGTGTTCGAACGCGGCGCTGGCGCGGCGCTGCTGATGATCGCGACGGTCGTGACCCTCGCGCTGACCACGGTCCAGGCGATCGCGCCGGTGGTGCCGCGCGGAGCGCGCGCGGCGGCGTCGAACCTGCCGGTCGCGAAGGTCGTGGCCACGAGCGCGCCGGTCGCCAGCGCGCCGATCGCGAGCGCCCCGATCGCTGGCGCCCCGATCGATCCGCCCGCGCCGCGCACGTAGCTACCGCGCGGCGAGCCGGCGGTTGAGCACGGCATCGAGATCGCGCGTCATGATCTCCGGCGAGACCGCCCCGTCCGCGAGCCAGAAGCCGCTCGCGCCATCGCGCAGCGCGGTCGCGATCGCGGCGTACTCGGGGACGAGGCGCGCGAGGATCGCGTCGACGTGCCGCCAGTCGGTGTAGCGCAGCGCCAGGCCCCAGCCATCGTCGTGCCCGGCGGCGAGGAAGCGATTGCCGAGCCCGGCGATCGCCACGTCGCGCAGCGGGCGCCGCGCGTGGGCGTAGTACAGCAGCTCCGCCACGGCGTCGGCCGCGAGCGTCGGCGGCTCGGGGGTCGCGAAGTCCGCCCACACCAGATCGCCCCATGCGTAGAGATCCTCGACGAGCAGCGCGGGGAGCTCGGCCGCGGTCACGTAGGCGAGGCGGTGCGCGTCCTCGCGCGCGTCCTCGGCGCGGTGACGGAGCAGGTACGCGCCGCCGCGGATCGCCGGCGCGAGATCCGCGAACTGCAGGCCCGAGGCGACGAGCTCGCGCGCGACCGGATCGTTCCAGACGTACAGGTACGGTCGCACGCGCGCAGGTCAGGTCACTGCGGAGGCTGGCCCATGACCGCGCCGATGCGCTTGGTCAGGCTGTCGCGCTGCTCGGTGGTCAGCTTCGTGAAGCACGCGTCCATCTCGCGCGGCCCGGCGTCGGCGATGCAGCCCTTGACCTCGGTCGCCCACTTGTCCTCGACGCACGCGGTCTGCGCGGCGGCGACGATCTGCGGGATCGCCTTGACCATCGGGTCATCGGGCTGCGCGTTCTTGAGCAGCTCGGTGCGGGCCTGCTCCTCGAGCTTGCCGGCGACGGTCACGCAGCCGGTGGTGTCCTTGGTGAGCTCGATGGCCTCGGGCAGGAGCGGGCGCGGGCACTTCGACAGCTCGAACTTGCTGCCGGCCTCGAGGATGCACTTGCCCTCGTCGCGGGTGAGCCGGGCCGCGTCGCACATCCCGACCATGTCGGCGGTGAGCTTGGCGCGGTCCTCACGGGCGGCGTAGTTGCCGACCTTGAACGAGGCCAGCTTGTCGCCGACGTCGGTGCACGCGACCGGCGCGGGCGCGACGCAGAGATCCGAGAGGCAGACCAGGCCGGCCTCGCAGGTGTGGTTCGTGTAGCAGGCACCGCGCTCGTGGCCGGCTTCGCCGCCGCCGCCGCACGCGGTCGCCGCCGCCAGCATCATCGAGAACACGGCTGTCGAGATCGCTCGCATGCGGCGCATCCTACGTGAGACCCGGCGCGCGGCAATTCGCTTGGATGCGCAATTCGCGCGCCGAAAACGCCCGCGGGCGGCTCTTGCCGCCCGCGTTTCCCGATCGTCAGGCGGCTGCTGCCGCCCGCGTTTGCCGATCGTCAGGCGGCTCGTGCCGCCCGGCGTGGACCGATCGCGACGGCGATCAGGTCAGGTGCTTCTGGATCTCGGCCTCGAGCTTGGCGCGCGGCACCGAGCCGACGACCTGACCCACGACCTTGCCGCCCTTGAAGACGAGCAGGGTGGGGATCGAGCGGATGCCGTACTGCTGCGGCACGATCTGGTGGTTGTCCACGTCCATCTTGCCGACGTTCAGCTTGCCCTTGTACTGGTCGGCGAGCGCGTCGACGAGCGGCGCGACCTGCCGGCACGGCCCGCACCAGACAGCCCAGAAATCGACCAGGGTCGGCACATCGGCCTTGAGGACCTCGGTCTCGAAGTTGTCGTCGGTGAATTCTTTGACGTTGGCGGAGGCCATCGGGTGCTCCTTCTCTCGAAACGCCGTACGGCGTACCCCCTTGTCTAACCCCTGGCGGTGCGGGCGGCAAGCCCCCCGAATGGCGAGCGGCGCGGCGGAACAGGCTGTTCGACCGGTGGCGCGGTCGCCCCGGACGGCGATCCCGGCGCCGGTTCTCGGCAACCCGGGTGCGCGATGCGCTGCGAGAGCGCGCGCGAGGTTTGCGGTGCGTCGCTGTCCGCCCTATGATCCCCGACCGTGGCGCGCCTCTTCATCTCGGTCGAGCGGTTGGAAGCCTGGTCGGCGGAGAACCGCGTGCTGGTCGAGGGCCCGCGTATGACCCTGACCGAGCTGGGCCGGGTCTTCGAGATCCGCCCCGCGGTTCATTTCCTCTCGGTGGCCGGCGGCGATGTCGATCCGCACGGCCTCCTCGGCCTGGTCAAGGACGAGGCCGAGCTCGCCACGATGGGCGCCGATCACATGGCCGGCTCGGTGATCTACGTGGACACCGCGTACGACGTCCAGAACGGCTTCCTCGGCATCCCGCTGCCGCCGTGATCCTCCCGACCGATCTGACCGACGCGCCCGCGCGCGCGCTGACCGTGGCGCCGTCGCCGGCGTTCTGGCTGGCGCTGGTGCTCTACGCCGCGGCCGCGCTCGCGTTCGTGTTCGCCGCCGCGGGCCGCGCGAAGGCCGCGACCGCGGCGCGCTGGCTGCTCGCCGGCGCGGTCGCCGCGCACGGCGTCGACATCGGCTGGCGCGGCGTGCTCCACGTTCATCCGGCGCAGTCGGTGCGCGAGGCGCTGGGCCTGACCGCGTGGCTGTTCGCCGGTGGCTACCTCGCCGCGGCGTCGCGGTTCCGCCTCGATCTCGCCGGCGGCGTGGTCGCGCCGGTCGCGCTCGGCATCCTCGCCGCCGCGCGGCTCACGCCGGCGGGCACCGATCCGACCGGGCTCGGCACCCTCGGCCGCATCCACATCATGATGGCGGTGGTCGGCGTGTCCCTGTTCGCGGTCGCCTCCGCGCTGGCCGCGATCTACCTGCTGCAGGAGCGGAGCTTCAAGAAGAAGCGGCTCGACACGCTGGCGTGGAAGTCGGGCGGGGCGCCGCTCGAGTCGCTCGATCGGCTGGCGAACCGGCTCGTGCTCGTCGGCTTCCCGATCTTCACGGTCGCGATGGTGCTCGGCGTGATCTGGGTGCAGCAGCGCCACGCGAGCTTCGGCCGGCCGGAGTATCCGCTCGCGCTCGTCACCTGGGTCTCGTTCGCGGCGCTGCTCGCGACCCGCGTGGCCTACGGCTGGCGCGGCCGGCGCTCGGCGCGGCTGACGCTCCTCGGCTTCGCGACCGCGATGCTGGTGCTCACGATCTATCTCGTGCGCCGGGTGCTCGCAGGCTGACCGATGTCCACGCCCGGTGAGCTGTTCGTGGTCGGGATGTCCTGGCGCACCGCGCCAGTGGCGATCCGCGAGCGCCTGGCCTTCCGCGAGGAGGAGCTGGCGAACGCGATCAAGCAGCTGTGCGTCGATCCGGCGCACGAGGCGCTGCTCATCTCGACCTGCAACCGCGTCGAGATCTACGGCGTGGGCGGGCCCGGCGCGACCACCGCGGTGAAGGCGCGCCTCGCCGCCAATCGCGGCGTGCCGCTCGGCGAGGTCGAGCACGCGCTCTACGCGCACCACGGCGACGGCGCGATCCGCCACGTCTTCAAGGTCGCCGCCGCGCTCGACTCGCTGGTGCTCGGCGAGGCCCAGATCCTCGGCCAGCTCAAGGCGGCGTGGGCGACCGCGGTCGCCGCCGGCGTGTCGGGGCCGCTGCTCGGCCGCTGCCTCGAGCGCGCGTTCGGCGCGGCCAAGCGCGTGCGCCACGAGACCGCGATCGCGCGCGGCGCCGCCAACGTCTCGACGGTCGCGGTCGATCTCGCGCACAAGGTCTTCGGCGATCTGCGCGGCAAGCGCGTGCTCGTGGTCGGCGCCGGCAAGATGTCGACGCTCGCCGCCCGCCACCTGCGCCGCGCCGGCGTCGACGAGATCGTCGTGACCAACCGCTCGCCGGAGCGCGCCGAGCGCCTCGCCGACGAGATCGACGGCGTCGCGCGGCCGTGGGCCGACCTCGAGGCCGAGCTCGCCAAGGCCGACGTCGTGCTGTCGTCGACCGGCGCGCGCGAGCCGATCCTGACCGCCGCGATGTTCAAGCGGGTCACCAAGGCGCGCCGCTGGCGGCCGATCGTGATCGTCGACATCGCGGTGCCGCGCGACGCCGAGCCCGGCATCGCCGAGCGCGATGGCGTGTACCTGTTCGACATCGACGACCTCGAGCGCGTGGTCGCGGCCAACATGGCCGAGCGCGCCAAGGCCGCCGAGCACGCCCAGCACATCGTCCACCACGAGGCCCAGCAGTTCGAGCGCTGGCTCGGCCAGCAGCGGGTCGTGCCCACCATCCGCGCGCTGCGCGAGCACTTCACCCACGTCGCCGAGGCCGAGGTCGCGCGCACGCTCGAGCTGTTGCACCGCAAGGAGCACGATCCGGCGGCGCGCGATCAGGCGATCCAGCGCCTCGGCCAGCTCCTGGTCGCCAAGCTGCTGCACCAGCCGCAGATGGCGCTCAAGGACACCGACGAGGCCGCGGTCGACACGCGCATCGAGGCCGCGGTCGCGCTGTTCGGCCTCGATCTCAGCCGGTTCCAGCCCAGCGCCGATCCGGCCGACGCGCTCCCCGACGTCGACGTGGCGATCGAGCACGCAAAGCGAGAAGCGAAATGACCCAACCGACCCGCATCGTGATCGCCACCCGCGGCAGCGCGCTCGCCCTCTGGCAAGCCGAGCACACCAAGGCCCGCTTGATCGCGGTCGCGCCCGGCCTCGAGGTCGTGCTCAACGTCATCAAGACCTCGGGCGATCGCATCCAGGACGTGCCGCTGTCGCAGGTCGGCGGCAAGGGCCTGTTCGTGAAGGAGATCGAGCAGGCGCTCGTCGACGGTAGCGCCGACCTCGCGGTCCACTCGATGAAGGACGTGCCGCCGGAGCTGGCGTCGGGGCTCACCCTCTGCGCGGTGTCGACGCGCGAGGATCCGCGCGACGCGCTGTGCACGCTCGGCGCGACGCTCGCCACGCTGCCGCAGGGCGCGCGGGTCGGCACCGCATCCTTGCGCCGGCAGTGTCAGCTGCTCGCGCGCCGCCCCGATCTCACGATCTCGATGCTGCGCGGCAACGTGCCGACGCGCGTGCGCAAGCTCGACGACGGCGAGTTCGACGCCGTCGTGCTCGCGGCCGCGGGCCTGCGCCGCCTCGGCCTCGGCGATCGCATCACCGAGACGCTCGATCCCGCGATCTGCCTGCCCGCGGTCGCGCAGGGCGTGCTCGGCCTCGAGACCCGCGCCGGCGACACCGCGGTGATCGAGCTGACCCGCGCCGCGCTCCACGATCCGATCGAGGAGCGGCGGGTGATCGCCGAGCGCGCGTTCCTCGCGCACATGGGCGGCAGCTGCCAGACCCCGCTCGCCGCGCACGCGACCTACGCCGGCGGTCAGCTCGCGCTCGCCGCCCTGTGCGGCACGCCCGACGGCGCGCGCATCCTGCGCAGCCAGGTGTCCGGCGCGCCGGACGACGCCGCCGCGCTGGGCGTGGCCGCCGCCGACGCGCTGCTCGCGCAGGGCGCGGGCGAGATCGTCGCCGCGTGCAACGCGGCCGCCGGGCGCCCATGAGCGGAACCGAAGGTTCCGCGGCGCAGGGTCCGGATGAGATCGGGCCCGTCGTCCTCGACGGGGCCGATCGATCGAGCGTTCGCCAGATCGAGGCGCACCTATAGAAGCGCTTCGATGAGCGCGCACGGATCCGCCGGCGATCCGGAGGATTTTTTGCGTGTGGTGGGTGCGCGGCCTACGATCATTTCGACGTGCGCCCATCATCCATTTTTCTCGTCGCGTTCGCGCTCGGTGGCTGCGGCAGCCAGCTGGCCCAGGTGCGCGCCGAGAATCGCCGCCTCACCACGCAGGTCGAAGACCTGCGCCTGGAGGCGCGCTCGGACAAGCGCACGATCCAGGATCTCCACAACCAGGTGTTCGTGCTGCGCGACAAGCTCGAGACGTCGAGCGTGCAGCAGGGCAAGGTCGGCACCGACGTGCCGCGCCTGCCGGTCAAGGTCGTCGGGCCGAGCGCGACCGCCGATGATCTCGGCCCCTCGGATCTCGAGCCCGGCGCGCGCATCGTCGCGCGCGGCGACGACGGCTCCGAGATCGTCTACGCCGGCGACGCCGCCTCGGGCAAGGTCGCCGCGGTCGCCGAGCTGACCGGCGACATCACGACGCCCGACGACGATCCGCCCGCGCCGCGGCCCCGCGCGCGCGCCGCGCCGGTGCCGCGCGGCGTCGACGACGCCGACGTGCCGCGCTCCGATGATCGCCTCGGCACGATCCGCGACATCCCGAAGGTCTCGACGGTCGCCGCGCGCACCGCGCCGCGCGCGCCGCGCGACACCAGCCTGCCCAGCCCGGGCGGCCCGATCGCGACCTACGAGAGCGCGGTCGCCGCGCTCAAGGTCCACGATCACGCGACCGCGGTCAGCGGCCTGCGCGAGTTCGTGCGGCGCTGGCCCGAGCACGACTACGCCGACAACGCGCAGTACTGGCTGGGCGAGGCGTACTACGATCAGAAGGACTACAAGACCGCGGCCGCGGAGTTCCGGCGCACGATCGAGCGCTACCCGGGCGGCAACAAGGTCCCCGACGCGCTGCTCAAGCTCGGGTACTCGTACCAGGCCCTCGGGCAGCTCGAGCAGGCGCGTGCCACGCTCGAGCAGGTCGTCTCGATCTATCCCCGGTCTGGCCCGGCCAAGCTCGCCGCCGAGCGCCTGGCCGCGATCGCCAAGTGAGGCTCCCGTGAAGCACCGCACCACCGCCGCGCTCCTGTCCCTCGCGGTCGCCTCGCCAGCGCTCGCGCAGCCGACCGACACCTACGCGCCCAAGACCGGCGACGTGCCGCTCGTGATCGACTCCAACGGCGTCGGCAACGTGCCCACGCCCGCGGCGCCGACGCCGCCGAGCGGACCGGCGGTGAAGGTCATCACGATCGGCCCCGATGGCCGGCCGATCGAGGACGCGCCCGCGGCGCCGACCGGCGTCTACTACGACGACGGCCCGGCGGCCCCATCGGGCGACACCGAGACGCTCACGGTGCACGCCGGGCCCACGCCCGAGCTGCACGTCGTCCGCTCGGGCGACACGCTCTGGGACATCTGCTGGTACTACTTCAACGACCCGTGGCAGTGGCCGAAGGTCTGGTCGTACAACCCGCAGATCACCAACCCGCACTGGATCTACCCGGGCGACCTCGTGCGGCTCGTGCCGCGCGGCATGACCGTGCAGCTCGCGCCCAGCGATCCCGAGGCGCCGCCGGTCGACAACCCCGATGACGCGGTCGCGCCCCTGCCGACGCGCAGCTACGGCGTCTCGCTGCGCCAGACCGCGTTCATCGACGACGACGAGCTGAAGACGCCGATCCAGATCGACGGCTCGGTCGAGGCCAAGGAGCTGCTCTCGCAGGGCGACCTGGTCTACCTGTCGTATCCGGCGAACAAGCCGCCCAAGGTCGGCGCGCGCTACAGCGTGTACACCGTGGGCAACTCGGTCGAGCACCCGAGGACCGGCAAGAACGTGGGCGCGTACGTCCACGTGCTCGGCGAGGTCCAGGTCCAGAGCGTCAAGAAGGACAAGCGCGCGACCGCGATCATCACGCAGTCGTCCGAGGAGATCACGCGCGGCAACTTCGTCGGGCCGCTGCAGCGCGATCTCAAGACCGTGTCGCCGACCCGCGCCGAGGTCGACGCGCAGGGCACGATCATCGCGATGCTCGCGCAGGACCAGCTCATCGGGCAGGGCGAGGTGGTGTTCCTCGATCTGGGCGAGAAGTCGGGCCTGAAGCGCGGCAACCGGATGTACGTCGTGCGCCGCGGCGATCCGCTCGACCTGGTCTCGCAGACCGGGGTGGGACAGGACGATCGGCGGTTCCCGGCCCACGCGCTGGGCGAGATCATGGTGGTCGACGTCGGGCCGAAGGTGACGATCGGCCTGGTCACGCTCGCGGTCCAGGAGATGGGCGTCGGCGACCTCGTGATCATGCAGGCGGCGAAGTAGTCATCGGGGTGAGCCGGTGACGCTCGCGCGCGACATTAATAGTGCGCGCGACACCTGCGGGCGGGCCCTCGCGCGCGCGTGATCACGGGACCCGGATCGCGCCAGGGGCAATCGTACCGGCCCGGTCAGCAGGTGATCTCCTCGCTATCTGGTCGAGATCATTGAGACTGGCACAACCGGCCTTGACGGCCGCCCGCGGGCTAGCTACAGGCTTGCCCCTTGTGAAGACCGCGGTGGACCATCGGATGGAGCCTGGGAGCGCGGGATACCCGCGTCGCCTGAGCCATGTCCACGCGGTCCATCGTCCGCTCCACGTCCGCGGAACCCTTCGCGATACCGACGTGGCCGTGGCGGTTGTCGGGTCTCGCGCCGCGGCTCGCGCCGACGCCAAGGCCGCGTTCACCCTCGCCGAGGCGTGGGCGGCGCGCGGTCATCTGATCGTGTCGGGCGGCGCGATGGGCATCGACGCCGCGGCCCATCAAGGCGCGCTCGCCGCCGACGGATCGACGATCGCGGTGCTCGGCACCGGCGTCGATGTCGTGTACCCGGCGCGGCACGCCGCGCTGTTCGCCGCGATCACCCGACGCGGCGCGCTGGTCTCGATGTTCCCGCTGGGCGCCCCGCCGCGCGCCGGCCACTTCGTCGCCCGCAACCAGCTCATCGCCGGGCTCGCCGACGCGGTCGTCGTGATCGCCGCGAGCGCGGCGAGCGGCGCGCTGCACACCGCGCGAGCCGCGCATGCCCTCGGTCGCCCGGTGCTCGCCGCGCCCGGCACGCCCGGATGCGATCGCTTGATCGCCGCCGGCGTTGGCCTCTGCACCGAGCCCGCCGATCTCGACCGCGCCCTCGCCGGCGATCCGCGCCGCCCGCCGCGCGCGGTCGCCACCGGCGATGCCGCGAGCGCGCTCGCGGTCCTCGATCAGACGGCACGCGACGCCGATATCGTCGCGAATCTTCTCGGCTGGACGGCGCCCCGCGCCGCCGCAGCGCTGTTCGAGCTCGAGCTCCTGGACTTGGCAATCGCCTTGCCCGGGCGTAAGTACGTGCGCTCCACCCTCACCGGCCCACAGGTCGGTTAGGAATCGAGGTCACCTTGTCCGCTGACGCCACCACCGCCGAGACGAAGAAGCCGCGCAAGGCCGCCAAGCCCGCCGCCAAGGCGAAGGGCAAGGCCAAGCCCGAGGCCGAGGAGACGCCCGCGGCGCCCGCGAAGGCCCCTTCGCCCGCGAAGGCGAAGCCCGCCAAGGCGAAGGCCAAGGCCAAGGCCGAGAAGGCGCCCGCCGCCGACGCGGCCGCGCCCGCCGTCGAGGCGCCCGGCAAGAAGGGCAAGCGCCCGTTCGTCGATCGCAGCCCCAAGGCCCGGCGCGCCCAGGCCAAGGCCAAGGACCTCGCCGACGCGGCCGAGATCGCGGAGCTCGAGAAGCGCCCGGCCAAGCCCAAGAAGGTGAAGCCCGGCAGCGCGCTCGTGGTCGTCGAGTCACCGGCCAAGGCGCGCACGATCGGCAAGTACCTCGGCCCGGGCTACGTCGTGAAGGCGTCGGTCGGTCACGTGAAGGACCTGCCGAAGTCGAAGATCGGCGTCGACGTCGAGAACAACTTCGAGCCCGAGTACGCGATCATCGACGGCAAGAAGAAGGTGATGGCGGAGATCCGCAAGGCCGCTCGCGAGAACGAGATGGTCTACCTCGCGAGCGACCCTGATCGCGAAGGCGAGGCCATCGCGTGGCACATCGCCGAGGAGATCAAGGCCGACAATCCGAACTTCAAGCGGATCATGATCCACGAGATCACCAAGAAGGGTGTCGCCGCCGCGCTGGCCAACCCGATGGATCTCGACATGCACAAGACCGACGCGCAGCAGGCGCGCCGCGTCCTCGATCGGCTCGTGGGCTACGAGATCAGCCCGATCCTGTGGAACAAGGTCCAGCGCGGGCTGTCGGCCGGCCGCGTGCAGTCGGTCGCGGTGCGGCTGGTCTGCGAGCGCGAGAACGAGATCGCCGCGTTCACGCCCGAGGAGTACTGGTCGGTCGACACGACGGTGCAGGCCGCGCTGCCGCCGCCGTTCGAGGCCAAGATCTGGCGCTGGGACGGCGAGCGCGCCGAGCCCAAGACCAAGGACGTCGCCGAGGCGATCGCGACCGAGCTCCGCCTTGGCACGGCCACGATCGCGTCGATCGAGAAGAAGGAGCGCCGCAAGAAGGCGCAGCCGCCGTTCATCACCTCGCGCCTGCAGCAGGACGCGGCCCGCAAGCTGCGGTTCACCGCCAAGCGCACGATGGCGCTGGCCCAGCGGCTGTACGAGGGCGTCGAGCTCGGCGCCGAGGGCCCGACCGGTCTCATCACGTACATGCGTACGGACTCTCCCGCGTCTCCGACGACGCGCTGGCCGCGGTGCGCACGTTCATCGGCGACACCTACGGCCAGGACTTCCTGCCCGCCGAGCCCAACGCGTACAAGACCGGCGCCCGGGCGCAGGACGCCCACGAGGCGATCCGCCCGACGCTCATGGAGTGGACGCCGGATCGCGTCGCCAAGGGGCTGGCCGAGAACCCCGAGGGGCCGGAGCTGGTGAAGCTCTACACGCTCATCTGGCAGCGCTTCGTCGCGTCGCAGATGGTGCCCGCGGTCTACGACTCGACCACCGTCGACATCAACCGCGGCCGCGCGGTGGTGCGCGCCACCGGCCAGATCCTGAAGTTCGCGGGCTACACCCGGGTCTACGAGGTCGCCGACACCGACGACGAGAAGGCCGAGGCCGCGGACTCCGCGGATCGCCTGCTGCCGCCGCTCGAGGTCGGGGACACGGTCACGCTCACGGTCGTGCGCCCCGAGCAGCACTGGACCCAGCCGCCGCCGCGCTTCACGGAGGCCTCGCTGGTCAAGGAGCTCGAGGAGGACGGCATCGGCCGGCCGTCGACCTACGCGTCGATCATGTCGACGATCGTCGATCGCGGCTACATCGAGAAGAAGGAGGGTCGGTTCTTCCCGACCGAGCTCGGCGTGATCGTCAACGGCCTGCTCGTCGAGTCGTTCCCGAAGATCGTCGACGCGACCTTCACCGCGCGCATGGAGGCCGACCTCGACCACGTCGAGGAGGGCACCGCCGACTGGCGCGTCCTGCTCGGCCAGTTCTACGGCCCGTTCAAGGACGACCTGGAGCGCGCGCGCGCCGAGATGCGCGACGTGAAGCGCGAGGAGATCCCGACCGATCTCGTCTGCGAGAAGTGCGGCAAGCCGATGGTCGTGAAGTGGGGCCGCAACGGCCGCTTCCTCGCGTGCCAGGGCTACCCCGAGTGCCGCAACACGAAGGAAGCGATCCAGAACGACGAGGGCAAGTGGGAGGCGATGCCGGCCCAGACCACCGACGAGGTCTGCGAGACCTGCGGCGCGCCGATGACGGTCAAGCGCGGGCGGTTCGGCTCGTTCCTGGCCTGCACGCGCTACCCCGACTGCAAGACCACCAAGCCGATCTCGCTGGGCGTGAAGTGCCCGCGCGAGGGCTGCGGTGGCTTCCTCGCCGAGAAGCGGTCGCGCCGCGGCAAGCCGTTCTTCGGCTGCTCGAACTGGCAGAAGAAGGCGTGCGACTTCGTGTCGTGGGATCGCCCGATCCCGCAGCCGTGCCCGTCGTGCAACGCGAAGTTCGTCGTCAAGAAGGAGAACAAGCGCGGCGTGATCCTGCGCTGCCTGACCTGCGACTGGAAGTCGGGCGCCGACGACACCGAGGAGAACGCCGCGTAGCGCGCGGCGCGCTCCGCCGGCCAGATCGGTAGTAGGGTCAGGCCGTGTCCTGGCGCGAACCTGATGTGACGGTGGTCGGCGGCGGCCTCGCGGGCAGCGAGGCGGCGTGGCAGCTCGCCGAGCGCGGCGTGAAGGTCGCGCTGGTCGAGATGAAGCCGGCGGCGATGTCGCCGGCCCACCAGACGCCGCTGCTCTGCGAGCTGGTGTGCTCGAACTCGCTGCGCTCCAACGATCCGTCCGCGCCCGCCGGGCTGCTCAAGCACGAGCTGCGGCGCGCCGGCTCGATGGTGATCGACGCGGCGATGGCGGCGCGCGTGCCCGCGGGCTCGGCGCTCGCGGTCGATCGCTTCGGCTTCGGCCGCGAGGTCACGCGCCGGCTGGCGCTCCACCCCAACGTGCGGCTCGAGCGGCGCCTGCTCGAGGAGCTGCCCGCCGGCCCGACGATCGTCTGCACCGGCCCGCTCACCGGCGGCACGCTCGGCGCGCTGATCCAGCGCGAGCTCGGCGGCGAGCGCATGTACTTCTACGACGCGATCGCGCCGATCGTCGCGGCCGACTCGATCGACTTCGACTTCGCGTTCCGTGCGTCGCGGTGGGGCAGGGACACCGACACCCCCGATCGCGACGCCCCCGAGGAGCGCGCGGCGGGCGGCGACACCGGTGTCGGCGACTACGTGAACTG
>JAIOQA010000329.1 GCA_021413675.1 Deltaproteobacteria bacterium | reverse complement strand
GCGCCTCGACTTGCCCGGGCCCAGCGACCACGGCACGTGGTTGTGGCGCAGCGTGATCGCGATCCGCCCCTCGGGCCCGGTCGCGATCACGTCGTCGCCCGACACGATGTCGCCGACCTTCAGCGGCCGCGCCTGACCGCCGCGGGTCGCGGTGACCGATCCAGCGATCTCGGTCACGTCGCCCGCGGGCGCACCCGCGACCACCTCGACGGACGCGCCGCCCTTGCCACACGCCGACACCGCGACCGCGAGCAGGGCGGCGCTGAGCCACACGGACTTCATTGCAGAGAGTGTACGCACGACCGACCGGGAAGGCTCGATCGAGCTCAGTTCGCCGAGGCGAACGTGATCGGGATCGACATCGACCAGTCGCCGCTGACCGCGGGGAACCGGAGCTTCCGCAGGCGATCGTGGACACACGCCCCGACCTCCGCCATCCCATCGGACGGCGTGACGTCGGCGCGGGTGACCGTGCCGTCGGCCTTCACCGCCAGCGCGACCGCCACCGTGCCGTGGAGGTCCGGGTGGGTCGCGAGCGCGGCGGTGTAGCAGGTCTTGAGCGCGGCCTGCTTCGCCAGCCACATCCGGCGGATCTCCGCCTCGCTCGGCCCCGACGGCGGCGGTGGCGGCGGCGGCACGTCCGAGCCGCCACCGGGCGAGCGACGCCCGCCGACCGGGACGCCCGGGTCGCCGCTGCCCGCCCCCGGGCCGCCGCCGGTGCTCGGCAGCTGCTTGGGCTTCGATTCCGGATCGCTCTTCACCGGCTCCTGCCGCAACGCCTGCGCCGGCCGCTTGTCATCGGGTCCGGTCGCGGGGGCCGCCGTGCCACCGCCGCGCTCGGTGTCGGCCGAGGCGACCGTATCGGCCGCGCCGCGCTCTGCGTGACGCCCGGCGGCGCCGCTCTGGTCGTCGGTGACCTCGGCGGCGTTCGCGCCCTCGGCGGCGCGCCACGCGGCGCTGTCCGCGACGCGCCTCGACTTGCCCGGGCCCAGCGACCACGGCACGTGGTTGTGGCGCAGCGTGATCGTGATGCGCGCGTCCGCGCCGGTCGCGATCACGTCGTCCCCGGCGACCGCGTCGCCGACCTTGAGCGCGCGCGCCTGACCCTCGCGGGTCGCGGTGACCGATCCGGCGACTTCGGTCACGTCTCCAGCGGGCGCGCCCGCGACCACCGCGACCTCGCCGCCGTTGCCGCAGCCCGAGGCCGCCACCGCGAGGAGGAGCGCGCTGAACACCACAGATCGCATAGCTGGATTGTACGCACGGGGCCTGGTGAACGCTCTGCGACATCGTCGTTCACCACCCGAGGTGGCGTTGTACCGGCCGCGCACAGTGCGCAGCGGCGGGACACCGGTCGACGCGCGACCTTGGTTACTTGCGCCGCGCGCGTGCGGCCCGCCGCGTGCACTGGCACCGCCCGGGAGGGAAACACATGCACCTGCGATCTGCACTCGTTCGCCTGGTTCTCGCCGCACCATTCGCCACCGCCGTCGCCTGCACGGCGACCACCGACGAGGTGACGATCGAGCTCGCGCCGCAGCTCGTCTCGTCGATCGACGGCACGGTCACCGTGCACGCCATCGCGCTCGCGGAGCGCGCGCCCGCGCCGACCGAGCCGATCGAGCTCACGGTCACCTACCAGGACCGCAACGGCGCCGACCACGCGATCGCCGCCGTCGACGGCACCACCGACGACGCCGGCGCGTTCACCGCGACGATCGGCGGGCTGACCTGGGACGGCACCGGCACGATCACCGCGACGCTCCTGTCGGGCGCCGCGGGCTCGCCGCCGCAGATGGTCGGCGACCAGCCGATCGCCGCGAGCGCCACCTTCGCGGTGCTCGACCGGACGCCGCCGGTGGTCGCGATCACCGCGCCCGGTCCGCTCACCGCCGGGCAGGACTACCAGATCGCGGTCCACGTCACCGACGAGATCGGGGTGAGCGAGGTGTTCTTCGAGGACAGCGGCTGGCCGAACAACAACAACGGCAACGGCGGACGCCAGCGCGCCACGGTCATCGCGAGCGGCGAGGCCGACACCACGCTGATGTTCCGCTTCACCGTGCCAGGACAGACGCCGAGCGGGACGACCAACACGCTCTACGCGCTCGCCAGCGATCTCTCGGGCAACCAGGCCGCCGCCGCGGCGATCACGGTGACGGTGCAGTGATGCGCGCGATCGCCGCGAGCGCCGCGGCGCTGGTCGCGCTGACCACCGCCGCGCGCGCCGATCACGCCCACGCCCCGCGCCCCGTCGTCGCGAGCGCGGTCGCCCCCGCCGAGGGCGCGCTCGCGGCCCCCGCGGCGCCACCCACCGCCGCGCGCACCGGCCTCGCGTTCGGCGTCGAGGCCGGCGAGCCGACCGCGGCCACGATCGGCTGGTTCACCCACGGCCTCGGCGCCACCGTCGCGATCGGCACCGGCACCCGCGCCGGGCTCGGGCTGCAGCTGCGCGCGGATCTCAGCTACCAGCCGACCATCCTCGCGCGCCTCGGCGGCATGACCGTGCCGCTGGTCGTCGGCGCCGGCGTCCGCTACTACCACCACGGCTACCAGCCCGCCTCGATCGACGAGCTGCCCGACACCCACGTCGGCGTCCGCGCGTCGCTCGCGATCGGGCTGGATCGCGATCATCTCCGCGTCTACGCCGAGGCCGCGCCTGGCCTCGACGTCTACCGCTCGCCGAGCTGCACGCTGCAGTCCGGCGTCCACAGCATCTGTCCCCACGCCCAGGAGTCGCCGCTCTTCGTCCAGGTCGTCCTGGGCGCGCGGTGGTTCCTGCGCTGACCGAGGAGGCTCCATGCGATCTCCGCACCTCGCCCCGCTCTTCGGCGCGCTGACCGCGTGCACCGGTGCGCCCAGCGCCGTGCGCGTCGAGCTGGCGCCCTCGGTGGTCTCGTCGATCGACGGCACCACCACCGTGACCGCGCTGGTCAGCGACGGCGTGACGCCGCTCCCCGACGAGCCGGTCCACGTCACGCTCACGTATCGCGATCGCGCCGGCGCGACCCACGACCTCGCGCCGGTCGATGGCACCACCGACGACCGCGGCGTGTTCGCGACCGTCATCACCGGCCTGCGCTGGGACGGCGACGGCGCGGTCATGGTCGACGCCAGCGGCGCGATGGGCACCGCGACCTTCGCGGTGCTCGATCGCACGCCCGCCGCCGTCGAGATCCTGCCGCCCACCACCGACCTGCGCGTCGGCCCGGGCCTGCCGCTCGCGGTCCAGGTCCACGCCACCGACGACACTGGCATCAGCCAGATCTTCTTCGAGTCGTCGGGCGACACCATCGGCCGCCGCGCGACCGTGGTCGCGAGCGGCACCAGCGACGCGACCGCGACCTTCCGCATCGCGATCCCGACCGACGCGACGCCGGGCCCGAGCATCACGCTCTACGCCATGGCCGAGGACCTCGCGTCGAACCGCGCCGCCGCCGCGCCGGTCGTCCTGACCGTCGATCCGGCGATCACGATCGCGACCCCGCCCGGCCTGGTTGGCACGCTGGTCACCACCGGCACCGCCACCCAGCTCGCCGATCCGCGCGCGCTCGCGGTGTCGCCGCACGACGGCGCGATCTACGTCGCCGACGTCGCCGATGGCGCGTGCGGCGGCACATGCATCTGGCGGGTCGATCCGGCGACCGGCGCGGTCGGCGCCACGCCGGTGGTCCAGGGCCAGGGCGAGATCGAGGGTGTGGCGTTCGATGCGCCCGGCGACAACCTCTACTTCACCGATCGCCAGCGCCGGACCGGACGCCTGACCTGGAACGGCAGCGCGTACCAGGGTCCAGCGACGACCTGCAACAACGTCAACGCGAACACGCCGCAGGACCCGTACCACGTCGTCTTCGACGCGACCGAGGGCCTGCTGGTCGTCGATGGCAACGCCGGCGAGGTCGCGCGGATCGCGACCTGCGCCGCCGCGACCTCGGGCACGACGCTCTCGAACAACGCCAACCTCGACCGCGGCCGCGGCATCGCGCTCGGCCCGAACGGCGAGCTCTTCGTCTCCGACAGCGGCCGCGACGAGATCCGCGCCGTGGACCGCGCGACCGGCGCGGTCACGACCTACGCCCAGGGCCTGAACGGGCCGTACGGCGTCGAGTGGCTGGGCGGGACCTCGGCGTGGGCCAACGGGCTCGTGGTCGCCAACGCCCAGGACCGCACGGTCGTGGTCACGACCGGCGATGGCGGCGATCCGGTGGCGTACCTGCGCAACACGCCGATCGACGTCGCGCTCGCCGGCGGCACGCTCTACATCCTGACCTCGCCATCGGCCACCAACCGCGGACGGATCTACCAGGTCACGGGCTTCTGACCGTCGCGCGCGATCGGCACCGGGGGCGCGCGCTGCTACATTCCGCGCGTGCGCGCCTTCCTGATCGCGATCGCCGTGTGCCTGGGGGCGTGTCACGCGCAGCCGCGCCGCATCACCACCGGCGCGATCGCGGGTCTGTGCCGCGATCAATCGACCGGCACGCCGGTCGCTTCGGCGACCCTGTCGCTCGCCCGCGACGGCGCGCTGACCTCGACGAGCGTCGCCAGCGGCATCGACGGCGACTACCGCATCGAGGGCCTCGCGCCGGGTCGCTACGATCTGTCCGCGACCTACGCCGGGCAGATCGTCCAGATCACGCACATCGACGTCGCGATCGGCGTGACCGTCGAGGTCGACGTCGAGTTCGCGCTCGGCGAGCCGGGCACCCATCACATCGACTTCGGCGACGCGCACGAGGGCGACCTGCGGTCGTACCGCCCACTGAGCGCCGATCCCGAGACCGGGGTCCTCGAGGGCACGGTCACCGACGCCGCCTCACGCGAGCGCGCGATCGGCTCGGTGGTCACCGCGACGGGCCCGGGCGGCGCGATCTCGCAGGTCGTCACCGACGAGCACGGCCGGTTCGTCGTCCCGAGGCTCGCGCCCGGCACCTACGCCGTGAGCGCCTACTACACGGTCGCGGGCCACGGCACGATCGAGATCAAGCGCCTGGCGGTCCCGGTGCGCGCCGGCGAGACCGTGGTCGTGCCGCTGTTCGTCGAGCTGCAGCAGTAGCGGCTTGACCCGGTAGGCGCGCCAGGTATCGTTCCCTCCACATCTCGATAGCCCGGACCCTCGCGGCCGGGACTGGAGGATCGATGTCGCACCGGGTTCATCTCTTCAAGGCCAAGATCCATCGCGCCACCGTCACCCACGCCGACCTCGACTACGAGGGCAGCGTGACCATCAGCGGTGAGCTGCTCGATGCCGCCGGCATCCTCGAGCACGAGGCGGTCCACATCTGGAACGTCACGCAGGGCACGCGGCTCATGACCTACGCGCTGCGCGGCGATGACCACAGCGGCATCATCTGCATCAACGGCGCCGCCGCTCACCTCAACAAGCCCGGCGACAAGGTCATCCTCGCGACCTTCGCCGAGGTCGAGGCCGAGGCCGCCAAGGGCTGGCAGCCGACGGTGATCTTCGTCGACGACGCCAACCGCATGGCGGGCGCGGGCGCCGAGATCGCCGGCCCGCAGCGCCGCCACAACGCCGTCGCGTAGCCACTCCGGCGCGCTACCAGGTCAGCACGAGCTTGCCGATGTTGGCGTTCGCCTCCATGCGGGCGTGCGCCTTCGCGCAGTCGGCCATCGGCATGATCTCGTCGATCACCGGCCGCACCAGGCCGCGCTCGAACAGCGGCACCAGGCGCAGGGTCACGTCCTGCGCGAGCGCGATCTTCTCCTCGAGCGGTCGCGCGCGCAGCACCGTGCCGATCACGGTGACGCGCTTGCCGAGCATCATCGGCAGCGGCACCGCGCCCGCGGCGGGGCCGCCGAGCGTGCCGATCAGCACCAGCCGGCCGCGCACGCACAGCGCGCGGATGTTCTCCTCGAAGTAGCTCGCGCCGACGCAGTCGAGCACGACCTCGGCGCCGCGGCCGTGGGTGCGCTCGGCGACCGCGGCGGCGAACCGCGGACCATCGACGTGGATGGCCTCGTAGGGCGTGAGCCCGAGCGCGGTCAGCCTGGCGAGCTTCTCGGGCTGGCGCCCGGTCGCGAGCGGCCGCGCGCCGATCGCCCGCGCGACCTGGATCGCGGCGGTGCCGACGCCGGAGGCCGCGGCGTGGATCAGCACGGTCTCGCCCGGGCCGAGCGCCGCCTGCAGCACCAGCGCATCCCACGCGGTGAAGAACACCTCGGGGATCGCGGCGGCATCGACGAGCGCCACGCCGCGCGGCACCGGCACCAGCTCGCGCTCGTGCACGGTGATGCGCTGGGCCATCGCGCCGCCGCCGGTGATGCCCATGACCTCGGCGCCGACCGTCCAGCGGGTCGCGCCGGGCCCGAGCGCGGTCACGGTGCCCGAGTACTCGAGGCCAGGCACGTCGACCGGCACGCCCGGGGGCGCCGGATAGAGGCCGCGCCGCTGCAGCACGTCGGCGCGGTTCACGCCGGCGGCGGCGATCACGACCTGGACCTCGCCGCGCCCAGGCTCGCGGACCTCGGTCTCGCCCAGCGAGATCACCTCGGCGCCACCGGCGCCATGGAACACGATCGCGGGGACGCGCATGACGGCCTCGGTCCTCAGTTGAAGTAGTAGCGGAAGCCGACCGCGCCGTTGAGATCGGCGCCGACGCGGTCGTGGCCCGGGTAGTCGTTGACGAACAGATCGACGACGACCGCGAGCTCGAGGAAGACGTCCATCGGCACGTTGTTGAAGTCGAACGCGATGCCGAACGGCACGCGCGCGCCGAGCGCCGCGATGTTGTCGTTGCACCCGTCACAGCCGAAGTCCCACAGGCGGGCCCCGATGCCGACGTAGAACGGCAGCTCGAACGGCTCGGTGTGGACCAGGGTCACCGGGTGCCACAGGTAATCGAGGTGGAGGTGGAGGCCGTCGCGGCCGCGGTAGTAGCCGATCGCGCCGATGCCGAAATCGATCGCGCGATCGGGCGCGAGAAAGTACTTGCCGGACAGCCCGGTGGGCGCGCCGAGCATCAGCCCGAGGCCGAAGGTCTTGTTGGCCTCGAAGCGGCGTCCGCGGTTGGGTCGCGGACGGGCCAGCGCCGTCTGGGCGGCCACGGCGATCGCGATCACGGTGAGGATGAGACGCGAAGCGGTGCGGTGCGACATGGGGTCCACGATATCCCGACTCGGCGAGCCTCGGCGTGACGCGGCGACACGCGATCGCGATCACCGAGAAATTGGCTGGATTCGCGCCGCGATGGCACACTCGAACCGTGGTTCGCCCAACGTCCCCGGTGTTGGCTCACCAACGCTCCGGGAGGCGCCTGGCCGCGATCGCGCTCGCGTTCGCCGCGTGCAGCTCGCCGCGCACGCTCACCACGCCCGCGGCGCCCGCCGACGCCCCGCCCACGCCGCCCGACGCGCAGCTCGATGCGCCGCCGGACGCCGGACCGATCGTCGAGATCGCGCCGGCCC
>JAIOQA010000286.1 GCA_021413675.1 Deltaproteobacteria bacterium | reverse complement strand
GGCCATCGCCAGCGCCGCGGCCCGATCGCCGGTGCGCAGCCGCGCGTGCGCGCCGGCCGCGAGCTCGCTCACCGACTCGCCGCGCGGACCATCGCGCCGATCGATGCCGAGCGCGCCGGCCGCGACCAGCTGCGCGAGGTGATCGAACACCGCGAACCGCTCGCCGCCGCAGGCCGCGGCGATGCGCGCGACTGGATCACCGGCGACCGCGAGCCCCCAGACCCGCGTGCCGTCGATCGGCGAGTCGATCTCCGGCGGCTCGCTGGCGCGCGCGAAGAACCGGATCGCGTCGTCGCTGATGAGCTGGTGGATCTGCGCCCAGCGCGCGACCCGGCGGCGCGCGACGGTCAGGCACACGTCGAGGCCGATCGTGGCGATCACGCCCTGGCTCGCGACCGCGCGCGGCTCGAACTCGAACGTGCCCTCGGTCCACGTGACCAGATCGCTGACCGCCTCGCGGATCATCGCGGCCAGCGCGCTGGTGACGTCGTCCTCGCCGACCGCGCCCACCATCAGCAGGATCCGGCCGAGCGCGACGTTGGTGTCGGCGCGCACGCCGAGCGCGTCGGCGAGGCCGACCTCGGTGACCAGCCCGCTCGCCAGCAAGATCTGCCCGAGCTGCTCGTCGGGCGCCGACGACGACGCCCACAGCACCAGGCCGGCGTCGATCGCCAGCGTGCGCAGCCGTCCGCCGCGCTCGCCGACCAGCACGCCGGTCGCGCGACGCCGCGCCGCCCACTCGAGGACGTCCTCGAGCGCCATCGTGGCGACCTGACCGCGGAGCGACATGGGGTTGCCGCACCAAGGTGCGGGACGAACGAGCATACCGGGGTCGCGGCGCCGGTGGAACCAGCCCGGCGCCGGGCCGGGCAGATCGTCGCACCACGGTGGCCGCGCGAGGAATCGCGCGGTTGCCGCCCCGTCCCGCCCCCGGGTCCGCGATCACCCTCCCGCGCGGCTCGCCCACCGACCGCTTGCTGGTAGACTCGTGCAGCCAGCAACGGTTGGAATCCCCATGAGCCCCGTCAAGCGTCGCCCCTTTCGTCTCGACGCGCGCCGCGTCGGCGCCCTGCTCGCGGTCGGCAGCATCTCCGCGATCCTGGTCGGCTACTTCGTGTGGATGGTGCAGCCCGCCGCCGCGCGCGAGACCGATGCCGCCTGCAAGGGCATGCGCGGCAACCCGCAGAACCCGGTGCTCGGCCGGATCCCGCGGCCCGCGCCCGACGTGTCGCTCAAGGGCATCGACGGTCGCGAGGTCAAGATCTCCGACTACAAGGGCAAGGTCGTGCTCGTCCACTTCTGGGCGTCGTGGTGCGGCGCCTGCGAGGACGAGAAGCCCACGCTCATGGCGATGACCCGCGATCTCGCCGGCCCCGACTTCGCGGTCGTGACGATCGCGTCGGACATGGACTGGGCGGCGGTCAAGAAGTCGCTGCCCGATGGCGCGCCGTACCAGGTGTTCCTCGACCCGCCTGCCGAGGAGGGTCGCATCGGCCCGCTCACCGGCACGTGGGGCACCAAGGCCGTGCCCGAGAGCTTCCTCATCGATCGCAAGGGCCGGCTCCGCTACTGGTTCGACAACCGCCGCGACTGGGACTCGGCCGTCGTCGAGACCTGCCTGCAGTCGATCATCGACGAAGAATAGAGCGCGCATGGGCCGCATCCTGGTGGTGGACGACGAGGCCGACGTGGTGCGGACCGTGACCAAGGCGCTCGAGCACCGCGGTCACCACGTGACCAGCGCGGTCGATGGCGCCGAGGCGATCGCGCGGGTCCAGGCCGAGCCGCCCGACTGCCTCGTGATCGATCTGGCGCTGCCCAAGATCGACGGCCAGGAGGTCTGCCGCCGGCTCAAGGCCGATCCGGTGACCCGCCACGTGCCGATCGTGCTGATGACCGCGGGCTACATCGCGATCGAGGCCGCCGAGGACGCCGGCATCCGCGGCGCCCATGAGCGATCGGCCGGTCCCGTTCACGATCCTCACCGGCTGGCTCGGCGCGGGCAAGACCACCGCGCTCAACCGCATGCTCGGCGCGCCGCACGGACGCCGCATCGCGGTGCTGGTCAACGAGCTCGGCCGCATCGCGATCGACGGTCGCCTGATCCTGTCGCGCGGCGGCGACATCCTCGAGCTCGCCGGCGGCTGCGTGTGCTGCAAGGTCGACACGAAGAACGATCTCTGGGACGGCATCGGCGAGGTCGTCGCGCGCTCGCAGCCCGATCAGGTCGTGCTCGAGACCACCGGCATCGCCGAGCCCGCGGCGATCCTCGAGAACCTCGATCGCGTGCCCGCGGCGGTCCGCGATCGCATCGTGCCCGCCGGCGTGGTCTGCGTCGTCGACGGCGAGGCCGGCGCGGCGCAGCTCGACCGGCGCGAGGAGGCGCGCGAGCAGGTGCTGACCGCCGATCGCCTGATGCTGACCAAGCTCGACGTCGCGAGCGCCGCCGCGGTGACCGCGACCCACGCGCGCCTGACCGCGCTCAACCCGCACGCCGAGCGCGCCGCGTTCCCGCTGGGCGACGACGGCGGCATGGCGATGACGCACTGGATCCTCGAGCGCCGCATGCTCGGCATGCACGCGGCGCGGCAGCACGGCGCGCACGATCACGGCCGCGATCATCACCACCACAGCCAGCTGGTCGCCGCCGCGTTCGCCGACGACGCGCCGCTGGTCGGCGACGCCGTGCTCGCGTTCGTCGCGTCGCTCGGCGATCGCCTGGTGCGCGCCAAGGGCTGGGTCCACCTCGCCGGCGACGATCGCCGCGGCTTCCTCGAGCGCGCCGGCATCCGGACCGAGCTCCGCATCGGTGAGCCCTGGGGCGACGAGCCGCGCCGCAGCGAGCTGGTGCTCATCGGCGACGATTTCGACGTCGACGCGGTCCGCCGCGGGCTGTGGGCCTGCCGCGCGGGCGGCTGATCAGATCGCCGGCACCACGTACTGCACGCCGCGGCGCACGCCGTCGCTCACGGTCTCGCCGAGCCGCACGGCCCATCCATCCGCCGCGGTGACGGTCCACCTGGCGTCCCAGCCGGGCGCCGTCGTCACGTCGGGGAACACGACCGTGCCATCGAGCGGATGGCTCGCGAGCCACCCCGGATGCGCCGTCAGCACCCAGCGCGGCTGCCCGCTGGCCGAGGGCTCGCCGGTGATCTCGGCCCGCACCTCTGTCCAGCCGCCCGGCGCGGCGTACGTGATCGTCGGCCGCGCGCCGACGGACACCGACGCGCTGCTCAGCGTGCCCGCGAGCGTGACGGGGACTGGCGCGACGCCGCGGCCGGGGCCGCGATCGACCTCGGCCCACTGGCCGGCGCCGTGGGAGCTCGACACGAAGCGATGGACCTGCACGTCGCCGGCGCGCAGGAGCTCCGGCGGCACCAGCCACAGGCGATCCGGCGCGGGCCGCGGGAGGACGAGCTGCATCCACGTGTCGTGGCCGATCGTCATCTCGGTCTCGGAGAACGCCTCGGCACCGACGTCACCGGTGAGCGCGATCTCCGAGACGAACATCGTGTGGTAGTCGGCGAGCGAGCTCGCGAGTTGCGTCGGCCCGTCGATCGAGAGGTCGCGGACGATCGAGACGACCGGGGTCTCCGCGCGAACGAGCAAGCCGATGTCGTGCACGCCGACGGGGCCGGACGTGGTCCCGGTGTTGGGGACCGTCCAGCTGCTGCGACCGACGAACACGCTCGCGGTGAACCCGGTGGTGATGTCGAGGGGTGCCATCGGCGCGGTGATGGCGCAGACATCGCCCCAGGCGTCGCCGTCGGCGGGCCCGGCCTGGATCATCTCGATGTCGGTGGTGAGGTTGGAGGGGCAGACGTAGACCAGCGTGTACGGACCCTCGGGGCGCGCGAACGCGTAGCGGCCGGCGGCGTCGGGCGCGAGCACCTGCCACGCGCCACCCTCGGGCATGACGGCGACGTACCTCGCCGCCGCGTCGAGGGTGATCTGCGGACCGAGATCCGCATCGGGCCCGGCACCGGGACTGGCATCCGCCGCGGGCGCGGGCGTGTCCGAGCACGCCGCGGCGACGAGAACAGCGAGGAGGGCGAGGCCGCGGAGGCAGTGCATCAACCGGACTGTAGGGGCCCGCGCGTCGATCGGGTCAGCACCGTTTCGCGACTGCCGCGAGTTGCCATGCAGGCGGGACAACTGAAGTGCGCTCTCCGGCGCGATCTTCGTGCGACAGTTTCGGGATGGTGGCGAACCCGACGTGCGGCGTGTGCGGAACGACCCTGCGCTGGTTTCCCGAGCAGCACGGCTGGGGATGCGATCGCTGCCGGACGATCGTGCCCGCGGCCCCGATGCCACCGCAGGCGCAGGCGATGCCGCCGCAGCAGGCGTGGGTCCCCGCGACGGGCGTCGCGCCTGCACGCCGCGGCAAGGCGCTCTACCTCGGGCTCGGCGTCGGCGCGGTCGCGATCGCCGGCATCGCGATCGCCGTCGCCGTCGGCGGTGGCGGCGGTGGCGGCGCGGCGTCGAAGGACGAGGTCGTGCGCGCGGCGATCGCCGCGACCGTGGCCGGTGACGTCGATCGCCTGATCGAGCTCGGCGGCGTCGACGCCATGCTCGGCGCGGTCTCGTGCAGCGGCGACACGGGCGGCAAGGGCTACGGCGGCATGCCCGACGCCGAGGCGTTCCGGCGCGAGCTGCGCGACGAGATGCGGGAGGCGATCAAGCGCGCGAAGAAGCTGCCGGCGCTCGAGGTGATCCAGATCGAGGATCGCGACGATCCGAAGGTCGTGGTCCACGAGGGCAAGGAGGTCATGGACGGCTGCGTCGGCAAGCTCGACGTCACCGAGTACCGCCTCAAGGTCACGGTGCGCGCGACCGTCGACGGCAAGCCGCACGACAGCACGGTCAAGATGAAGGTCCTGGACATCGGCGGGCGCTGGACGCTGTCCGACGCGCCCGACCTCGGGGATGTCACCACCGGCGGCGCGGTCGACGACGCGATCGAGACGTTCCGGGGCTTCCGCGATCAGATGTGCGCGTGCAAGGACGAGGCGTGCGCGTCCAGGGTGAACGAGGCGATGACGGCGTGGTCGACCAGGATGGCCGCGTCGATGAAGGACGTGAAGCCGCCCGAGGCGCAGCTGAAGAAGATGATGACGCTGGCCGAGGAGCTCGCGAGCTGCATGACGAAGGCGATGAGCCCGCCGTAGCTCCGGCCGGCTACTTCTCCTCGGCTGCCGCCGTGAAGATGCTGCGCGCCATCAAGCTCGACTCGGCCGCGGCGCGCGCGCGATAGACGTCCTTGCGCGCCGCGACCGCGTCGGGATCATCGGGCGCCGCCTGCCGCGCCCACTCGGCGAGCTGGCAGGCCAGCGCGAGCTCGCCGCGGTCCGCAGCCGCGCGCGCGCGCGCGATCACGGGCGCGAGGCCGCCCGCGAGCGCGACCACCTCGGCGGCGATCGCCGCGTCGCGCGCCGGCAGGAGCCGCGCGGGATTGCCGTCCCACCAGCCGCCGTAGCGCCGCCACACGTTGCGCACGACGAACGCGGGATCGTCGTAGACCGGGCGCAGGTAGGGCCGCGCCAGCAGCTCGGCCGGAAATGTCACCTGCGCGATCACGTCGTCGAGGCGGAGGCCCGCGTTCATCAGCGCGACCACCTGCTCGTGGATCGATCGCAGGAACGCGCCGGTCTCCCGCAGCGCCTGATCCACACGCGCGGCGCCGAAGATCGGCGGGCCGTGACCGGGCAAGAGCACCTCGGCGCCGAACCCGCGCATCGCCTCGAGCGCCTCCGCCCACTCGATCACGTAACGCTGGACCTTCTGCGGGTTGCCGCAGTTGGGCGCGGCCCAGATGAACAGGTCGCCAGTGCACAGCACGCGCGCGTGCGGCGCCCACACGATCGTGTGGTCGTCGGTCTCGCCGCGGTGGTGGTGCAGCTCGAGGGTCACGCCGCCGATGTCGAGATCGAGGCGATCGCGGTACGTGACGTCGGGGTAGCGATACGCCGTCGGCCAGCGCAGCCCGGGGATGCGGAACTGCCGGGTGTTGATCGCGGTGTTCCAGCCCGCGGTCATGACGTAGCGATCGAAGCGCGCGGCGACCAGCTCGTGGCCGACGACGCGCAGCGGCCGCTCGGCCTCGAACGGCGCGGTGCCCATCGCGTGATCGACGTGGCCGTGGGTGTAGATCGCGGTGTGGACCGGCGCGGGCGACCACGCGCGGACCTGCTGGTGCACGACCGCGGCGGTCATCGGCGAGCCCGTGTCGACGAGCACGAGCCCCTCACCCGTGGTGATCGCGACGACGTTGGCGAAGCCGCTGTGGAACGCC
Source organism: Deltaproteobacteria bacterium (assembly GCA_021413675.1). GTDB lineage: Bacteria > Myxococcota_A > Polyangia > Haliangiales > Haliangiaceae > JAIOQA01. The sequence goes on along the minus strand of JAIOQA010000286.1, from coordinate 22,160 downwards.
ACGCCCGGCGCGACCTCCTCGAGCGGCACCATCGTCGTCAGGATCGAGGCGTGATCGGTGTGGCGCGCACCGGACCAGAGATCGTCGGTGAGGGCGCGCAGCTTCGAGGGCGTGGTCATCAGAGCCTCACGGGGTGACGTGGATGACGCGCTCGGTGATGAGCGCGTTCGGATCGGGCGCGACCGTGCTGCCCGGCGCGAGGTACGCGCGGAACAGGAACGCCACGGTCTGATCGAGCGGGACGCCCGGGAAGGTCGTCGGGATCTCGAGGCAGTGGACCTCGCCCGCGCAGTGGCGCTTGATCGTCACCGCGAACAGCCGATCGCGATCGGGATGGGTCGGGAGGTAGCGATCGGCGCTGCCGACCATGTCGGGGCTCTCGAACGCGGCGATGCCGGCGCGCTTGGCCCAGTACGTCACGACGACGTTGGCGTAGGTCGCGAGCCCGGCGGCCTCGTGGTTGACGCCGAACACGATGAAGTAGTCGTCGGGATCGTCGGGCAGGAGCAGCGTGCCGCTGGCGATCACCACATCGAGCGGCCCGGCGCCATAGACCGTGTCCGAGACCTCGCCGAGGCAATCGGTGGTGCGCGCGATGCACGCAGCCGGCGCGATCCGGGTGCCGACCAGCGCCGCGCTCGCCACGCCGATCTCGGTGTGCGGGCGCGCGCCGAGCTCGGCCTCGATCGCCGCGGCCAGCGCATCGACGCCCGCGGCCAGGCTGGTCTCGTCGGTCGCGGAGACCGGCGCGATCCGCGTCGGGGTCGGCAGCGGCGCGGTCGCGATCGCGGCGTCGGCGGTCACGCGCCGGACCTCGAGCGGCACGTCGGCGAGGTAGGCGGCGCCGGCGGCGGGATCGTCGAACAGCGCGACCCGGCCCAGCGCGAGCACCGAGTCGGCCTCGGGCGCGACCCCGAGATGCACGATGCCGGGCGCGACCACGACGGTGTTGATCGCGCCCGCGTCCCAGCCGGACGCGACCAGGGCCGCGCGGGCCCTGGCCTCGACCGCGCCGTCCGAGGCGATGACGAGCGCGACCTGCGCGTCGAACGGCGATGGGCCGACGTGCGCGAGGTTGGCGTTGTTGGTCGCGTCGGCGACGCTCGCGAACACGGTCTTGCGATCGGCGCCGACCTGCCGCTCGAACAGGTACGGCGCGACGCTGAAGTAGCGCGCGGGCGGCGGCGTGCGCCCGGTGATCACGACCGCCTCGGCGGGCGCGAGCTGCCACGAGACCGACTGCCCGGCGGGCGTGCGCGGCGGGTTGACCGTGCCCGGGCCGATCGGGGGCAGCGGCGCGCCGGGCGCGGGCGGTACGCTGAACAGCACGTACGAGCCGCTCGCGTTCGAGGCGTAGCAATCGGGGAGGTCCGCGCAGTCGGCGAGCCCGAACGCGAACGCGTCGCCGGCCTGCACGGTGAAGCCCTCGGCGACCAGCGCGCCATCGAGGTCGATCGCGGGATCCGGCGGATCACCGCCGCACGCCGCCACGATCGTGATCGCCATCGCGCCCGCTCGCGTCCATGTCCTCATCGCCGCCCTCCTCGCATGGCCTCGATCATCGCCGGCAGGCGCTCGCCCAGCCAGCCGCGAAAGCGCGCGCGCGTCGCCGCGTCGTCGCGCAGCCCGATCCGCCGGCGGGTCGCGCCGCCGAGCAAGAGATCGCCGAACATCAGCAGCGTCACCGCGAGCAGCCCGAAGCGCGTGCCCTCGCGGTCCTCCGCGCTGCGCGGATCGGTCGCGGCGCGCATCGCGTGCAGGCGCGTGGCGATCTCCGCCAGCCCCGCGCCCTCGCCGTCCGGGAACGGCTCGGCGCCGCACGCGAGCAGCCAGGCGAGCAGCGGCGCGCGCTGCGGATCCGCGACCCGATCGAAGACCCGCACGAACACCTCGGCGAGATCCATCGCCTCACCGGGCGGCGGCGGACGGAGGATCTCCGCGAGCAGCTCCTCGCGCATGCGCTGCGACATGCGCTGGAACAGCGCCGCCAGCAGGCCGTCGCGATTCTTGAAGTGATAGAGCAGCGCCGGGTGGGTCACGCCGACCCGCGCGGCGATCTCCTGCAGGCGAACCGCCTCGGTGCCGCCGTCGCGCAGCAGGTGCTCGGCCGCGTCGAGGATGGCGTCGCGGGTGGCGGGCGCGGATCGCGATGTCGCGGGGCGCGCTGTCGCGGCGCGCGGCGTCGCGGCGCGCGGCTTGCTCGTGCGGGGCTTCGATGCCCGCGCGGCCCGCGGTGCGACCACGCGGCTCGCTGTCTTCGCACGCCGGACCGCGGTCGCCATCCCCTCATGGATAGTCGACTTACATTCTGTAAGTCAACCGCGATCAGTTCGTGGCCGCCGCGGCCGCGTCGAGCAGCGCCGGCGGTGCGCCCAGCAGCTTCGCCGCGGCCAGCAGCTCCGCGCGCTCCGCAGGCGGCGGCAACCCGACGGGCGGTCCCGCGAGCAGGTCATGCGCCGCCGCGAGGCGCTCGCTGCGCTCGAGCAGGGCGCCCAGCACATCGGTCGCGGACATCGGCGCGCTCGGTGGCACGCGCGCGAGCGTCGCCACGGCGACGACGCCCGCCGTGGTCGCGTGCCAGTAGGTGGCGGTGTCGCCATCGAGCGTGCGCGCCAGCGGATCGGTGGTCATGGCGATGGTGCCGTCCGCGGTGCCCGCGGTCCACGTGAGCGCGCTGACGTCGGCGGGCCGCGCGTGCGTCCCGGTCACCACGCCGTCGACCACCGCGATGAGCTTGTCGGTCTCGACCAGCGCCACCAGCGTCGGGCCGACCGCCGAGAGCTTCGCGGCGAGCTGCGCCTCGGAGCCCGGCCCGTCGTCATCGCCGGTCGCGTCGACGGTCAGCGCGACCGCGGCGCCCTTCATGTGGAACAGCCCGGCGCGCAGCGTCCCCATCCCGTCGGCGGTGTCGCGCGTCCAGCGCGCGATCGCGGAGCTCGCCCCGCCGGCCGCGCACGTCGGCGCGACGACGATCGCGTCCGCCTTGCGCTCGTGCCCGCGGATCCAGCGCGCCACCGCGACCCGCGCCGCGGTCGCCTGGGCCGCCGTCGGAGCCGGACACGCGGGCTCGCCCAGCGCCGCGCGGAGCGCGCCACCCAGCGCCGCGCGCGCGCCGTCATCCACCGCGGCCTGCTCGCTGTTCGTGCGCGCGGCGCGCGCGGTGTTCAGCGTCCGGATCGCCTTCGCGATCGCCGTCGCGAACGCGCTGGTGCCCGGGGTCGCGTAGGCGAGGAGCGGCGCGCGCTCGGCGGCCGGGACGCCCAGCACCGCGAGCTGCTCGTCGAGCAGGCCGGGATCGGCGAGCAGCACGTCCGGCTCGTTGATCGCGAGCTCCGCCGCGGCGGCGCGGTCCGCGGCTCGCTGCCCGGCGTCGGCCAGCGGACATCGCGACCAGGTCGCCGCCGTGGTCACGCACCGGAGCTGCGGCACCGGCGGCGGGTCGCTCGTCGGATGCCTTGCAGCGTAGACCAGGAGCGTGTGCTCACCCGGCGGCGGCTGGTCCGCCGCGAGGCCGAGGTCGCTGTTGGCGCCGCCGACCACGGTCCCAGGAGCGTCGCCGATCACCAGCTCGTGATCGGCGTGGACCGATCCGCCCTCGTGGCGCGTGCGCCGGCGGACCGGATCGAGCGTGCCATCCCCATCGAGGTCGACGAGCGCGAGCGTCCGCACCGTGTTCTCTGCAGCCCACTCGCCCCACTGGTCCGGCGGATCGCCCTCCATCCGATCGACGATCGTGATCGCGCCCGGCGTGACCCGCAGCACCCACCACACGCCGAGCAAGCCACCGCGCACGACCCGCGATGCATCGACGATGATCGCGCCGTGATCCATGCATCCGAACGCGAGCGGCCCGAGGTCGCCCGCGGCGCGCATGCCGGGCGCGGGGCGTGTCGACCACGCGGTGATCCGCGTGCGCAGCGCGGCCTGCTCGCCGGCCGTGGGACGGGTGCATGGCCCGAAAGCCGGGATCTCCGCCGATGCCTCGTCGCCACTCCCCGCGTCGGGAGGTGCTGGCGCCTGGCTGCCCACCGCGCGGTGCGCCAGCTCGGCCAGCCGTGCCTTCACGTCGGCGCCGATCAGCGGCGGTGACGGCGCAGGCAGCGCAGCATCGACGGCGCTGGCGACGCCGCCGATCGGCGCGCCGCTGCCGGGCGAGATCGCCCGGCCTCCACACCCCAGGACGACCGCGCCGAGGACTGCAGCGAGACGACGCATCGATCGATCAACGCTCCGCGATGGCTGGTTGTTTCAGTTGGCGGCCGCGGCCGCCGCGTCGAGGATCGCCTTCGGCGCGCCGAGCAGCGCCGCCGCCGCGAGGCGATCGGCGCGCACGTCCGGGGTCAGCGGTCCCTCGATCGGATCCGAGACCAGCGCCGCGGCAAGGATCATGCGTTCGCTGCGCTCGAGCAGCTGCGCCACGGGCTCCTTCGCGGTCATCGGCGCGCGCGGCGAGCCGATCGCCACGGTCGCGACCGCGATCACGCCGCCCGCGGCCGCGTGCCAGAAGGTCGCCGCATCCGCAGTCGCGGTGCGTGCGAGCGGATCGCTCACCATCGTGAAGCCGAGCGCCGCGTCGGCCGCGCCCCACTGCAGCGCGTCGCCGTCGGCGAGCGGGTGCGTGCCGGTGACCGCGCCATCGACGACCGCGGTGAGCGCGCGCGGCGGCGCGACCGCGGCCAGGTCCTCGGCGTCCTCCGGCGGCGGGCTCACCACCGCGGCGAGCGCGGTCAAGGAAGCACCGGTGTCGGAGAATTTCGCGACGATGTCCGGCCCTGGCCACGACATGTCACCGCCGGCGCCGCGCATCTCCGGCTCGGGCATCGCGGTCTCGACGACCAGCGCGACCGTCGCGCCCTTGATGTAGAACACCCCGGCGCGCAGCGCGGTGGGGCCCTTGTCGGGACGGCGCTCCCAGCGCGCGATCCAGTAGGCCGCGGTCTTGCTCGCGCAGCTGCCGCGGAGGTCGAGCGCCGAGAACCCGGGCTCGCGGCTCCGGGCCCAGCGGGTGATCGCGCTCATCGCCGCGGCGCGCTGCGCGTCGGGCGCGGCCGCGCACGCTGGCTCGTGGAGCGCGGCGCGCAGCTGCGCCGCGAGCGCGGCCTGCGCGCTGGCCTCGGCGGCCTCCTCCTCCGGCCCGGTGCGCTCGACGATCGGCAGCGCGCGCGCGCGCCCGACCTTGGCGATCGCCGCACCGAACGCGCTGCCGTGCGCCGTGGCGTACGCGACGAGCGGCGCCTGCGCGGCCTCGGGCACCGCGAGCGCGGCGAGCGTCTCCGCCATCAGCCCGGCATCCGTCATCGCGGTCTCGGGTGAGGTCGCGAGCAACTCGGCCGCGCGCCAGCGCCGCCCGAGCGTCGAGGCCGCCGCCGCTGCCGGGCACACCGTCCACGGACCGGCCGTGGTCACACACCGCCAGAACGCCGGGTGCTCGTCATGCGCCTCCTGGAGCGCGAGCACCAGCGTGCGGGGATCGGGCTGCGCGTCCGCCACCAGCACCTCGCCGGTCAGCCGCCCGACCACAGCGCCCGAAGGTCCCGGCACGCTCACGGTGACCTCGCCGTGCATGCCGCCGTTGACGTGCAGGTCGTCCGCGTCGACCGGATCGAGCACGCCATCGCCATCGAGATCGACGAGCGCGAGCGTCTGCAGGGTCTCCGCATCGGCGAACTCGGTGAAGTCGATCGACGCGACGCCCTCGATCGCGTGCAGCGCCTCGATCGCGGTCGGGCTCACGCGCAGCGTCCACCACCTGCCGCGCCCGAGGCCCTCGCTGCCGTCGTTGCGCTGCGCGTTCACGATGATCCCGCCGCGGGCCACGCAACCGAAGCGGACGGTCAGCTCGACGGTCGCCGACCTCGGGCCGAGCGCCGCGACGGTCCACGGCTCGAGGCGCTGGCGCAGCGCGGCCTGCTCGTCGGCCGTCGGCCGCACGCACGGCCCGATCGCGCGGATCATCCCATCCTCCGCTGCGGCGGCCGGCGTCGCCTGGCCCAGCTCGGCGAGCGCGCCCTCGCCGATCGCCACCACCGCGGCGCGTGCCGCCGGTTCATCGAGCACCGCGACCGGCGGCGCACCGCTCGCCGATCCCCCTGGCGCGGGCGCCGATGACGTTCCGCGACAACCCGCGACGAGCGCGACCGTGACTGCAAGACGACGCATGATGGTGCAACGCTCCCGGAGGTGCCGGCGTTCACGCTAACACGCGGACCACCGCCACCCGCCGCCGCCAACCGCCTCCCGCGGCTGCGGTCGCCGCGTAGACTGCGGCCATGGCCCTCGCGAAGCAGCACTACGAGACCCTGCTCGGCGACGTCTACGCCTGGTCGGTGGCGTCGCGCGGCGATCCGTTCGCGCGCGCGGCCGCCTGGCTCGCGCGCCACCACCTCGATCGCGCCGCGACCTACCTCGATCTCGGCGCCGGGTTCGGCGCGCACGCGCTGACGCTGGCGCGCGCCGGCAAGCAGGTCACCGCGGTCGACTTCGACGCGACGCTGCTCGGCCAGCTGCGCGAAGCCCTCACGCCGGCGCTGCAGGTCGACGTCCACCAAGGCGACCTGGTCGGCTTCCTCGACGGCGCGGGCGACCGCCGCTGGGACGTGATCCTGTGCGCCGGCGACACGCTCACGCACCTGCCGGACATCGCCGCGGTCCGCGCGCTGCTCGCGGGCGCGGCGCGCCACCTGGCGCCCGGCGGCGCGCTCGCGCTCGAGTTTCGCGACTCGACCGGGTTCGACGCCGAGGGCGTCGCGCGCTTCATCGAGGTCGCGCGCGATGCGCACCGGATCATGCACTGCCTGCTCGAGCCCCTCGACGCGGATCGCCTGCGGGTCACCGATCTGGTCACCGACGTCGGGCCCGAGGGGCCGACCACGCGCATCAGCGACTACGTCAAGCTGCGCCTCGCGCCGGCGCGGCTGATCGCCTGGGCCGCGCAGGCCGGGCTGCCGGGGGCGGTCCAGTCCGAGGACCGCGGCATGACCACGCTCGTGCTCCGGCCCTGACGCGCGCGCGCGCTCGATGCGCGCGCCGTTACCTGATCTCGACGTACGAGGCGCGACCGGTCGCGGCCGCGTCGAGGTAGATCATCAGCGACCGCTTTCCGGACATCGAGTAGATGCGATCGATCTCGGTCGCGATCGACGTGAAGCCGACCGTGACGCCGAAGATCGTCGCGGCGTCGGTCCGGTAGGTCACGCCCCGCGGCCGCAGGTCGACCTCGGGATCGACCGCCTGGCCGTTGATCGCGAGGGCGCACCCGCCGCGCGACCGCGGAGTCGCCATCGGCGCGGCGGTGTTGTCGAACTGCCGCGGATGGGCGAGGAACACCAGCAGCTGGGTCGGCGTCGCGTCGGAGCCGAACGCGCCGTTGCGGGTGACGAACACCAGGCCGCGGCGATCATAGACGTACGCGTGATCGGTGACCGGCACCTGCGTCGAGGTCGGCGGCATGCCATCGCCGCCGAACTCCTCGTAGTCCTCGTCATGCGCGTCGCGCAGCACGCGATCCGGCGCACCGAGCACTGCGCGCAGGCGCGGCACCGCGAAGTCGGGGAGCGCCACGCCATCGATCGCGATCGCGCCGGTGGTCATGTCGACCGCGACGGTGCAGCTCGCGGGCGGCGCCTGCACGTTCTCCATCGCCGGCGCGGCCGCGTGGGCGCAGCCCGCGATCGCGATCAGGAGCAGCGCGCGCGCCATGCGATCCACGCTACCAGCGATCGACGGGATCGTTCAGCGCTTGCAGCACGGCGGGTCGACCACCGGGCCTGGCTCGGCGCTCGCCGCCATGTTCACGCCGGTCGCGTCCGTCGCCGCGGGCGCGCACACGAACTGGATCTCCCAGTGGCTCGCCCCGGTGGCGTAGTGCTCGCCCGAGGTCGTGCGCGTGCGGCCATCGGTCGAGGTCGTCTGCTGCCAGGCCTGACCCGTGTCGACGGTGCGCACGCCCTCCCAGGTGATCGACGGCGCCGCCGCCGGGCCGCACCACGCGGCGATCTCCTGATGCGCGCGCGCCAGGCTCTTCTCCCGGTACGCGTCGCTGCCGTCGAGCGAGGCCCAGATGGTGCCCCGCCCGGGCGCGCGCTCGCGCCAGGCGACCCGCCCGGCGCAGGCGGTGAGGGAGAGCGCGGAGAGGAGCGCGATCAGCGCCCGCGACGGATGACCCATGCCGCGATGTACGCAGCAGGCGCACGGATGATCTACGCGATCGCCCGCAACCGCCCGCGTCAGATCGCGGGCAACCGCAGCTCGAACCAGCTGCCCTGGCCCTCGGGCGAGGTGCCCTCGCACGATCCGCCCGCGCGCGCCGCGACCGCCGCGACGTGCAGCAGCGCGACCGCCGCCGCATCCGGAGCGCCGCCGCCGTTGTCGGCGATCGTGATCACCACCGCGTCGGCGTCGACGTACGTGCGGATCGACAGCGAGCTGCCCTTGACCCGCGCCGCCGAGGCTGCGCCGACCAGCACCAGCTGCGCGACCGCGAGCATCAGCTCGCCGGGCGCGCCCCGCGCCGCCGGCACCGAGCCCGCGTCGATCATCGGCTCGGTGTCGGCCGCGATGCGATGGCTCGCGAGGTGGACCGCGCCCTCGACCTCGTGGTTCACGTCGACGATCCCGACCGGCGCGCCGATCGACGCCAGCGCCCGCGCCAGCTCGGTGGTGACCCGCGCCATGCCCGCGCACGTCAGGTACGCCTGCACCATCGACTGCCGCAGGTGCTGGATGTCGTTCCACGGATAGGGCGTGGGCCCGGTCGACTGCGCGACGTGGCGATCGAGCGTGTCGACGATCAGCGCCAGCCGATCGCGGAGCTCGGCCAGCGGCGGCGCGAGATCGCGCGCGACATCGGCGGCGATCGCGCCGCCCACGACGTGGCCGGGATCGGGCAGCGCGACGATCGGCGCGACCGACGCGTCGCCGGTCGCCGCGGTCGCCGCGAGCGCCGCCTGGACGATCGTCTCGTCGCTCACAGCGTCCCCGTGAGCCGCAGCCAGGTCTGGCCGACGCCATCGCTGGTCAGGCCGTGGGCGTAGCCCAGCTCGAACGCGCCGGGCACGAAGTAGCCGAACAGCGCGTCGACCCGCAGCACCCCGCCGAGCGCGACCTTGACGTCGTCGCGCGTGGGATCGCCATCGAACGCCGTGCCGACATCGAGGAGCGCCGCCGCGTGCACGCGCCGCACGTAGAACGGCAGCGTGCCGACGCCGCGCTCGACATCGGCGATGCGCTGGCGCAGCTCGAGGTTGAGCAGGTGGAACTGGCTGCCGCTGACCGCGCGCGCGTCGTAGCCGTGCAGGTAGCCGGTGAACGACGAGCGCGAGCTGTCGATGATCGACTGGACGACATCTTGATCGGGCTGGCCGCCGAGGCCGAAGAACCCGGTGCGCGGCAGCTCGCCGTCGTGGATCCCGCCCGACAGGCGGAGCGCCACCGCCGCCGAGGGCCCCCAGAGCCGCTGGAACCGGCGGTAGCCGTACGAGAACGTGATGCCGCGGTAGTCGGCGCCGAACACCGGATCGTCCATGCGCACCGACACGCTCAGGTCCTGGCCGTCCTGCTGACCGAGGGCGTAGGTGAAGCCGCGCACGTTGCCGTACGACGCGCGCACCGCGATGCCGGCGTAGGTGATCGGCAGGCGCGGCGGGCGCGGCAGGCTCTGGGTCGGGTCGTAGTCCTTGAACGGCGAGCGCACCAGGCGCTCGTAGTCGATGTCGTACTCCGCCGACGCCGACCAGCTGCGATCGCTGCGGACCTCGCCGGGCACGCCGACCGACACGCTGCCGGTCCAGATCTCGGCGAGGTAGGTCTTGTTGAGGCTGTCGATGCGGTAGCCCGCGCGCTCGACGAGGTTGCGGCCGCCCGCCACCCGCAGGGGCACGCGCCAGCCGCTCCAGCCGTAGTCGGCGCCGACGGTGACGTCGCCGCGCTCGAGCCCGACGGTCGCGCCGAGATCCCAGCCCGACAGCCCGGCGATGTCGCTGCCACCGGTCTGCACCGAGACCGCGCGCCCGAAGCTGTCGACGGTGAGCTGGGTCGTGAACGACAGCGGCGCCAGCGTCTCGAGCGCGCGATACGGCCGCGGTCCATCGACCTGCGCGAAGCCGTCGGGGATCGGCACCGCGACCGGCCGCTCGTCGATGTACGGCGCCGCTGGCGTCCACGCCGCGCGATCGAGCGCGAGCTCGAACACCTGGTAGCCCTTCGCGCCGAAGCCGTGATACGCGAGCCGCGAGCCGTCGGGCGAGATCGCCGGCTCGAACGCGCCGCCGACGACGTTCGTGACCTGCCACAGCGCGCCGGTCGCGAGCTCGCGCGCGTAGATGTTGGTGATGCCGGTGCGATCGCTGTCGAAGTAGAGCCACTTGCCATCGGGCGACCACACCGGATCGCCGTCGACCGCGCGATCGTGCGCGAGCTCGGTGGTCGCGCCGGTCGCGACCTCGGTGATCATCAGATCGCGATAGCCGCCCGTGCGCCAGGCCGAGAACGCGACCTTGGTGCCATCGGGCGACCACGCCGGCGTGTACGCCTGCTCGAACCGCGCGCCCCGCCACAGCACCTTGGCGGGCGCGCCCGGCTGGTTGGCCATCGTCGAGATCCACGACTGCGAGCCGCCGTTCTGCGCGAACGCGATCGCGCTGCCGTCGGGCGAGACCACGGGATCGCGGGCGCGCGCGCCGAAGGTCAGGCGGCGCGAGCGGTTGCGCACCGGGTCCCAGCGCATCAGATCCTGGAAGTCGTAGTCGCGGCGGAACTGCTGGGTCTGCTCGTAGATGAGCGAGCCGTCGACCGCGATCGTGAACGCGCCGGTGCGATCGGCGTTGAGCAGATCGCGCGCCTGCGCCGGCGTGCCGCCGATCGGCATCGCGCGGATGCGCGCGCGATGGTTGCCGTCGCTGTCGAGCCAGATCAGCTCCTTGCCATCGGGCGTGTACAGCGGCGCGACCTGGTTCTCGCCCGCGGTCGTGCGCTGCGCGCCCTCGCGGCGGCCCGCGCGCTCGACCGCCTCGAGCTGCAGCGCCGCGCGATCGCGCAGGTAGCCGCGCCAGTCGCCGTAGAGCTCGGTGAACGGCTTGCCGACGACGTGCTCGATCTGCCGGTTGACGCCGAACGGGATCGGGTCGCGTCCGAAGTTGTGCGACATCTCGCGCAGCGACCGATCGCCGAAGCGATCGAAGATGTAGCGCAGGAAGTGCGAGCCGTAGAGGTAGGCCGCGTTGCCGTGCGGGAACGCGAGCGGCCCGGCGCTCACCTGATCGAGGCGGAGCACGCCGCCGGCCAGGGTCGGCACGCGCAGGTACATGTCGAAGGTCGAGTTGCGGTTGCGGCCCGCGCTCGAGCGCTTCGACTCCTCGTAGGTGGCGATGCCCTCGATCACCCAGCGCGGCTGGATCTGGTTCTGCGACCAGGTCTTGCCGACGATCTTGTTCACGACCGCGGGCAGGCCGGCGATCGTGTCGAGGTGGACGACGTGGGTGTACTCGTGCGCGACCAGCGTGTAGAGCCAGTCGTCGAAGTCGCTGAGGTTCGACGAGCCGGTCGGCCCGGTCGCGAACAGCGTGATCGCGTTGCGCGGGACCACGTTGGCGAAGCCGTTGGCGCCGTCGGTGTCGTCGACCAGCACGATCTGGGTCTTGACCGGATCGTGGTCGAGCGCCGGAACCAACGTTGCGTGCGCGCGCTCGGCGACGTCGGCGACCCGGCGCGCCACATCATCGTTGGGCGCGTAGTACGAGATCACGAAGTGCGCCGACTCGATCGTGCGCCACACCCGCGTCGGGTCGCCCGCGTGCGCGCTACGGCCAGCAAGTGCCAGCGCGAGAGCGGCGGTCGCGACCCGGGCGCGGCGTGGCATCGAGGGCGAGTGTAGTATCGTCCGCCGCATGCGCACGAGCATCATGACCGCCGTTCTCGTCGCGGCCCTTGCGGGCTGTCACTCCAAGCCGACCGACACCGCGCCCCCGGGCAGCGGCTCGGATGTCGCCAGCGGCTCGGCCGCGGGCTCGGACACCGGCAGCGGTAGCGGTAGCGACGGCGCCGGCTCGGGCACCGCCGCGCAGAGCGGCGGCCCCGGCATGGGCGAGCCGTGCGGCGCTGATGGCCAGTGCGCCACCGGCCTCACGTGCGTGAAGTACTACGGCATCGCCGGACCGAGCGGCCCGCAGTTCGCCAGCTGCGAGATCCAGTGCAAGACCGACGAGCAGTGCGGTGACGGTCATCGCTGCGCGATGATCGCGGACGGTCCCGGCCACGTCTGTCGCTGACACGCGCGTGATCGATCGCGCGATCGCGCACTGACGCGCGACCGGCTTTCGCGACACGCGCCGACATCGCGCCGCGGTGTCCGAACAATGCGCAGCGAAGGCTGCGACCTTTCCCGGCGCGCGCCCCACTACCCGAGCATGAGGCCATGGACTCGTGCGCGCGCGCTCCTTCTCGTCCTCGCGACGCTGCCGATCGCGGCATGTGGCAGCAACCACGGAGGCGCCTCCGATGCGGCGGGCGGCAACGATGCCTCCGTCGACGGTACGCCAGGTGACGGTGGCGACGGCGATGGCGGTGTCGGCGTCGATGCGATGCCGGTGTTCTCCGTCACGTCGATCTTCCCCGCCGCGGCCTCACGCCAGGTCGCGACCACGCTGACGATCAGCGGCGTCAACATCGCAGGCCCGATCCCCGCGCCGCACGTCCACCTCGTCAACTGTCAGAGCGCGACCGCCTACGACCTCGACGCGGTGACGGTCGCGAGCGACGGCCGCTCGTTCACGACCTCGCTCGCGGTGCTCGCGCCCGCGAGCCTGCGCGAGCAGGGCCTGTACACCGTGATCGTCACCAACGGCGACGGCCAGACCGACGAGCTCGACTGCGCCCTGCGCATCGTCGACGAGTTGCCGCCCACGGTCACCGACGTGATCCCGGCGACGGCGTGGCAAGGCCTGCCCAACGACAACGTCAACTCCGACACGAACGTCACGATCAAGGGCACCGGCTTCACCTCGACCCCGAGCGTGCGCTGGGTCAAGACCGACGGCTCGGTCAGCTACGAGGCGCAGTTCGTGGGCTTCGTGTCGTCGACGCAGCTCACCGCGGTCGCGCCGTCCGAGACCCTGGGCATGGCGCTCGGCGACTACCACGTGTTCGTCACCAACCCCGATCTGCTGAGCGGCGAGTGGCTGGTCGGCGGCACCACCGAGGGCATCTTCGAGGTCACCGCCACGCCGCCGCCGGTGATCGACGACATCTCGCCCGCGCGCATCGCGGTCGGCGCGTGCGCGTCCCCGTTCACGGTCAGCGGCGGCGGTTTCGCCGCGGGCGCCACGCTCTGGTACGAGGTGCCGCCAGGCGTCACCTGTACCGGCTCGATCGTCGACGCCAACGGCAACACGCTGTGCCCGATCGTCGTCGACACGGTCGCGCCGACCGGCGACGCGATCACCGCGCACTTCGGCGTGTGCCCTGGCCAGGCCGCGTATCCGATCATCGTCATCAACCCCGACGGCCAGGCCGACACCTTCTACTCGGTCGAGATCACGCCGTCGTCCGACGGCCACCTCAACACCGGCAAGTTCACGGTCGCGACCAGCAAGCTCGAGACGCCGCGCTGGAAGCACGCCACGCAGTTCGGGTTCGGCGTCTTCGCCGACACGTTCATGTACGTCGCCGGTGGCCAGAACGCGGCCAGCACCGTGCTCGGATCGGTCGAGGCCAGCGCCTTCGACATCTTCGGCAAGCCCGGGCCGTTCCACCACCTCGAGCAGTACGGCGGCCCGACGACCCCGCGCGTCGCCAACAACCTCGCGACCCCGCGCGTGGGCTCGACCCTGGTCCGCGTCGGATTCGGCCTGTATTCGATCGGCGGCGCGACGACGCGCACCGACGTGACCACGCCGCAGGCGGCCTCGAACGTCGTCGAGCGCGCGCAGATCCTGAGCTACGCCGAGATGCCCGCGGTGTCGCTGCCGCAGCCGCAGGGCGGCACCGGGCTACCGACCGGCACCTGGTACTACCGGGTCTCGGCGGTCGGGCCGTGGGGCGAGGGCCTCGCCACCGGTGAGGTCGTCGCGCTGAACGTCGGCGGCGCGATCAAGGTCTGCTGGAACGCACCGAGCGCGAGCGGCGCGACCGGCTACAACATCTACCGGTCGCGCGCCGCCGATGGCCGCGCCGGCTCGGCCTCGGCGATCGCGTACGAGGTGCCGGGCCCGTGCTTCCTCGACGACGGCGCGGGCACGCTCGCGCCCGCGCCCGGCAACGTCCGCGGCGTGGTCGCCGCGGGCGGCGCGCTCACCGCTGGCACGTACACGTACCGCGTCGCGGCCACGGTGCCCATCAGCGGCGGCACCTACGAGACCTACGCCGGCTACGAATCATCGACGGTGATCACCGCGACCGACGTGACCGCGGGCAACAAGACCGTCTCGCTCGCGTGGGACCCGGTGCCGGGCACCGGCGTCACCTACCGCGTGTTCCGCCTCGACACCGCCGCGAACCCGCCGGTCTACAAGCCGCTGGTCGGCGCCGGCGCGCTCGCCACCGCGGCGTTCGTCGACGGCGGCGTCGCGTTCGACACGACCGCCGGGCCGCGTGCCGAGCTCCCGCCGCTCGCGCCCGGCGCGCTCTCGAAGTGGACCGCGGCGCCCGCGCTGCACTTCCCGCGCGAGGGCCTCGACGGCGTCGCGATCGCGATGGATCCCGCGACCTCGGGCGATCTGGTCGCGCGCATCCTCGTCGCCGGCGGGCGCGATGGCACCAGCGGCACCTACGCGTACCGCACGACCGCGGAGTCGATCGGCGTGCACGCCGACGGCACGCTCGACGCCGCGTGGAGCGACGAGGCGCCGGTGTTCGCCCACGCCCGCGCGTACTACGCGCTGCTCACGACCCAGGATCGCAACAGCACGCCCTACCCGCCGCCGCCGGCGACGCCGCCGTGCGGAGATCTCGATGGCGACGGCTACCTCGGCTGCCAGTGCGCGCCGCCCGGCGCGCAGGTCGACTGCGACGACTCCAACCCCGACATCCACCCCGGCGCGACCGAGATCTGTGGCGACGGGATCGATCAGGACTGCGATCTCGGCTGCGGCGGCACCGACCTGGCGTGCGCGTGCAGCACCGACGTCGATGTGGACACCCACCTCGCGATCTCCTGCGGCGGCGACGACTGCTGCGACACCGGCACCGAGGCCCCGACCTGCACCGGGCCCAACAACACCGACTGCACCGCGACCAGCTGCACCGCCGCCCACGCCGGCGCGATCCACCCGGGCGTCGTCGACGCCTGCGGCGACGGCATCGACGCCGACTGCGACGGCATCGACCCGGCGTGCGCGTGCGCGACCGACGCCGATGGCGACGGCCACACCTCGATCGCGTGTGGCGGCGACGATTGCTGCGACACCGGCTCGGACACGTCGTGGGGTTGCACCGCGGCGACCGCCGGTCAGATCAACCCGTCGATGCCCGAGCTCTGCGGCAACAGCATCGACGACGACTGCGACGGCTACGAGGCGATCTGCGCCGCGCCGCCGCCCGCGGCCACGGTCGCCGACGTCACGCGCGCGGCTTCGTCCGCGCCACCGCCGCGCGCGCTGGCCAACGTCGCCGGCACCGAGCCGGTCTACATCGTCGCGGTCGCCGGGCTCGACGCGAACCCGAGCAAGACCAGCGGCGGGCGCAGCGACTTCGAGGGGTGTCAGGTCGACATGACCACCGGGCACCTGCTCGCCAACTGCGGCGTCACCAGCGCCACCACGTGGATCGTGCAGAACCAGACCGACTCGCAGGCGACCTACGCCGCCGACGCGGTGCTGTACTTCTCGTTCCTCTATCCGTTCCGCGGCGCGGGCGGCGAGACGCTCAACGCGGCCGGCACGGCGCTGCTCGCGCTCGACTTCATCCCGTCGTCGATCAGCCGCTTCGGCCTGCCCGCCTCGCTCGCCGCGATCACCGCGGGCCAGGTGCTGATCAACAAGCAGGCAGCCTCGGTCAGCTTCGCGGTCGATCGCGGCTACTACCAGATGAACCGCTTGCTGTCGCAGGTCTACGTCATCGGCGGATGGGCCGCATCGCACCTCGAGAACGGCGTCACCGTGCCCGAGGGTCCGACCGGCCTGGTCGAGGTCCATCAGCAGTAGCGATCGCGTGGCACCGGTCCTGCAGAAGGACCGGTCATGATGCGCACCACCTTCGTTGCCCTCGTCGCGATCGCGCTCCTGGGGGTCGTGAGCCCCGCGCAGGCGGATAGCCTGACGGTGACCTTCACGACCACACCCGCGGGCGGGCCCTACGCGCCGAGGAACATCGTGGCGGTGTGGATCGAGGGGCCCGGCGGGACCTTCGTGAAGACCATCGGGCGATGGGCCAACGTCCGGCGGTCCCACCTGGTCGCATGGCAGACCAAGGCCGGCACCGCCGATGTCGACGCGGTGTCGGGTGCGACCCGCGCCAGCCACACCGGCGCGCTGACCGCGACCTGGGACCTGCACGACAAGGCCGGCGCGGTCGTGCCCGATGGCACCTACACGATCCGCATGGAGCTCGCCGATTCCAACGCGAGCACGCCCACGCCCAACCACCAGGGCACGTTCACGTTCGTGAAGAACGGCCAGTCGTCGTCGACGACCGGCGGCACCAACGGCGGCTTCGAGGGCGTCGCCATCGACTACGTCGCGGTCAACGCCGCGACCTGCGGCAACGGCGCGCTCGACCCGGGCGAGGCCTGCGATGGCAACTGCCCGACGACGTGCACGCCCAGCGTCGATGCCTGCGCCCCGGTCGCGCTGGTCGGCTCCGCCGCCGACTGCTCCGCGACCTGCGCCACCACGGCGATCACCGCGTGCGCCGACGGCGACGGCTGCTGCCCCGCCGGCTGCGACTCGACGATGGACATGGACTGCGCGCCCACCGGCGGTGGCGGCGGCGGTGGCGGTGGCGGCAGCGACACGGTCGATCAGAACATCACCGGTGGCTGCGCCGCGTCAGGCGGCGGCTCGAGCGCGCTGGCCGGGTTCGTGCTGATCGGCCTCGGGTTTGCCCGGCGCCGTCGCGTCCCTTGAGGCGACGAAAGTCGCCGGCTCCGGTCCGGATGAGATCGGGCTGCGCGTCCTCGCGCGGGCCGATCGATCGATCAAGAGCCTGGAGGCGAAGCCTCCCAGGCTCTGATTGCGCAGGACTCGTACAGCCTCACCGGGGGGCGCGGTCGCCAGCCGGGCGCGATGCGCCGGGCGGCAATTGTGAGCGCGCCCGCCAAACTGTCAGCATCCTTCGACCGCCTCGCCGCTCGGATCTGCCGCTGGTTCCTGGTACACGAGCACCGGTTCCGCCCCGCCTGGGGCGGCGCAGGTTCTCTGGCTCGACCAAGGAGCACGTGCATGATCGTCGGTGTCATCGGCTCGGGATCCATCGGTCCCGATCTGGCCTACGGCTTCCTCTCTGCCCTCGCCTCGGAGCCGGGCGCGAAGGTCTATCTCGTCGACATCAAGCAGGAGGCGCTCGACGCAGGCGTCGCGCGCATCCGCGGCTACGCGCAGAAGGGCGTCGCGCGCGGCAAGCTCGCGCCGAAGGTGGCGCAGGCGATGGAAGCCGCACTGGTCCCCACGCAGGACCTCGCGCGCCTCGCCGATTGCACCTACGTGCTCGAGGCCGCGTCCGAGGACCTCGCGGTCAAGCGCGCGATCCTCGCCAGGCTCGAGGCGGTGGTCTCGCCCAGCTGCCTCATCGGCTTCGCGACCTCGGGCCTGCCGCGCGCGCTGATCGCGGCCGAGGCCCGGCACCCGGCGCGCTGCTTCGTCAACCACCCGTTCTTCCCGGCGTGGCGCTCGCTGCCGATCGAGGTCGTGCTCTCGGGTGACGCCGCGCTCGGCGACCAGATGATCGCGACGATGAAGCGCCTCGGCAAGGTGCCGCTGGTCACCGCCGACGTCGCGTGCTTCGCCGCCGACGACATCTTCTGCAACTACATCTCCGAGGCCGCGCGCATCGTCGAGGCAGGCATCGCCACGCCGGCCCAGGTCGATCGCATCGTCAACGACGAACGCGCCCTGGCACACCGGCGCGAGCGACAGCAGCTACACCCCGGCGCTCGGCCGCACCGTGCTCGACCGGATCCTCGCGGTCCTGTTCGGCCGCACCTACGCGGTCCTCGACGCGGGCACCTGCGCCGCGACCGAGCTCGACTGGATGACCCGCATGGCGCTCGGCTTCCGCAAGGGCCTGCTCGAGCTCGCCGCGGAGTACGGCGCCGCGCGCGTCCACGAGCTGTGCACGCGGTTCGCGCGCGACCACGCCGGGTTCCCGGTGCCGCCGACGATCGCCGCGGGCGCGCTCGCGCCGGTCCGCGTGACCACGATGATCGAGCGCGACGGCGATCTCGCGATCGTCCGCGTGTTCCGGCCCGAGGTGAAGAACGCGCTGTCGGCGCAGACCATCGCGGAGCTGGGCGCGGCGTTCGCCGAGCTCGGCGCCGATCCGTCGGTGCGCGGCATCGTGCTGACCAGCAGCGACGGCGCGTTCGCTGGCGCCGACATCAACGAGCTCGCCGCGCTGCCCACGGTCGAGGCGTGTCGCGAGACCTGCCTGCGCACGCATCCGATCTTCAAGGCCATCGGCGATTTGAAGAAGCCGGTGGTCGCGGCGGTCGACGGGCCGGTGCTCGGCGGCGGCGCCGAGCTCGCGATGGCGTGCCACGCGCGCGTCGTCGGCCCGCGGCTCGTGCTCGGCCAGCCCGAGGTCAACCTCGGCATCCTCCCGGGCTACGGCGGCACCCAGCGCCTGCCGCGGCTCATCGGCGTCGAGCGCGCCGCGCAGCTCATCCGCACCGGCGCGAGCATCGGCGCCGCCGAGGCGTGCGCGTGGGGCTGGGCGACCGGCGCGCCGACGAGCGATGTCGTCGCGGGCGCGAAGGCGCTGATCCGCGATCACCTCGCCGGCGCGATCAAGCTCGCGCCGGTCAACCCCGAGCCCATCCCGGTGCCGGCGCGCCTGCCCGCGGTCGCGCTCGGCCACCGCTCGCTCGCGATCGACGCGATCGTCTGCGACGTGCTCCGCCGCGGCCTCGCGCGCTCGCTCGACGACGGCCTGGTGATCGAGGCCGACGGCTTCGCACGCTGCAAGGCCACCGTCGACATGGACATCGGCATGAAGAACTTCACCCAGAACGGCCCCCGCGTCCCGGCGGCGTTCCTCCACGAATAGCCACGGAGACCACCATGGCGGATCGCAGCATCGTCATCCTCGACGGCGGGCGTCGCACCCCGCGCGCCGATATCCTCGTCAACAACCGCGAGCCCGGCCTGTTCTCGCGCTTCTCGACCACCCAGCTGGGCGGGTTCGCGATCGCCGGCACGCTCGCGCACAGCAAGATCGATCCGGGCCTCGTCGGGCACGTCGTGATGGGCATGGCCCAGCACAGCCACCGCGACTCGATCTACGGCGCGCGCGGCATGAGCTGGCGCGGCGGCCTCGATCAGAGCGTGCCGGCGCTGACCGTCGCGCGCATCTGCGGCAGCGGCGCCGAGGCCATCGCGGTCGGCGCCGAGATCATCCTCGCCGGCATGCGCCACGATCGCGCGCGGCCGTTCATCGTCGTCGGCGGCGCCGAGTCGATGCAGTACCCGTTCGCGCTCTACAACATGCGCGGCCGCAAGGTCGGCGAAGCCGTCCAGAAGTACGGCCCGATCGACACCAAGGCGCTCGCCGCCGGCACGCACCTGCAGGACGTGCTGCTGATGAGCCTCTACGATCCCTCGGCGGGCATGGCGATGGCCAACACCGCCGAGGAGCTCGGCCGCCGCCACGCGATCACCCGCGCCGAGGCCGACGCCTTCGCGTTCCGCTCGCAGCGCCTGGCGAAAGTGGCGCGCGACGCCGGCGCGTTCACCGAGGAGACCGTCGCGGTGAGTGTCCAGCAGGACGGCGCCGCCGAGCCGATCACGGTGCAGCACGACACCCACATCCTCGAGGACGCCTCGCTCGCCAAGATGGCGCGGCTGCCCGCCGCGTTCGAGGCCGGCGGCATCGTCCCCGCCGGCAACGCCAGCGCCGTCGTCGATGGTGCCGGCGCGATGATCATCGGCCTGGCGGATGATGCCGCCAGGCACGGCGGCCGCCCGCTCGCGCGCATCGCCGGCGTCGGCGTCGCCGGCTGCGATCCGAAGATCATGGGCTGGGGCCCGGTGCCGTCGACCGAGCGCGCGCTCGCCGCCGCCGGCATCACCGGCAAGGACATCGCGCGCGTCGAGCTCAACGAGGCCTTCGCGCCCCAGGCGCTCGCGGTCATTCGCGGCTTCGCCGAGATGGGCATCGATCCCGAGCGCGTGAACCCCGAGGGCGGCGCGATCGCGCTGGGCCACCCGCTCGGCGCCACCGGCGCGATCCTGTCGCTCACGTGCGCGTACGGCCTGCGCCGCCAGAAGGAGCGCTACGGCCTCGTCACGATGTGCATCGGCGGCGGCCAGGGCATCTCGATCGTGCTCGAGGCGCTGTAGCCGCGGGCCGCGCGGCCCCGCGAGCCGCGCGCCGTGGATGCTACTGCGGCGCGAACGCGGTCGCCCGGAGCGGCGTGGCGTCCTGGCCGGTCAGTTCGAACGTCACGGTGCCGGCCACGGCGCCGACGAGTTGCTCGCACAGAGACGGCGCGCACAGGACGCGCTCCCCCGCGAGGTCGACCTCGCCGCTGGTGGTGCTCGCCTCGAACCACGGATCTCCATCAGGGACAGGGAGCACCAGGTCGAAGCTCGGCCCGACGGCGTCCTCGTCGATGTCGATCACGTCGACGAGCACGCGGCGGATGCTCGACCCGTCCTGCGGCGGATCGTCGATCGTGTCGACGCGGTAGCGCAGCGTGGTCTTGACGCCCCAGCGGAACTGGAACCCGTCGATGCCCTCGTCGAGCAACTCGGGCTGGCCGCCTTCCTCGGTGGCGACCAGACAGAGCCCCCATGCGAACCACCGGGCGCACGGCGCCAGCAGCGGCTCGACGGTGGCGACGCGGACGTCGGCGGCGGGGCAGCCGGCGAGCAGCGCCGGGGCGAGGGCGGTGAGAGCGGCGAGGCGCATGCCTCGGAGGCAAAGCAAGCAACGTGCCGCGCGCAACCTCTCCGAGATCATACGCCCCCGTCACGACAGGCACCGGCCGGCCTGACGCTTGTGTCGCGGTCGACGTCCAGGTCCGGGCGGCCGCGGAGCGGCGCCTCGCTGCCCGCCACTCGACGCGCCGGCGATCAGAACGGGCTCCGACGCGCTGGCGCCCCTCCGCGGTTCACCGCGCCGGCGTTCGGCTACGACGCTCCTTCGACAGGCCCGGGCCGCGCGCGTGGCGAGATGGGTTCGTAGCGGCGCCAGCCGTGCGTGAGGTACCAGGTCGTCGGCATCGCGACCGGGACGAACTCGAGGTGCGCACGCTGCGGATGGTTCGCCCAACCGTCGAACGCGCGCGCCGAGGCGAATGGATCGAACGCGAGGTTGCGAGCGGCGATGTCCTCGCGGTGCCGGCGCCAGTTGTTGAGCACGTAGGCCAGCGCGTTGCGGGTCTCGCGCAGCGTGCGCAGCGGCCGCGGGTGGTAACGATCCGCGAAGACCCCGCCGCGGCGACGCGTGTGTGCGTTGAACCGCCGCGCGCAGGCGATCTGGAAGCCCTGCATGCCGCGCGCGAGGGACATGTGGCTGTCCGCTTCGACGATCAGGTGGACATGGTTGCCCTGCACCGAGACGTGGCAGATGCGGAAGTCGCTGCGTCGGCAGGTGATCGCGAGCCCGTGCCGGACCGCGAGCCAGCCCGCGCGCCGGCGCAGCTTGAGCCCCGGCCGCGCGCGGATCACGACGTGCAGCGGGTGACGCGCGTCGATCGCGGGCCGCACGCGATGCGGCTCGCTCGGCCGCGGGCCGCGCGCCTTCCGCCCCGAGTTCGGACGCTTGCCTCCCCGCGTGCGCCACGGGAGCTCGTGCTGCACCTGCTGCGACATTGGTTGCGCCGATATACTATCACATGGAGATTCGGGGTCCAAACCGGATACAGCACTGACGGGGTACAGCCCTGATACATCCTTGACAGGTCAGCCTCGGGACATCCGTGACACATCGGCCCCGTTGCCCACGGACACCCTTGACACTCTCGTCAGCGGGCTCGCGACCGTGGCGCATGACCTGGAAAGCGACCGACCCGA
>JAIOQA010000285.1 GCA_021413675.1 Deltaproteobacteria bacterium | reverse complement strand
GGCTCGGCGGCGCAGGACATCGGACAGCTCGCGCCAGCGCGCGAGCCCGAGGTACAGCCGATCGAGCGCGGTCCAGCCGTCGAGATCGTCGGGCCAGGTGCCGACCAGGTGGCCGTAGGTCTCGATCGCGCGATCGGGCAGCTCGAGCTCGAGCTCGTAGATCTGGCCGATGCGGCGCAGCGCCTCGCGCGCGTCGGGCGTGCCATCGGCGATCTCGCAGACGCGCTGCTGGGTCTCGATGACCTTCGACCAGCGCGCGACCCGCGCGTAGATCTCGCCGAGCCGGCGCAGCACCCCGACGTCGGCGGGCACCAGCGTGCGCAGCCGCTCGAGCGCGTCGATCGCGTCGTGCGGGCGCGTGAGCTTCTCGGTGTAGATCTCGGCGAGCTCGCGCAGGAGGTGCGGGCGCTCGGCCTCGGGCGCGGCCGAGCCGAGCCGAGGATCGGTACGCTCCTCGAGCGAGGCCGCGAGCTCGACCCAGCGGCCCTCGGCGCGGTAGAGCGCCTCGAGCCGGCCGCGCGCGACCACGTCATCGGGCCGCATGCCGAGCACGCGCCGGTACTGGGCCTCGGCGTCGCGGCCGCGCTTCTGCTCGGTGCGGATCGCCGCGACCTCCATCAGCAGATCGGCGGCGCCCGCGGCGGTCTCGGCGGCCTCGGCCATCTGCTCGTAGAGCGAGGCCAGGCGATCCCAGGCGCCGTGATCGGCGGCGAGCCGGTGCAGGCGCGCGCGGACCTCGCCGTCGCCGCCAGGCGCGGTCTGGGCCAGCGCGAGCGCGCGCGCCAGCGTGACGAACGCGCGGCCGATCTCGGCGGCGCCCGACTCCCAGACCTCGGCGGCGCGGAACAGCCAGCGCAGGCGCGCGGGCGCGTCGATCGCGGGCAGTGCGTCGTAGGCGGTGGCGAACTCGTCCCACGGCGACTCGTACGACCGCACCGGCAAGGACGGCAGCGGCGCCTTGCGAGCGGCGGCCTGGGCCTTGCGCGGCGCGCTCGGCGGCGATGTCCGGACTCCGGACGACGGCGGCGCGTGCGCCGGGGCCGTCCGCGGCGGCGGCGGCGGGTTGCGCCTGGCCACGCCCGGCAGCCCCGGCATCCCGGGCAGCCCCGGCAGGCCGCGCGGCCCGGCCGGCGTCGCCGGCGGCGGCACCATCGCGACCAGATCGACGAGCTCGAGCTCCATCGTGCGGTCGTTGCGGGCCGGCTTGGTCGACGCGATCGTGAACGCCGGCGCCGGCGCGGGCGGCTCGGCGAGCGCATCGCCCTCGCTGGTCGCGCGCGCCGAGGGCGCGCTCTCGGCCGGCAAGAGCTCGTCGAGATCGATCGGCTGGGTCGAGTCACCGACCGCGAGCTCGCCGCGCAGATCCTGATCGCCCAGCTCCTCGGTCGACTGCCGCCGCACCGCGCTGCGCACCGCGGTCCGCGCGGCCACGCGCCCGACGCCGACCTTGGCGGCCAGCGCCTCGGCGTCGGCCAGCTCGCGCTCGGTCTTCACGACCGCGGCCGCGGGCTCGGGCTTGGGCGTCTTGTCGGCGTCGCGGTACTTGCCGATCGCGCGGCCGAGGCGCCAGAGGTGCGCGATCGTGTCGGGGTCCTCGGGCGTGATCAGGAACGCGACCAGGTGGGTCCGGAACGCGCGCGGCAGATCCTTCTGGCGCTCCTCGTAGATCGCGCCCTTGCGGCGCAGCGCCGCGATCCGCCCGGCATCGGAGCCGGCGCGCTCGACCAGCGCCGACTCGACCGCGACCAGCTCGCCGAACCCGCGCGACTTCTCGACCAGGCGCGACAGCTCGGCGCGCGTCGCCTCTCGCTCGGGCATCCACGCGAACGCGAGCATCAGCTCGGCGACCGCGGCCTTGGCCTGGTCGAGGCGCTGCTCGAAGATCTTCGCGCGGCGATCGTGGAGCTCGACCTTGGTCGCGACCGGCGCGGCCGCCAGCGCGACCTCGTAGGTGTCGAGCAGGAGCTGCCACAGCGGCCGCTGATCGCCCTCGGCGGCGATGCGCTCGGCCTCGGCGAGCAGCTGCGGATCGCGCGGCGCGACCGACAGCGCGTCGTGGATCGCGCCGAGCGCGCGCGGCCGATCGCTGAGCCGCCGCTCGGCGACGATCGCGAGCTCGCGGCTGGCGGTGACGTAGGCCTCGGGATCGGCGGGCACGCCGCCCGCGCCGGCGCTGAGCAGCCGGCGGCGCTCGTCGCCGTAGACGTCGGCGAGCTCCTTCCACAGCCCGAAGGCCTCGGCGGCGCGGCGCAGATCGGCGAGGCTCTGCGCGTCGGGCAGCTCCTCGTGCGCGCGCCGCCACCAGCGGAACGCGCCGCGCGGATCGCCGAGCTTCTCGGCGGTGACCGTCGCGATCTTGCCGATGAGCTGCCGACGCTCGGCGGCGCTGTCGGCGAGCGGCAGGCGCTTCTCGAGCGCGCGCAGGTGCGCCTTCCAGTCGCCGACCCGCGCGTGCAGATCGGCGACCGCGGCCAGCGCCTCGTCGAGGCCCGGGTCGAGCGCGAGCACGCGATCGAAGGCCTGGAGCGCGCGCGTCGGATCGTTGAGCCGATCGCGGCAGAGCAAGCCGATCTCGAGGCCGCGCGCGATCTTCCGCGCCGGATCGGGCGCGAGGTACATCTCGCGCTCGGCGACGCGCACCGCCGCCTCGAAGTCGCCGCGGGTCTCGTGCAACCGGCGCAGCTGCGTGTGCGCCTCGAGGTGCGCGGGATCGAGCTCGGCGATCAGCCGCTCGAGCTGCTTGACGGCCTCGACCGGCGCGCCCAGGCGCTCGTCCTGCAGCTGCGCGCGCTCGAGCGCGGCCTCGGCGGCGCGCTCGGGCTCGTCGAGCGCGTACAGCGGGATCTCGGCGGCGAGCACGTCGGCGAGCTCGCGCCAGCGCCCGGCGGCGCGGTGCAGGCGGCCGAGCGCGTGGAGCGCCGTGCGATCGCGCGGCGACAGCTCGAGCACGCGCTGCCATGCCCGGGTCGCGCGCGGCGCGTCGCCGAGCCGATCGTCGACCACGCGCGCGTAGCGCTCGAGCTCGCGCGCCCGGACCGCGGCCTCGGGCGTGCCGGCCTGGACCGCGGGCCGCCCGGCATCGAGCCGCTCGAGCACCTGCGCCAGCTCGCCCCATCGCGACGCGCGCTCGTAGAGCGCGGCGGCCGCGGCCAGCGCCTCGACATCGGTCGGCACCGCGCGGAGCGTCTGCTCCCAGCGATCGAGCGCGCGCGCGTCGTCGCCCTGATCGGCGGCGAGCTTGGCGAGGCGGCGCAGCACCTTGGCGCGCTCGGCGGGGCCGGTCGCCGAGGCCGCGTGGTACTCGAGCGTCTGCTCGAGGCGCTGCGCGTCGCCGGCCTTGTCGAGCACGCGCTCCATGCGATCGAGCGCGTCGCGATCGCCGGGCAGGATCTCGAGCACGCCGGTGCAGGCGTAGACCACGCCGTCGACGTCGTTGGTGCGGGTCTCGCACAGCACCGCGAGCCGGCGCAGAAGCGTCAGCCGCTCCATGCGCTTGGCCACCGGCCACTCGCGCGGCTGGGTGCCGGCGCGCCCCTCGCCGTCGCCCATCAGGCGGCGCGCGTCGAGCTCGAGCTGGCGGCGCAAGGTCGCGGCGAGCCCGGCGTCGTCGCCCTCGCGCTCGTAGAGCTCGGCGAGCGGCTTGAGCACCTGATCGTCGTCGGGCGACAGGCCCGCGACCTCCTCGTAGAGCGCGATCGCGCGGCGCGGCTCGACCTGGCGCTCGCGATACGTGTGCGCGATCCGGCGCAGCGCCTCGGCGCGCTCGGCGGGCGTGACCGCAGCCGAGGCCTCGGTCTCGAGCACGCCGACCAGCTGCTCCCACATCTTGGCGCGCGACGACAGCCGGCGCAGCGCCTCGCGCGCCTTGCCGTCGCCGGGCTCGAGCTCGTCGATGCGCTGCCAGGTCTCGATCGCGCGCGCGACGTCGCCCAGGCGGATCTCGGCGATCTGCGCGATCTCCTCGAGCCGGCGCACCAGCTCGGCGGTCGGCGCGCCGTCCTCGCGCGCGTTGTCGAGAGCGAACTCGTAGAGATCCGCGACGCCGCGCCAGTCGCGGCGCTCGCGGAAGTGATCGGCGTAGCGCGCGAGCGCTTCCTCGTTGTGCGGATCGACCGACAGCGCCCGGTGCAGGAGCTCGGCCGCGCGATCCTTGTCGCCGAGGTGCTCGCGCGCGATCGTCGCCAGCTCGAGCAGCTCCGCGACCTGGCGCTGCGGATCCTCGCCCAGCGCCTCGAGCTCGTCGGCCATGCGGGCCGCGAGGGCGGTCCAGTTCTGATCGGCGCGCAGCACCTCGCGCAGCCGCTCCGAAGCCGGCCCGTACGGCGGCTCGAGCGCGGCCAGCTCGGTCAGCGCCTCGGTCAAGGCGGCGCGATTGGCGAGCGGGCCCTCGTAGAGCGCGGCGCGGCGCTCGAGGAGCGCGGCCTTCTCGGCGGGGTCGTCGGTGACCGAGCCGCGGTGGCGGAGCACGCGATCGAGCTCGTCCCAGCGCTCGCTCGCGACCAGCGCCTCGGCGAGCGCGGAGGCGTTGCCGCGCGAGTACGGATCCACGCCGAGCGCGCGGCGCAGGTACGTGATCGCGGTCGAGTCGTCGCGGGTCGCCATGCGGCGCTTGCCGAGATCGACGAACAGCTCGCTGGCCTTGCGCGATCCCGTGGCGTCATCGGTGAACGCCGGCGAGGCGTAGACCTCGGCCAGGGCCAGGCGGATCTCCTGCGACTCGGGATCGAGGCGCAGCGCCTTCTCGAGCGCGGTCGCCGCCGCCGCGGGATCGCCGCGCTTGACCGCGAGCCGCGCGAGCGCGAGCAAGAGCCGCGCGCGCAGCGCAGAGGGGGCGCTGTCGCCGAGGCCGTCGAGCTCGGCCTGGTAGAGCTTGGCGACCATCGCGTCGTCGCCGAGCCGGGCGTAGATCGCGCGCGCCGCCTCGAGCGCGTCGGTGCGCTCGGGCTCGAGCTGCCAGGCCTTCTGCCAGTGCGCGAGCGCGCGATCGACGCGGCCCAGCCGCTCGTCCCAGATCGAGGCGGCGAGCCGGTGGCGCTGGCCGCGCCGCGGGATCGTGGGGTCGGGCCTGGCCGGGCGACGTCCGGGCGCCGGACCCTCGGCCCGGCGCGCCAGCGCGTCGAGCTCGGCCTCGAGGACATCGGCGGCCGCGGCGTGCTGACCGGCGACCAGGTGCAGCTCGACCAGGCGGGCCGCGGCGCGCTCGTCGGCGGGCTCGAGCGCCAGCGCCTGGCGCAGCGCCCGCTCGGCCAGGTCGCGCCGGCCCAGCACCAGCCGGGCCTCGCCGGCCTCGGACCAGGCATCGGCGGCCTTGGCCGGATCGGCCTCGCGCGGCGCGCGCAGCTCGCAGATCTCGGCGAGCAGCTCGCCGTTGCCGCCCTTGCGCAGCGCGGCCCGGAGCTCGGCAAACGCGTCGCCGTCGCCTGGATCCTTGCGGAAGGCGTCGAGCTGCGCGGTCAAGACGTCGACCGGCGCGGGGTGCGTGGGGGTGTCGTCCCGCTCGTTCGTCATCGGCGCGACGCGGTGTCGCGAGGAAACGTTAACACGGTCGGCCGGGCCGTCGCGCTCCCGGGCCCGGTGATCTCGGCTGGCAGCGCCTCGCGCGCCGGGCGGAAGCGCACGGCCCGGACTACCGGCAGGCCCTGGCCTTCGCAACCGCGGTTGCCGCCTTCGCGAGGAACGGCTCGGTGTAGCTGGCGACCTCGCCGACCTCGGTCTCGACGATCGACACCAGGCGCAGCCCGCGCACCGGGTCGGGGGCGAACGTCACGGCGTAGCTGGCCGCGTACTCGCCGGGGCCGCGCAGGTAGCACGACGGCCTGGTCGTGTTGCTGCACCACCACGCGACGTCGTCGTCGACCTGCCGGGCGGCGGCGGCCAGCTCGCGGGTCAGCGCCGCGATCCCGAGCTTCCCGCAGAGCTGGTCGATCGTGTCGGGTCGGAGCGTCTCGGCGCCGCCCGGCAGCCGGATCGCGAGCACCACCGCGCGGGCCGGATCGACGAAGCTCGCGAGCGAGAGCGTGCCGGTGGCGAGCGCGGTCATGAACGCCTCGGTCGCGACCTCGGGCTTCGCGCCACCGGTGAACCCGGCCTGCTTGCCGGTCCGGGCCTTGACCTCCTCGGGGTCCAGCGCGGGCGGCCCCGCATCGGGCTCGCCTGCGTCGACCGCCGTCGCGGCGTCGAGCGGGGCGTCGATCGCGACCGCCGCGTCGATCGCGATCGCCGCGTCATCCACGGCCGCCGGCGCGCTCGCGGCGCCACCGCCGCTCTTGCCGCAGCCGGCCGCGGCCAGCACCGCCACGGACGACAGGCACCCCCGCCGCAGCATCATCGGCAGTGCGCCGCCCCGACCCGCGCGCGTGCTCACTGGCCCGCCGCGCAGTCGTAGCGCAGCTCGGCGTTGAGGTCGATCGTGCCGTCGGACTGCAGGTCCACGGTCACGCCGCTCAGCTGATCGGGCTGGTCGTAGCGGTACGCGACCGTGCGCGGCGCGTCGGCGATCGCGCAGCCCTCGAAGCGCTCGGTGGCGATGCGGCCCTGCGCGTCGCGCGTGACCTCGACCAGCTCGGCCAGGCAGTACTCGTCGGCGTCGGCGTAGTTGTTGGCGTAGGCGTAGGTGCCGTCGGGCTTGTACGTGAAGGTCTCGAACTTGCCGCCGCCCTCGACCCGCACGAGCCGACCGCTGGCGTCGTAGGTGAACGTCTGCTTGCCGCTGCGGATGAGGTGGCCCGCGGCGTCGAACTCGACTGGCGTCTTGCCGTCGGGCGCGACGTACGTGGCCTTGCCGCCGGTCGCGTCCGCGTACGCATAGGTGCCGCCGGGGTCGCTGACGATGCGGCCCTTGGCGTCGAAGGCGAACTCCTTGGTGCCGAGCGCGCTCTGGCAGATGGAGAACGGTGTGCCCGCCGGCATGACGTGGCCCAGCGAGACGCAGTCGCCGCCCTCGGTCTTGGCGCCGCCGACCATGATCCGGCACGGTCGCGCCGGTGGCAGGTCGCCCGCGGCCTTCGCGGCGGCATCGGCGGCGGGCGGCGCCGCGTCGGGCGCGACCGCCGCGCCGCTCGCGCTGCCCGACCCGGATCCCGCGACCGCGGATCCCGCGCCGCTCGCGGATCCCGCGCCGCTCGCGCTGCCGCCGCTACTGGCACCCTTGCCACACGCCGCCACCAGCACCGCGATCGCGACCACGTTCGACTGTTTCATGTGACGCGATGATAACGCGCCGGCGCGACGACTAGTTCCCGACGGTCGCGCGCAGCATCTCGACGATCGTCTTCTCCGCCGCCTTCGCGGGCTTGTCGTCGGGCTTCGCCGCCTCGAGGCCGGCACGGCCGACGACGAACTCGACCGCGCGGACCCGCTCCTGCATCGACACCGACTCGATCGGCAGGTAGCGCACGCGGTGCTGCTCGAGCAGCAGCTTGACCATGCCGTCGATGCGCACGACCGAGTCCCACGACACGCCGGCGCGCACGCCGTCTTCCTTCAGGAGCGAGGGGTGCGGCCGCAGGAAGAACACGATGCCCTGCGAGACCCAGCTCATGTAGTCCTTGAAGCGCTGGTCGCTCATCAGATCCGCGACGGTGGTCGCGTGCTCCGCGGCGTAGGCGAGGTTGTCGAACGCGCGGTCCGACACGAACTTGCCGTCGTGCAGCTTCTCGATCGCGACCTGGCGCGCGAAGACCCGCTCCTGGTACTCGGCGACCCGCTCGATGTCGCAGCGGAGCGCATCGAAGTTGGTCTCCATCTCGGCGAGCACGCCGCGCGCGACCTCGGTGATCATCGGCAGGTTGTAGCGACGGCTGACGTAGCGGCAGAGCGTGGTCTTGCCGGTCGCGTGGCTGCCGACGAAGTAGATGCGCATGAGGCC
Organism: Deltaproteobacteria bacterium; assembly: GCA_021413675.1. Taxonomy (GTDB): domain Bacteria; phylum Myxococcota_A; class Polyangia; order Haliangiales; family Haliangiaceae; genus JAIOQA01. The sequence goes on along the minus strand of JAIOQA010000285.1, from coordinate 4,952 downwards.
GACTCTGGATCACCCCTCTGATCGCGGAGCCAGAACCTGCCGGTCTGGGCGCGCGGCGCGGCCCAAGAAACCCGTGCCGCCGCGGGTCTCTCGATCATGTCGGCACTCGGACAACGTCACTGGATCATGACAACTTTCGCGATCGCCCTGACGATCGCTGGCTGCAACAGCCGCTCGATCGCGGACGGCGCGGGCAGCGCCGCCCCCGCCGACTACGAGGCGCGCGGCGCGAGCATGGGCAGCGGCAGCGCTGCGGCCACCGGTGTCGCGGCCGCCCCCGCCCCACCCTCCGCGGCGAACCCCGGCGGCGCCGTGCCCGTGCGCCCGACCGACAGCCGCAAGCTCATCCGCACCGGCGATCTGGCGATCCTGGTCGACGGCGTCGATGGCGCGCGCGCCCGGCTCGAGGCCCTGGCCGCGAGCGTCGGCGGCTTCGTCGATCGCGCCGAGGTCGAGCACGCCGGCGGCACCGCCTCGAGCGCGACGATCGTCATCCGCGTGCCGTCGGACCGGTTCGACGAGGCGATGCGCCGCACCCGCGATCTCGGCGCGGTCACCCGCGACGACAGCCAGGCCGAGGACATCACCGATGCGTTCACCGATCTGTCGGCGCGCCTGGCCAACTCGCGCCACCTCGAGCAGCGCCTGCTCAAGCTGGTCGACGAGCGCACCGGCGGCGTCAGCGATCTGCTCGAGGTCGAGCGCGAGCTCGCGCGAGTGCGCGGCGAGATCGAGGCCGCCGAGGGCCGGCTGCGGCTGTGGAGCGATCAGGTCGCGCTGTCGCGCATCACGATCTCGCTGCAAGCGAAGACCACCGCGCCGGTCGTGGTCGCGCCGCCCGCGGATCCGTCGTGGTGGGCGCGGGTCACCGGCGCGCTCGACAGCTCGGTCGACGCGCTCGCGTCGGCGGGCACCGCGGTCGCGATGGCGTTCGCGGCGTCGCTGCCGTGGCTGCCGTTCGCGGCGCTCGGCCTCTTGCTGCTGCGCTTCCTCGCGATCCGCGCGCTGCGCCGCCTGCGCGCGGTGCCGACCGCGGTCGTCGCGCCGCCGCAGGGCCAGTGAACCGAGGTCGCGCAGGCCCGAAGGGCCGAGCAAGGCGCGACACGGTCGCGCCCGGCGGCGAGTGCCGCCGAAAGCGAAAGGGAGGCTCGTCGGAGCTTGCCCCCGACGAGGGGAACGGCACGTATCGATCTGACTCGGGTCCGCCCGAAGGGCAAGACCCGAGTCAGTGACGATCGACCCGCGCCGCGAAGCAGCCCGGCCGCGCGTTGTGCACGTGCAGGTACGCGACCGCCGCGTCGGCGAAGAACCGCGCGACGAGCGCCGCGAGCTCCGCGCCCTGCACGACCTCGGCGTCGAGCATCTCGCCGTCGGCGCGATACGCGCGCACCGACACCAGGCGGCGCGCGATCACCGGCGGGACCTCGTCGACGAACCGCGCCGCTGCGGTCGCGGCGAGCCGCACGTAGATCGGGCCCGCCGCGCGGTACGGCGACGCGACGTCGTGGTGGGTGTACGGCAGGAGCACGAGCTCCTCGCCGGGCGCCGCGTCGACCAGCGACACCCGGCACGGGTAGCCCGGGCCATCGGCGACGACCTTGCGCGCGCCATCGGGTAGCGCGCCGGTGAAGTGAGGAGCGAAGAGCGAGGGATCGAGCCCGGTGATCGCGAACATGGGCTCACGATGCCGCCGCCCGCGCGCCCGCGCTGGCCGCTTCCGGACGTCGCGATGCGATCGCGGTTTGCGTATGCTGCGCGCGATGACGCCGCCCGTCGCCGAGCTCGAGGTCCACCGCGCCGCCCTCACCGGCCACTGCTACCGCATGCTCGGCTCGGCGGTCGACGCCGACGACGCGGTCCAGGAGACGATGGTCCGCGCCTGGAAGAGCCTCGACCGGTTCGACGGGCGCGCCGCGCTGCGCACCTGGCTGTACCGCATCGCGACCAACGTCTGCCTCGACGCGATCGCCGCGCGCGGCCGGCGCGCGATGCCGACCGAGGGCCCGCTCGGCGCGATCGACGACGACCTCGCGCAGCACGAGCGCACCCACTGGCTCGAGCCGATCGCCGATCACCGCGTGATCCCCGCCGACGCCGATCCCGCGGAGCAGGCCGCGCTGCGCCAGCACATCCGGCTCGCGTTCGTCGCCGCGCTCCAGCACCTGCCCGCCAAGCAGCGCGCCGCGCTCTTGCTGTCGGAGGTCCTCGGCTGGTCCGCGGCCGAGGTCGCCGAGGCGCTCGAGCTGTCGATCCCGTCGGTGAACAGCGCGCTGCAGCGCGCCCGCGCCACCGTCGCGACGCTCGATCCGGCGCGCGCCACGCCCGCCGAGCTGACCGCGGCGCAGCGCGCGCTCATCGATCAGTACGTCGCCGCGTTCGAGCGCTACGACATCGACGCGCTCGCCGCGCTCCTGCGCACCGACGTCGTCCAGTCGATGCCGCCCTACACGCTGTGGCTGCGCGGCCGCGAGACGATCGCGGCGTGGATGCTCGGCCGCGGCGCCGGCTGTCGCGGCTCGCGCCTCGTGCCGGTCGCGGCCTGCGGCGGCCCGGCGTTCGCGCAGTACCGCCCGACTCCCGCCGGTGGCCACCACGCCTGGGCGCTGATCGTGCTCGACCTCGATGCCGACCTGGTCCGCGAGATGACGTTCTTCCTCGACGTCCTTGTCGACTTCCCGCGGTTCGGCCTGCCGCTCGATCTCTAGCCGAGGTCTTTTTTCGCGGGCGACCGATGAGTTCGCGGCGGCCAGCCGGTCTATCGGTCACATGCCGATCACGAAGCTCAACCCCTACCTGTTCTTCAACGGCGACTGCGCCGAGGCGATCGCGCACTACGAGCAGGCGCTCGGCGCGATCGTCGAGAGCCGTCAGACCTTCGCCGAGATCCCCGGCGCGCCGCCGTCGCCGCACGGCGCGCGCATCATGAAGGCGTCGCTGCGCGTGGGGCCCGCCGTGGTGCTGCTGAGCGACACCCATCCCGACACGCCGGTGCCGCTCGGCGGCAACGTCGACGTCATGCTCGACTTCGACGACGCCGCCGAGACCGCCGATCGGTTCGCGCGACTCGGCCGTGGCGGCACGGTCACGATGCCGCTGGCCGAGATGTTCCCGGGAGCGAGCTTCGGCACCGTCGTCGATCGGTTCGGCGTCAACTGGATGTTCACCTGCGTCACGCCCCTTTGATCCGCCTGGAGTCCGTCATGTCCCGAATGATCTTCCTCAACCTCGCCGTCCGCGATCTGCCCGCCACCAAGGCGTTCTTCGCGCGGCTCGGCTTCTCCTTCAACCCGCAGTTCACCGACGACAAGGCGGCCTGCATGATCCTCAGCGAGCAGGGCTTCGTGATGCTGCTCGCCGAGCCGTTCTTCCGCACGTTCACGACCCTCGAGCCCTGCAACACCGCGACCCACACCGAGGCGTTCATCGCGCTCTCGTGTGCGAGCCGGGCCGAGGTCGACCAGATGGTGGCGACCGCGATCGAGGCCGGCGGCCGCCACGCGATGCCGGCCCAGGATCACGGCTTCATGTACGGCTGGAGCTTCTACGACCTCGACGGCCACCACTGGGAGGTCATGTGGATGGATCCCGCGGCGCGGCCGCCGCACGCGTAGTCAGCCAGCCGGCGGGCCGGCGGTGAGCGCGGCGTACGCGCGGTGGTGCGCGCCGCACTTCGCGCACGTCAGCGGCACGACCACGATCACGCGGCCGTCGTAGCGGAGCGCCTCGTCGGGCCCGGTGCGCGCGAGCTTGCCCTTGCACGCGCAGCGCCGCGCCGCGAGGTGCGCCTCGAGCTCGGCCGCGGTGCCGACCAGCGCGCTCTCGGGCGCGGTGCCGGCGGCGTGGACCAGCGGCACCGGCTTGCCGATCTTCTCCAGATCCTCGGACCGCGGCAGGAGCGGCACCTTGCGATCGACCAGCACGCCGATCACCACGAACGCGATGACGATCCCGAGCGTGCCGAGGACGGCGATCACGTGACCTTGGGCGGCGGCGCGGCCGGCGCCGGCTCGTCGGCGGGCTCGACCGTGACCGAGACCTCGAGGGTCTCGGGCCCGCCGCCGACGTAGATCGTCCCCGAGGTCGGGGTCGCGTCGATGTAGTTGCGGCCGACCGCGACCCGGATGTGCTGGGTCTGGGTCAGGATGCCGTTGGTCGGATCGAAGCCCTTCCAGCCGGCGCCCGGCAGGTACAGCTGGACCCAGGCGTGCGACGCCTCGCTCTGCACCTGGTTGGCCGCCTTGGGGCCGGTATAGATGTAGCCGCAGACGTAGCGCGCCGGCACGCCGAGCAGGCGCGCGAGGCAGATGAACAGGTTCGTGAAGTCCTGACAGACGCCGCGGCGGTTGGCGTAGACCTCGAACGGCGTCGTGAACACCGTCGTCGAGCCCTGCCGGTACTCGTACTCGCCGTAGATCGTGGAGTTGATGTCGATGAGCGTGTCGAGCAGGTCGTAGTCGTTGCGCTTGACGAAGCTCATCGCGTACTCGGTCAGCTCCTCGAGCTCGGTCTCCGGCAGCTCCGGCGGCAAGAGGAACGGCGCGAGGATCTGGCGCTGCCACGGCATCCACACCAGCGGGATCGTCGAACGGGTCTTGAGCGGCCGGAAGTCGAGCGGATCGACGTCGCAGACCTCGACGATCGAGTTGGCCTCGATCACCAGCTCGGTGAACGGCGTGTCGACGAGAAAGCGGCGCGCGCGGTTGCCGAAGACGTCGTCGTAGTCCTTGGTCTGGCCGGGCACCGAGACCGCGAGCGAGTAGCTCAGCAGCTTCTGCAGGCGATCCTCGACCGGCGTGACGCGCAGCAGGTGGGCCGAGCGCTCGACCGGCTTGGCGTAGCGGTAGGCGGTGCGGTGCTTGACCCGCCAGCGCTTGACCTCCGCGAGCGTGGGCCGCGACAGATCGCGGACCGCGACCGACGGCGACACCAGCGAGGCCTGCGGCCCGGGCGCC
>JAIOQA010000284.1 GCA_021413675.1 Deltaproteobacteria bacterium | reverse complement strand
GCGACCGACGCCGCGGCGCGCGCCGCGGAGGTCGTGCGGATCGCGGCGGCGCGGCGCGACGCCGGCGATGGCGCCGATGCGGATGTGGTGGCGGCGCAGGCCGCGAAGGCGCGCGCCGACGCGGAGGCCGCGACCGCCGCTGACGAGGTCCGCGCGACCTCGGCGGAGCTCGCGGGCGCGCTCGGCTGGGACCCGGCGATCGCGCTCCACGCCGACGGCGGCGTGCCGGCGATCGCGGAGGTCGCGCCGATCGACGCGATGCGGCCGCGGTTGACCGCGCACCCCGACGCGCGCGCGGGCCACGCGCGGATCGAGGCCGCCGACGCGGCCATCCGCGGCGCGCGGCGATCGCGCTGGCCAGCGCTGGCGCTCGATGTGGAGATCGACGCGTTCGACGACACGCTGCCCGGCACCGACGCGCGCATCGGCGTCAGCCTCGAGCTGCCGCTGTTCGGGCGCGGCGGCGCGCAGGTGGCGGCGGCGCGGGCGGCGAGAGTGGCGCGCACCGCCGAGGCGCGCGCGATCGACGCGACGCTGGGCGCGCGGCTCGAGATCGCGCACCGGCGCTGGACCGCGGCGACCCGGCGCGCGCGATCGATGCGCGACGACGTGCTGCCGATCGAGGAGAAGGCGGCCGCGCTGGCGCAGGCGGCGTATCGCGAGGGCGCGCGCGATCTCACCACGGTGCTCGAGGCCGAGCGCGCGCTGCTCGCGGTGCGCGCCGAGGTCGTCGATGCGGCGGTGGCGGCGGCGCTGGCCGAGACCGAGGTCGAGCTGGCGGCGGGGGGGATGCCGTGATCCGAGCGTGGGCCGTGATCACGATCGCGCTCGCGGCGTGTGGCAGCGCGGCACCGGCCGCGCCCACCGAGCCCGAGACGCTGCCGACCGCGCCGGTGACCTGCGCGCCCGTGATGGTCGCGATGGTCAGCGATCCGCGCGCGCTGCGCGGCGTGATCGCGCCGCCTGCCCGCACCGATGCCCAGGTCGCCTCGACGATCGCCGGCCGCGTGCGCGCGCTCGGTGTCGAGGAGGGCGATCGCGTCAAGGCCGGCCAGGTGATCGCGACCATCGACGAACCCGCGACCGCCGCCGGCGCCGACAGCGCGCGCGCCGCGGTGACCTCGGCCGAGGCCGCGCTCGCCAACGCGGTCGCGCAGCGCGATCGCGCCGAGCGGCTGCAGGCCCAGGGCATCGCGCCGCAGAAGGAGCTCGAGGACGCGCGCGCCCGCGTCGCCGCCGCGCAGGCCGAGCTCGAGACCGCGCGCGCCGGTCGTCGGGTCGCGACCGGCCAGCTCGCGCGCACCGAGATCCGCGCGCCGGTCGCCGGGACGGTGCTGCGCGTCTTCCGCCGCGCCGGCGAGGCCGTCGATGGCACGCCGGCGACGCCGATCGTCGAGCTCGCGGATCTCGCGGTGCTCGAGCTGCGCGCCGAGGTGCCGGCGGCGCGGCTGATGGAGCTGCGCGTCGGCGATCGCGCGTCGATCGCGTTCGACGCGCTGCCCGACGTGCTCGTCCCCGGCCGGGTCGTGCGCGTGGCGCTGGCGGTCGATCCCGCGACCTCGCTGGGCGCGGTCCGCATCCAGCTCGCGCCGCCCGCGGATCAGCAGCTGCTGGTCGGCCTGACCGGCACCGCGTCGATCGTCGGCGTGCTGCGCGCAGGGCTGATCGTGCCGGCCGCCGCGATCCGCCGATCGACCGAGGGCGAGGACGAGGTCGTGGTCTGCGCGGCAGGGAAGGCCGACGCGCCGATGACCGCGGCGGTCCATCCGATCGAGCGCGGCGTCGCGCTCGGCGGGATGATCGAGATCGCGTCCGGCGTGACCGCCACCGATCGCGTGGTGATCGATCGCGCGCTCGGCATCGAGGACGGTCAGCCGCTCGAGCCGGCGCCGTGAGCAGCGGTCCCGGGATGAACCTCGCGCGCATCCTCGCGCGGCGGCCGAGCCTGGTCTGGCTGGTCGCGCTGGTCCTCGCCGGCCTGGGCGCGCGCGCGATCGTGCGCCTGCCCAGCGGCATCTATCCCGAGATGCAGTTCCCGCGCGTCGTCGTGGTCGCGCGCCACGGCACCGATCCGCCCGAGCTGTTCGAGCCGCAGATCACGCGCCCCCTCGAGCAGGCGCTCGCGGTGGTGCCCGGCGTGCGCTACCTGCGGGCGCGCACGATCCGCGGCGCCGTCGAGCTGTCGGTGCAGCTCGCGCCCGGCGTCGATCCGCTGCGCGCGCAGCAGCAGTGTCAGGCCGCGGTCGATCAGGTCGCGCTGCCCGCGGGCACCGAGCTCGAGGTCGAGCGGGTGCTGCCGACCGCGATCCCGGTGATCACGTTCAACGTCACCGGCCCGGGCAAGGGCCGGGGCCTGGCCGATCCGCGCGACCTGCGCGACCTCGCCGATCGGGTGCTGCGCCCGGCGCTGGTGCGCGTGCCCGGCGTCGGCGCGGTCGAGGTCCAGGGCGGCCGGGTCCGCGAGATCGAGATCATCCTCAAGCCCGGGCCGCTCGCCGCGATGGGCCTCACGCCCTCGATGCTGGCCGATCGGCTGGCGCGTCACGACGTCCGGCTCGGCGTCGGCCGCGTGGTCGACGCGCACCAGACGCTGCCGGTGATCGTCGACGCCTCGCCTGGCGACCTCGCGGGGCTCGCGGCGCTGCCGATCGCCGACGGCCCGACCGGCCCGGTGCCGCTGTCGACGGTCGCCGACGTGGTCGAGGGCGCGGCGGACCCGACCGTCATCGTGAGCGCGCCCCAGGGCGAGGCGGTGGTCATCGCGGTCGCGCGCGCGCCCGGCGCGAGCACCGTGGATGTCGCCGCCGGCGCGCGCGACGCGATCGCCGCGGTGATCGCCCTTGGCGGCGTGCCCGCGGGCCTGCGAGTCGAGCCGGTCTACGACGAGGCCGCGCTGGTGACGGCGTCGATGGCGAGCGTGCGCGACGCGATCCTGGTCGGCGTGGCGCTGGCGCTGATCGTCATCGGCCTGTTCCTGCGCGACCTGCGCGCGGGGCTCATCGCCGCCGTGCCGGTGCCGCTGGCGCTCCTCGCGACCTTCGCGATCATGGACTGGGCCGGCTTGACCCTGAACCTCATGTCGCTCGGCGGCCTCGCGGTGTCGATCGGCCTGGTCGTCGACGACGCGATCGTGATCACCGAGGGTATCGTGCGGCGGCTCGAGGACGGCCACCCGCCGGCCGAGGCCGCCGAGCTGGGCACGCGCGACCTGCTCGCGGCGCTGATCGGCACCACGCTCACGACCGTGCTCGTCTTCGTGCCGCTCGGGCTGGTCGAGGGGCTGACCGGCACGTTCCTCGGCGCGCTCGCGGCCACGCTCTCGACCGCGGTGCTGCTGTCGCTGGTCTATGCGGTCGCGCTGGCGCCGCTGCTCGCGGCGCGGGTGCTGCGCGCGCGGCAGAAGTCCGCGCAGGCATCCAGCCGCGGCGTCGCGCTCTACGCCGGCGCGCTGCGCTGGCTGGTGCGGCACGCGTGGCTGTCGCTGGTCGCGGTCGCGCTGCTGGTGACCGGCGGCGTGTTCGCCGCCGATCGGGTCGCGACCGGCTTCCTGCCGGCGCTCGACGAGGGCGCGCTGGTCGTCGACTTCTTCCTGCCGCCGGGCACCTCGCTCGAGGAGACCGATCGGATCGCGCGCCGCATCGACCTGGTGCTGATGTCGACGCCCGAGGTCGTGACGTTCACGCGCCGCACCGGGTCCGAGATGGGCCCCGCCACCGCGACCCAGCAGAACCGCGGCGACATCATGGTGCGGCTGGTGCCGCGCGCGCAGCGCGGCGAGATCCTCGCGGTGATCGATGGCCTGCGCGAGCGCCTCGAGCACGAGGTGCCCGAGGCCCGCATCGAGTTCGTGCAGGTGCTGCAGGACGTCCTCGCCGATCTCGCCGGCAACCCCGCGCCGATCGAGGTCCGCCTGCTCGGCGATGATCCGCGCGCGCTCGCCGACCTCGCGCGCACGCTCGGCCCCGCGATCACCGCGGTGCCGGACCTGGTCGATGTCTTCGATGGCCTCGAGGGCGACGTGCCGGTCGCGCGCGCGACGGTCGCGCGGCTCGCCGCCAGCCGCATCGGCCTCGAGCCCGAGACCATCGCCGGCGACCTCGAGGTCGCGGTCGCCGGGCGCGTGGTCGCGCAGCTGCAGCGCCCGGGGCGCAGCCTCGACGTGCGTGCGCGCTTCGCCGATCGCACCCGCTTCGATCTGACGGCGCTGGTCGCGGCGCCGATCGCGTATGGCCCCGCGAGCGCGCTCATCGGTGACTACGTGCGCTTCGACATGCCGCCGTCGCCGTCGGTGCTGCGGCGCGAGGGCCTGCGGCCGGCGGTCGTCATGACCGCGGCGGTCCTTGGCGGTGATCTCGGCGCCGCCGAGGACGCGGTGGCGGCGGTGATCGCGCGGACCCACATCCCGCCCGGCATCCAGGTCGAGCAGGCGGGGCAGGCGGCGTCGGCCCGCGCCGCGCGCACGGATCTGCTCGTGGTCGCGGGCATCGGCGCGGTGCTCGTGCTGATCGTGCTCCTGGTCCAGCTCGGCTCGCTCAACCTCGCGATGGTCGTGCTGCTGGGCGCGCCGCTCGCGGTGGTCGGCGCGCTCGCGGTGCTGGTGGCGACCGATCTGCCGCTCGATCTGTCGTCGCTCACCGGGTGCATCCTGCTGGTCGGCCTCGTGGTGAAGAACGGCATCCTCCTGCTCGAGCACGCGCGCGATCAGCTCGCGAGCGGCCGGCCGATCGGGGAGGCCCTGGTCGAGGCTGCCGAGCGCCGGTTGCGCCCGATCCTCATGACCACCGCGGCGACCCTCGCCGGGCTCGCGCCGCTCGCCGCCGGCGTGGGCTCGGGCGCCGAGCTGCAGCGGCCGCTGGCGATCGCGGTCATCGGCGGCCTGGTGCTGTCGACGGCGGTCACGCTGTTCGTGCTGCCCGGGCTGGCGGCGCTGGTCGTGCGGCGAGGAGCGCGGGGCTGACGATGGAGCTCCTGCTCGTCGAGGACACCACCCGGCTCGCGACCGCGATCGCGCGCGGCCTGCGCGAGGAGGGGCATGTCGTCACGATCGCCGCGACCGGCGCCGCGGCGCTCGCGCGCCTCGCGCGCCGCGACATCGATCTCGCGATCCTCGATCTCGGGCTGCCCGACCTCGACGGCATGGAGGTGCTCGCCCGGGTCCGGGCCGACGGCAACCCGGTGCCGATCCTGGTGCTGACCGCGCGCGACGCGCTGACCGCGCGGGTCGCGGCGCTCGATGCCGGCGCCGACGACTACCTGATCAAGCCGTTCGCCTTCGACGAGCTGCTCGCGCGGGTCCGGGCGCTCGCCCGCCGGGCCGCGGCGCCGCGCTGGGCGCCGCTGGCCTGCGGCCGGGTCGTGATCGCCTCGGACGACGGGCGCGTCGAGGTCGCGGGCAAGGCGGTCGCGCTGTCGCCGCGCGAGCACGCGCTGCTCGTCGCGTTCCTGCGCCGGCGCGGCGAGACCCTCGGGCGCCCCGAGCTGTTGCGCGAGGTCTTCGGCTACGACTTCGATCCCGGCACCAACGTCGTCGACGTCCACGTCGCACACCTGCGGCGCAAGCTGGTCGGCGGGGGCGCGGCGATCACGACCGTGCGCGGGCAGGGTTACCGCCTCGACGAGGATCCGGATGCCTGAGCCCGTGCGTCCCCGCCGCTCGCTGCGCCGCCGGCTCGCGGCGTGGATGGTGCTGTCCACGCTCGCCAGCCTCGCGGTGTTCGCGATCGCGGCGTACGCGATGGTCGTGATCGAGGAACGCGACGAGGAGGCCGAGATCGCCGATCGCGCGGCGCCGGAGAGTGACGACGAGATCGCCGCCGACGCGCGCGACGAGATGCTGCTCGCGATGGCGATCGCCGCGCCGCTCGCGCTGGCGATCTCGGTCGGCGGTGCGCTGGTGCTCGCGCGCAAGGCGCTGGCGCCGATCGACGAGGTGATCGCCGCCGCCGGCGCGATGACCGCCGCCGAGCTCGACCAGCGGTTGCCAGTGCCGGCGCGCGACGACGAGCTGGCCGCGCTGACCGGCGCGCTCAACGGGCTGTTCGCGCGGCTCGAGCAGGGCTTCGCCGCGCTCGGGCGCTACGCGACCGAGGCCTCGCACGAGCTGCGCACGCCGCTCGCGGTGATGGCGACCGAGCTCGAGGTCGCGCTGCGCCGACCGCGCACGCCCGAGGCCTGGGTCGCGACCGCGACCACGACGCTCGCCGAGCTGCGCCGGCTGACCGAGGTCGTCGAGGCGCTGCTCGCCCTGGCGCGGCCGAGCGACGCGACCGCGCGCGCGCGGTTCTCGCTCGACGCGTGCGTCGAGGACGCGTGCGCGAGCGCCGCGGCGCAGGCGAGCGCGGCGGGTGTCACGCTCACGATCGCGGCGACCGCCGCGATCGAGATCGAGGGCGTGGAGGCGATGGTCGCGATCGCGATCGGCAACCTGCTGGGCAACGCGATCCGCTACACGCCCGCCGGCGGCGCGGTCACCGTGGCGATCGCGCGCGAGGGCGCGGCCGCGGCGATCACGATCGACGACACCGGCCCCGGCGTCGCACCGGCCGAGCGCGCCCGGATCTTCGAGCCGTTCGGCCGCGGCGCCGCGGGCGCCGGACGCGACGGCACCGGCCTCGGCCTCGCCATCGCCCGGCGGATCGCGCGTCAGCACGGCGGCGAGCTCACCGTCGACGACGCGCCCGGCGGCGGCGCGCGGTTCGCGCTGCGCCTCGCGACCGCATGATCGGCGGCCTCGGCGCGGTCGCGAGCGCGCGCCCGATCGTGGTAGGTCCGTCCCCATGGATGGCGCGCGGCTCCTCGATCTCAACCCCGCCCTCGACGTCGGCGCGCTGGCCGCGGCGTTCGCGCGCCATCGGCGCCTGCAGGTTCGCGACGTGCTCACCGAGGCGAGCGCACGGATCGTGCACCGGATCCTGGCAGCCGAGACGCCGTGGGGCCTGGCCTGGCAGGCCGGCGCGCGGGGACCGGACGGCATCCGCGCCGACGCCCTCGAGGCCATGGCGCCCGCCGAGCTGGACGCGCGCTCCGAAGCCACGGTCGCGTCGATGCGCGCGCGCGACTACGCCTTCTCCTACGCGCAGTATCCGATGCTGAAGGCCTATCGCGACAAGTGGGATCCCGACGGGCCCCACGACATGCTGCTCGAGTACCTCAACGATCGACCGGTCCTCGACTTCGTGCGCGCGGTCACCGGCATGCCCGAGCTCCGCCGGGCCGACGCCCAGGCGACGCTGTTCTGCCCGACGCAGTTCCTGGCCGTTCACGACGACCTCGGCGCCGACAAGGATCGCCGCGTCGCCTACGTGCTCAACCTCTGCGCCGAGGACTGGCGCCCGGACTGGGGCGGCTACCTGAACTTCTACGACGCCGACGGTGACGTCGTCGCGGGCTTCCGGCCGCGCTGGAACGCGCTCAACCTGTTCACCGTGCCGCAGCGGCACAACGTCACGTACGTGCCGCCCTTCGCGCCGATCGCTCGCTACGCGATCACGGGCTGGTTCCGGAACCGCTAGGGCACCGCCTTCGATATCCGGTCAAGGAGGCGGCGTGGATCGTCGTGGAGCGCAAGGCGCGGTGCCGATGGGCTACTGCCTGTAACTCGAGGTGCCGCAACGCCGCGATCCGCGACGAGGCGCGCCGGATCGTTGACCCGATATCGGAGGCGGTGCACTAGGGCTCGAACGCGATCGCGAGCACCTCGCGATCGAGCGCGACGATCGCGTGCGAGTTCCAGCCCAGCACGTGGCCGATCGTCACCGGCATGCCGGCGTTGTCGCCGATCTCGATGTGGCACGCGTCCAGGCCGTCGCGCGCGACGTGTGCGCGCAGCTCGTCGAGCCACGCCGCGTTCGAGTACAGCGCGACCTCGTCGGGCGCGAACAGCTCGTCGAAGAGCTGCGCCTCGATCGGCGCACCGCTCGGGCGAACGTCCTCGCCGTCGGCGCGCCGCGCCTGCATCGCGTGCAGCTGCGCCCGCGCGCGGTCGCGATCGATCGGCCGCCAGCGCGAGGTCGTGAGCACGTCGAACGCCACGTCCTCGGGCACGTACAGGGCGGCGCACAGCCCGCGCTCGATGACCATCGCAAGGCTCGCGTCGTCGGCGCGTCCCGCGTAGTGCGCGTCGAGCGCCGCGAGCGCGAGGTCGTCGCGCACGCCGTCCACCAGCTCGCACGCCTTGAGCCACGGCTCGCGCCGGCCGTAGTGCGCCGTCTGGATGCGCGCGATCAGCGCGCGCTGCGCGATCCGGCGCTCCGCCCGCGCCGGGGTCTCGTCGCTCGGACCGCCCGCATCGACGATCGTGTGGTCGCGCGCGCACCGGCTCGTGTAGTGGTAACGACCGTCCTCGAACCGCCGCTGCAGATCGGTGCGCCAGTCGGTGCCGCAGGTCGGGCAGGGCATGCCGGTTGGTAGCACGCCGCCGGCTCGCGTACGCTGGCGCCCATGACCCGCGTCCGCGCCGGCACCAGCGGCTTCTCCTACGCGCAGTGGCGCGGCAGCTTCTACCCCGCCGACCTCGCCGACGACGCGATGCTCGCGCACTACGGCAGCAAGCTCGGCACCGTCGAGATCAACAACACGTTCTACCGGATGCCCAAGCCCGCGGTGCTCACCGGCTGGGCCCAGCAGGTGCCCGACGACTTCACGTTCGTCATCAAGGCGTCGCGCCGCATCAGCCACCAGGCCAAGCTCAAGCCGCCCGAGGCCCACGACTCGATGGCCTACCTCTGGAAGATGGTCGACGCGCTCGGCCTCAAGCTCGGGCCGGTGCTCATCCAGACGCCGAACTTCCTGCGCAAGAACAACGACCTGCTCCGCGAGTTCGTGACCGCCACCGTGCCCACCGGCGCGCGGGTCGCGATGGAGCTGCAACATAGTTCGTGGGACGACGAGGCGACCGATCGCATCCTGTCAGATGCTGGCATCGCGCGCGTGATCGCGGACCGGGAGGACGGCACGGCGCGGGTCGTGCGCACCGCGTCGTTCACGTACACGCGGCTGCGAAAAGACGACTACTCCGTCGAGGAACTGGACCGCTGGCTCGATCAGCTGGGCGCGCTCGGCGGCTCCGAGGCGTTCGTATTCTTCAAGCACGAGGACACCGCGCGGGGCGCGGAGCTCGCGCTCGAGACGATGGCGCGGGCCACCGCGCGCGGCGGCGATTTCGTGTAGCGTCCGGCCGTGCGCATCGTCTCCATCGGCGGCGGTCCTGCGGGGCTCTACCTCGGCATCCTGGTCAAGCTGACCGCACCGAAGCACCAGGTCGTCATCTACGAGCGCAACAAGCCGGACGACACGTTCGGCTTCGGCGTCGTGTTCTCCGACGCCACGCTCGGCCACCTCGCCGCCGCGGATCCCGAGACCCACGCGGCGATCACGCGCGGCTTCGCGCGCTGGGACGACATCGAGATCCACTTCCGCGGCGAGGTCATGCGCTCGACCGGCCACGGCTTCTGCGGCATCGAGCGCCACGCGCTGCTCGCGATCCTGCAGCGCCGCGCCGTCGAGCTCGGCGTCGAGATCCGCTACGAGCACGAGATCCGCGAGCTCGCCGACGTCGGCCCCGCGGATCTCATCGTCGCCGCCGACGGCGTCGCGAGCTGGGTCCGCGATCGGCTCGCGCCGCACCTCAAGCCGACCGTCGACGTGCGCCCCAACAAGTTCGTGTGGCTGGGCACGACCGTGCCGTACCGCGCGTTCACGTTCCTGTTCAAGGAGACGCCCTACGGCCTGTTCCGGGTCCACGCGTATCGCTACCTCGACCGCGGCGACAGCACCGGCTCGACCTTCATCGTCGAGTGCCGCCCCGACACCTGGGCGCGCGCGGGCTTCGAGGGCGCGAGCGAGGACGAGACCGTCGCGAAGCTCGAGGCGATCTTCGCCGAGGAGCTCGGCCCGCACCGGCTGATCAAGAACCGGTCGATCTGGCGCAACTTCCCGACGGTGCGCTGCAAGACCTGGCACCACGACAACGTCGTCCTGCTCGGCGACGCCGCCCACACCGCGCACTTCTCGATCGGCTCGGGCACCAAGCTCGCGATGGAAGACGCGATCGCGCTGCGCGACGCGCTGATCGAGGAGCCCGATGTCGAGAGCGCGCTGGCGACCTACGAGGTCCGCCGCCGCCCCGACGTCGAGTCGATCCAGGCCGCCGCCCAGGCCTCGCTCGAGTGGTTCGAGGGCACCGAGCGCTACCTCGGGCTGCCCGCCTCGCAGTTCGCCTACAGCCTCGCGACCCGCAGCCTGCGCGTCAGCCACGCCTCGGTCGCGCGCCGCGATCCGCCGCTGGCCCGCGCGGTCGAGCAGCTGCTCGCCCAGGGCGCCGGTCGCGCCGAGCCCACGCCGCCGATGTTCGTGCCGGTGACCCTCGGCGGCATGGCGCTCGCCAATCGCCTCGCGCTCGCGCCCTGGACCCTCGGCGGCACCGACGGCGGCATCATCGGCGATGGCCACCTGGTGTTCCTCGGCGGTCGCGCCACCGGCGGCGTCGGCCTGGTCATGACCGAGACCGTCGCGGCCGAGCTCGAGGGCGCGCCTGCGGGCATGCCGGGCCTCGCGTCCGACGATCAGGTCGTCGCGTGGCGGCGCGTCGTCGACTTCGTCCACGAGCGCTCGCCCGCCAAGATCGGCGCGCAGCTCGCGGTGTTCGCCGGCGACGCGCCGACGATCCTGGCCGCGGCCGCGCAGCGCGCCGGGTTCGCCGGCTTCGATCTGCTCCAGCTCCAGACCGGCGTCGGCGCGCTCGCCAAGGCCAGCGCCGACGAGCTGTGCGCTGCGGTCAGCGCCGTGCGCGCCGCCTGGCCCGCCGACCGGCCGCTGTCGGTGCGCCTGGTCGCCACCGCGATCCTCGCCGACGCCGCGGTCGCGCTCGCCCGCCGCCTCCGCGACCTGGGCGTGGCCCTGGTCTGGGTCGCCGCCGTCGCCGAGGCCGCCGCCGCCGACGCCGGCGGCCGGCTGCCCGCCGCGCCGCTCGCCGACCGGATCCGCAACGAGGCCGGGATCCCGACCGCCATCGAGGGCGCCGTCGCCTCCGCCTCCGACGTCGACGCCGTCATCGCCGCCGCCCGCTGCGACCTCGTCGCCCTCGACCGCGCCCTGGTCTACGACCCCGGCTTCGCCCACCGGGCCGCCGAGGCGACCGGGTACAGCCGGTAGGCGGCGTGGCCGCGACGCCCGCGCAGCAGGCCCTCGACGCGGTCATCGCGCGCGCGATCACGCCGGCGCTGAAACCGCTGGGCTACCGGAAGACCGGGCGGACGTTTCGGTGCACGGCGGCGCGCGCCGTGCGCGTCGTGAACGTCCAGGCGTCCCGCTCGAGCACGGCGCAGCGGTTGACGTTCGCGATCAACCTCGGCGTCTACTACCCGGAGGTCGGTGCGCTCGGCGAGAGCCTGTACCGATTCTCGCCAGGGCCTGCGGGTCCGGGCGAGGCCGATTGCCAGCTGCGCCAGCGGCTCGGGGCGCTGTGCACCGGCCGCGATGACCTGTGGTGGGAGGTGATTGCAGGCACCGAGCTCGATCCGGTGACCGCGGCGGTGGCCGACGCCCTGCGCACCCACGGGCTGCCGTGGCTCGACGCGAGGGGCGACTTCGAGGCGGGGCGGCGCGAGGCTGGGCGCGAGGAGGGCGTCGCAGCCATCCTGTTCGCGCTGGTCGCCGGCGATCGCGACCTTGCCCGCGCCCTGGCCACCGCGCTGGTCGCCCGCAGCCCGCGCGCGACGGCGGTCGCCAGCTGGGCGCGCGCGCAAGGCTTGCTGGTGTAGGCGTCCGTCAGGGCCGAGGACTCCGGCGCAAGCCCCTGTGGCGGCGCGTCTGGTTCGCGTAAGGTGGCGCCGATGTCCTCGCCCCGCCTCCCGCGCGCCCGCCGCACGCCGCAGCGCTACCAGCTCGGCAAGCACGCGCTCGCCGCGATCGATCGCGGGCACCCGTGGGTGTTCCGCGACCACCTGTCGACCGCCGCCGCCGCGCTGGTCGATGGCCAGTGGCTCGCGCTCTACGACGGCCAGAACCAGATCATCGGCCACGGCATCTACGACGCCGAGGGCGCGATCGGCATCCGCGTGATGACGCGCGGCCCGGAGCGGCCGACGGCGGCGACGTTCACCACGGCGATCCACGCCGCGCTCGCCAAGCGGAAAGCCCTCCGCGTGGAGACCGACGCGTTCCGCGCGATCCATGGCGAGAGCGATGGCCTGCCGGCGGTGGTGGTCGATGTCTTCGGCGACACGGTCGTGGTCCAGAGCTACAGCGCGGGCACCGCGGCGCTCGCGCGGTTCGCGGGGATCGTGGTCGCGCGCGCCGTCGGCGCGAAGCACCTCGTCGCCAAGCCGGCGCAGCGCCGGGTCGGGCAGGCCGGCACGGTCGCGCCGACCCGCGTGCTTTACGGCGCGCCGCCGCCCGAGGAGCTGCCGTTCCGCGAGGGCCCGTTCACGTTCGTCGCGCGTCCGCTGTCCGGACAGAAGAGCGGGACGTTCCTCGATCTGCGCGGCCTGCGCCTCCACCTCGCGGCGATGCCGCTCGCCGGCAAGCGGGTGCTGAACCTGTTCGCGTACACCGGCACGCTCGGCCGCGCGTGCGAGCAGGCCGGCGCGGCGCAGATCTATCACGTCGATCGCTCGGCCTCGGCGCTCGAGCTCGGCGCCAAGGTCCACGTCGGCGATGGCGCCAAGCACGACTGGCTGATCGCGGACGTCTTCGAGTGGCTGCCGGCGCTCGGCCGCGACGTGAAGTTCGATCTGATCATCGTCGATCCGCCGAGCATGACCTCGCGCGTGGCGCAGGTGCCCGAGGTGCTCGCGAACTACCGCCGCCTGTACCAGCAGGTCGCGCGCCACGTCGCGCCGGGCGGCATGATCGCGGCGTGCTGCTGCACCTCGCGCGTCACCCGCAGCACCTTCCGCACGACCGTCGGCAGCGCGCTCGGCAACGCGTTCGCGCTCGATCACGAGCTCGGCCCCGAGCCCGATCACCCGGTCGCGTTCCCCGAGGCCGACTACCTGAAGCTCACGATCTGGCGCCGCCGCGGCAAGCGTCCCGGCGATGCGCCGACCGACGCGCCCGAGCCCGACGCGGGCTAGAATCACGCGCGATGCCCGAGCTGCCCGACGTCACCGTCTACGTCGAGCGGCTCGCCGCGTTCACCGTCGGCCACGCGCTGACCGGCATCCGGCTGGTGAGCCCGTTCGTGCTGCGCTCGGTCGACCCGTCGCCGCAGGCGCTGGTCGGCAAGCGGGTCACCAGCGTGCGCCGCATCGGCAAGCGGCTGGTCCTCGGCTTCGAGGATGACCTCTACGCCGTCATCCACCTGATGGTCGCGGGCCGCCTGCGCTGGCGCAAGCCCGGCGCCAAGCTGCCCGGCAAGCTCGCGCTCGGCGCCTTCGACTTCGCGCACGGCATGGTGCTGTTCACCGAGGCCTCCAAGAAGAAGCGCGCGTCCCTGCACGTCGTACGCGGCGCCGCGGCGCTCGCCGACTTCGATCGCGGCGGCCTCGACGTCCTCACCGCCACACCGGCGAGCTTCGCGGCGGCGCTGCGCGCCGAGAACCACACGATCAAGCGCGCGCTCACCGATCCGACCGTGCTCGACGGCATCGGCAACGCGTACTCCGACGAGATCCTGTGGGCCGCGAAGATGTCACCGTTCCGCCAGACCCGGGCGCTGTCGGGCGACGAGCTGACACAGGTCTTACACGCCGCCCAGGCCACGCTCACGGCCTGGACCGACCGGCTGCGCGCCGAGGTCGGAGAGGGCTTCCCCGAGGAGGTCACCGCGTTCCGCCCGGAGATGGCGGTCCACGGCAAGTACCGCCAGCCGTGCCCGACCTGCGGCGACCCGGTGCAGCGCATCGTCTACGCCGACAACGAGGCCAACTACTGCGCGACGTGCCAGACCGCCGGCAAGCTGCTCGCCGACCGGGCGCTGTCGCGGCTGCTCAAGGCCAACTGGCCCAAGACCCTGGAAGAGCTCGAGGACAAGCGCCGCGACCGGGTGGCGGCCGCGGCCGCGCTCGCGCCCGCCGCGGCGCCTGCCCACGTGTCGTCAAGCGGGCCAAACGTGACCGAAAATCCGCCGGCGGCGAAGCGTCGCACCCGCCGGTGAATATTCGGGCCCTGGGCCCTCCCTTCACCTGGTTCCGGTAGACCGCGCGCGTGGGTTCGCGCGTTGGGGCGTCTACTGCTCACCGCTCCGAGGGGACCCATGCGCAAAGCCATCGCTTCGACTCTGTTCACCGCCGCCGTCGCCACCGCCGCCGGCTGCACCCACCCGCCGATGAAGACCTTCGTGAAGGTCGACGACGTCGCCCTCGGGCGGGTCGTGGTGTACCGCAACGGCGTCGCCTACTACGAGCGCAACGCGGTCGTGACCGGCGGCAAGCTGCAGGTGAAGGTGCCGCGCGATCGCGTCGACGACTTCCTCAAGTCGCTGACCGTGATGGATCGCAAGACCAAGCAGGCGGTGCCGGTGTCGTTCCCGCGCCAGGGCGGGGAAGAGGATCAGGGCGACACGGTCACGATGAGCCTCGAGCTACCGCCCAACGCGCCCTCGGATCTGGTGCTGACCTACGTCACCGAGGCGCCGGCGTGGAAGCCGAGCTACCGCATCGTCGTTGGTGACAACCACCAGGTCATGCTCGAGGGCTGGGCGATCGTCGACAACACCTCGGGTGAGGACTGGAAGAACGTGCTGGTCGGCGTGGGCTCGAGCTCGGCGCTGTCGTTCCGCTTCGACCTGTGGAGCGTGCGCCAGGTGCAGCGCGAGACCCTGCACACCAACGAGAGCTTCGCGGTCGCGCCGCCGACCTCGGTGTCGCCGTACGGCACGGTCACCGGCGGCGCCGCCGGCACCGAGATCGCGCAGCTCGACGACGACGAGATCCGCCGCCCGGCCGGTCACCCCGATGCGCCGCCGCCGCCGCAGGCCGCGCCGTCGGTGGATGCCGAGGAGGCCTACTACGGCGGCGACGACGCGGACGCGCTCGAGTCGACCGGCGGAGGCGGTGGTGGTGCGGGGCGCGGCGCGCGCAGCCGCCCGTCGAAGGCCAAGGCCCCTCGGGTCGCGACCGCGACCGCGCCGCGGCCCGCCGATACCCGCCCGCGCGCGCCCCAGACGCGCGTCAGCCAGGGCGATCAGAAGGTCCACGCCCTCGCCGAGCAGCTCAACCGCAACGGCGCGACGCTGGTCATCGAGGGCTACGCCGACGGCAACCTCGCCAACGCCGAGCAGCGCGCGCTCGATCGCGCCAACCTGGTCCGCAACCAGCTCATCGATCAGGGCGTGGCGCCGGCGCAGGTGAAGGTCATCGCCAAGGCCGTGCCCGGCGATCGCGATCGCGTCCGCCTCATCCAGGAGGCCGCGCCGACCCCCGAGAAGGATCAGATCGGCGCCAACGGCCAGCCGACCACCGACGAGGCGCCGGTCGGCGAGAGCCACTTCGCGAACGAGCGGCCGATGACCGTGGGCAAGGGCACCAGCGTGATGGTGTCGATGGTCCGCGCCAACACCGACGGCGAGGTCGTGTACCTCTACGACGCCGAGAGCGAGCGCGGCAACAAGCGCTTCGCGTTCAAGGCGGTCCGCCTGAAGAACCCGACCGACTCGTCGCTCGAGAGCGGCCCGGTCACGGTCTACGGCAACGAGCGGTTCATCGGCGAGGGCCTCACCGAGCCCATCCCGCCGGGCGCGCAGGTGGTCGTGCCGTTCGCGCTCGATCGCCAGATCATCGTCGACAAGGACGAGGCCCAGGACAACGAGGTCGCGCGCCTGGTGACCCTCGAGCGCGGCATCCTCACCGCCGAGGTCCAGCACATCCGCCGCGAGAAGCTCACGTTCTCGAGCCGGCTCACCACCCCAACCACGGTCTACATCCGCCACACCACCAGCAAGGGCTGGAAGATGATCGAGGGGCCCAAGGTCTACGAGCGGATCGGCGACGCCAGCCTGTTCGCGATCAAGCTCGGCCCCAACGAGTCGAAGACCGTCGAGATCGCCGAGGCCACGCCGATGACCCGCACGCTCGACCTGTCGTCGGACGTCGCGCTCGACATGCTCAAGGTGTTCGTGCAGTCGCCGGAACCGACCGAGCAGCTCAAGAAGGACCTCAACGAGGTCCTCGGCATCCACCGCGAGATGATCGATCTCAAGACCCAGATCGACAGCCTGCACACCCGCATGGGCGACTACCGCGAGCGCATGGACGAGCTGCACGCGCAGATCGTCACGCTGACCGCGGTGAAGACCGGCGGCGAGCTGATGGCCCACCTGAAGCTCAAGATGAAGGAGATCTCCGAGAAGGTGCAGAAGGCGACGATCCAGGTCGTCGACACCGAGGAGAAGCTGATGCTGGCGCGGGTCCGGTTCCAGGACGCGCTCGCCGAGCTCCACCTGCCGGACGCGACCGGTGGCCCGGGCCCGAACACGCCGTCGGCGCCGGGCGCGGCCGCGGTGAAGTGACGCACGCCGCGGCGCCGCCGGGATGCGTGCCCGGTGCCGCCGCGCTCTGGTAGCGTCGGTCAATGCGCTTCGCGACGACGCTCCTGCTCCTGCCGATGCTCGGCGCGCTCGGCGCGTGCCCCGGTCCCGAGGCCACGCCGGACGCGCGCCCGGTCGACGCCGCAGTCGATGCGCCGGGCGGCCCCGACGCCGCGCAGTGCGCGGGTGAGCTGTTCCTGACCGGCGAGTATGTCGACTGGGACTCGACCGACACGAACTTCCACGGCGTGGCCAACGCGACGTTCGCGATCGACAACGACGCCAACCCGGCGCACACCGATCTGACCTCGCCCAACGGTCGCGCCGAGCTCTGCTTGCCCGCGACCGGCCGCAGCCGGATCACGATCACGCCGGCGGCCGCCGGGCCGCAGTACCTGATCGGGCACTTCGTCGCGGATGCGGCGGTGTTCGCCTCGGGCCGGATCTTCTCGCTGCGCGGCCTGACGCCGGCGCGCGCCAGCACGTTCTACGCGCAGTTCGCGCCGCTCGCGTTCGACGCGGGCAAGCCGCAGCTGCTGGTCAACGTGTCGGGCACGCCGGTGCCGATCACGCTCGGCGGCGCGAGCGCCGAGGCGACGCTGGTCTACGACAAGACCGCGGGCACGTGGTCGGCCGGCGGCACCAACACCGGCACCGGCAACCTGGTGCTGTTCGCGAACCTCGATGGATCAGCGCCCACGATCAGCGGCGCGACGATCGGCGATGGCGCGCTCACCGCGACCGCGGGCGAGTTGACGATGATCACCGTCGTCGGCCAGTAGCGGCGTGCGATCGCCGCGCGCGGCGGCGATCGATGGACCTGGTCCAGGACGCGGTCCAGGCTGTCCACCCGATCGGGTAGGCCACCGCCACCGTCGCCGCGGCATCGTGGGACCGAGGCCGCCGCGCCCGGGATCCCGCGCAGCAGCGTGGAAGCACGCGTGCTTGGCCGGTGCGCGCGGTGCGCTGCAAAGCGCGCTCGTGCGCCCCGCACGGCTCCAGCGCGGCGCTGGCGCGCAGCTTGCTGAACCGGCCGCTCGTCCATCCACGAGAGGTCATGTCATGTCTGCGAAGTCGTCTCCTCGTTTGCTTCTCACCGGTGCGGTGCTCGCCGCGATGTCGGCCTGCGTCGAGTCACCGGAGCTCGACGAGTCCGCGTCCGAGCTCACCGCGAGCTACAAGGCCAGCGTCAAGAACCGGGTGCTCTCGATCATCGGCACCAGCGCCGCGTCGCGCCTGACGCTGCGGCTCGGCGCGACGCCGAGCACGCTCGTCGTCGACGTCGGCGACGATGGCACCGCCGACTTCACCTTCGACCGGAGCACGTTCGAGCGCATCTCGATCGACGCCGGGGGCGGCGACGACGTCGTCACGATGAGCGAGGTCGCGGGTGGGTTCACCACCGAGGAGCAGATCACGATCAACGGCGGCGGCGGCAAGGACACGCTGACCGGCGGCGTCGGTCCCGAGACGTTCCTCGGCGGCGCGGGCGACGACCTCGTCTCGGGCGGTGGCGGCAACGACACGATCGCGCTGGGCGGCGGCAACGACGTCGTGATCTGGAACCCCGGCGGTGGCAGCGACGTCATCGACGGCGGCGACGGCATCGACAGGTTCCAGTTCAACCTCGCCAACATCGGCGAGCAGGTCGCCGCGACCGCGGTCGGCGACCACGTGCGCCTCACCCGCGACGTCGCCCTGATCGCGCTCGACCTCCACGGCCTCGAGGTCCTCGACGTCGCGGCCCGCGGCGGCGCGGACCAGATCGTCGTCAACGATCTGACCGCCGCGCTGGTCGATCAGGTGAACGTCGATCTCTCGTCGGGCGTGGTCGGGCAGGGCGACGCCGCCGCCGATACGGTGGTCTTCGAGAACACGCCGGTCGCGGACAACGTCAACGTCTGGGCCGACGGCGGCGCGGTGGTCGTCGCCGGGTCGTCGACCGAGGTGCGCATCGCCGGGGGCGAGCCGGCGCTCGACCAGCTGGTCGTGAACGGCGACGCGACGGATCACGTGAACCTGCTGGGCTCCGCAGCGGCCGACGCGATGACCGCGTTCGCCGCGCCCAGCGGCGTCGCGTACCGCGGGTTCGGCTACGGCGTCGCGATCGCGCCGAGCCCGGCCGCGGCGACGACGGTCTTCGGGCTCGGCGGCGACGACGTCCTCGACGCCGGGTCGGGGATCGTGACCGGGCTGGTCTTCGACGGCGGCGACGGCAACGACCAGCTCCGCGGCGGGCAGGGGCCCGATCGCCTGCTGGGTGGTCCAGGCAACGACGTCGTCGACGGTGGGATCGGCGCCGACACCGCGATGCTCGGCGACGGCGATGACACGTACGTGTGGGATCCGGGCGACGCCAGCGACGTGATCGAGGGCGAGGCCGGCCGCGATGCGCTGGTGTTCAACGCGTCGAACGCCAACGACACGATCGAGCTGCGCGCGGCCGCGGATCGCGTCCACCTGACGCGGGACATCGGCGCCTCGACCACCGACCTCGGTGGCGTCGAGCGCATCGAGGTGCACGCGCGCGCCGGCAGCGACCGGATCGTGATCGACCCGCTGACCGGGACCCCCGCGACCCAGGTCGACGTCGATCTCTCGGGTAGCGACGCCGTGGTCGACAGCGTGGTCCTCAACGGCACGCCGGGTGTCGGTGCGATCGCCGTGGCGGCGGCGGGCGACGCGGTCGCCGCGACCGGGCTCGGCGTCACGGTCAACGTGCGCAACGGCGAGCAGGCGCTCGACCGCATGACGGTCACCGCGGGCGCGCTGACCGTCGATGGGACCGCGGGCGCCGACACGATGATCGCGGTCGCCGACGCCGGCGGCGTGGCCTACGGCGCGAGCACCTGGAGCGTGCTGGCGACGCCGGGCGGCGCCACGCCGACGACGCTGCGCGGGCTCGATGGCGATGACGTGATGAGCGCGTCGAGCGCGATCACGAGCGGCGTGTCCATCGATGGCGGGCCGGGCGCCGACACGATCCAGGGCAGCAGCGGCCCCGATCTCCTGGTCGGCGGCCCGGGCGCTGACGTCATCGACGGCAACCTCGGCGCCGACACCGTGCGGCTCGGCGACGGCGACGATACCTTCGTATGGGATCCGGGCGACGCCAGCGACGTCGTCGATGGCGACCTGGGGACCGACGCGCTCGTGTTCCACGCGTCGAACGCGGGCGAGGCGATGGAGCTGCGCGCCAGCGGCGCCCGCGCGTCGCTCCTGCGCAGCATCGGCGCGGTGACGATGGACCTCGGCGGGTTCGAGCGGATCGCCATCGGCGCGCGCGGCAGCGCCGACAGCCTCGCGATCGGCGACCTCACCGGCACCCCGATCACGCGCGTCGACGTCGATCTCGCGGGGATCGAGGGCAGCGGGACCGGTGACGCGGCGACCGATGTCGTCACCGTGCTCGGCTCGAGCCAGGGCGATGCGATCACGATCGCGCCCGACGCCGGCGCGGTCCGGGTGACCGGACTCGCCGCCGAGGTCCGGATCACCGGCGAGGAGCTGATCGATCAGCTCGTGGTGTCCGGTGGCGGCGGCGTCGATAGCTTCACGATCGCGCCCGGGATCGGGATGACGCTCATCACCAGCCAGGACTGACGCGTCGGCTACAGCGCCGCGAGCGGCGCGATGCCCCACGCGAGGCCGACCGCGACCGAGAGCCCGCCGATCGCCACGCCCAGCGCGCGCGATCGGCGCCGGTCGAGGACCAGGGCGCCGAGCGACGCGGTCGCGGCGGCCGACGCGACCGCCATGCCGACGATCGAGCCGGTGCCGAACAGGCCGATGTACGCCAGCCGCGCGGCGTTGCTCGGCAGCTCGGCGAACACCAGCGCGGTCAGCGCCCCCGAGCCGGCGAGGCCGTGGACCAGGCCGATCGCGAGCGGCCGCCAGGCCAGCGTGCGGCCGACGACGTGGACGTGGGCCGCGGGGCCGGGGTGCAGGTGATCGGCGACGCCGTGGGCGTGATGGTGCGGCGCGCCGACGCGGCCCTCGCGCAGCGCGCGGATCACGGCGCGCACGCCCAGCCCGACGAGCATGATCGAGACGCCGAGCTCGAACGCGGCGGCCGCGCGCGCGGGGAGCACGGCGCCGGTCGCGAGCAGTAGCGAGCCGACCACGAGCAACGACAGCGTGTGGCCGACGCCCCAGAGCGCGCCGAGCCAGGCGCCGCGGCGGGCGCCGCGCGCGTCGACCATGAGCGTCGACACCGCGGCCAGGTGATCGGGCTCGAACGCGTGGCGCAGGCCCACCAGGATCCCGAGCAGGATGCCGCTGGCGGCGCCGAACATGAGGTCACCGTACCACGCGCGCGCGCTGGCAATTCCCGTTCGTCGGAGGCGTGGCGTTGCGTCGCAGCCGCGCTTACGCCGGCAGCTCGCTCGGATCGTGCGAGCAGACCACGGTCACGTCTGGTCGGGCCGCCAGCGTCCGCAGCGCCTCGACCGAGGCCAGGCGCGCCGCGCGATCCACTTCATCGATCGTGGCCAGCCAGCGCAGCGCCGGCGGCGGACGCCCGACGCCGCCGAGCTCGCGCCGATCGAAGTACGCATCGCCGGCGTGGACCAGCCAGCGCGCGCCATCGCGGATCGCGACGGCGGTGTGGCCGCGGGTGTGGCCGATCATCGGCACCAGCGCGATGTCTGCCGACACGCCGCGGAGCGCGCGCACCGCGGGCAGGCCGAGCCAGGTGTCGCCGTCGGGCAGGTAGCGCTGCCAGCGCGCGCCCGGATCGAGGCGGTTGGTCAGGTAGCGGCTCTTCGCGCGCAGATCGGCGCGCGCCATCGCCGCCTCGTGCTCGTGGGCGTGGACGTGGACCTCCGCGGCGGGAAAATCGGGCAGGCCGCCGGCGTGATCGGGATCGAGGTGCGTGACCACGACGTGGCGGACGTCCTTCGGCGCGAAGCCCAGCGCCGCGAGCTGCGCCACGGCGGTGGCCTGCGGATCGAGGCGCGGCGCGACCAGCGCGCGGAAGATCGCCGACAGCCGCCACGGGTGCGTGCAGTCGTCGGCGCCGAACCCGGTGTCGACGAGGATCACGCCATCGCGCGCGGTCTCGATCGCGAGGCAGTGGCAGATCAGCCGGCCGCGATCGCGCCACCGGCGCGCGCCGACCAGCGGTCCGCCGATCGGACACATCGTGCCGCAGTCGAGGTGATGGATGCGCGCCACGTCAGCGCGCGGTCGGCGCCAGATCGGTGGGCGCCGGATCGGGCCCGAGCTCGACGGTCGCGATCTCGGCGGGCGCCGGCATCACGTACAGCACCGGCGCGCGCTTCGGGCGCATCGTCACCGGCTCGTACGCCGTCACCGCGATGAGGTACGCGAGGCCGAGCACGCCGGCCACGCCGACGCTGGTCAAGGACAGCACCAGCGCCTGCGGCTGCACGCGGCGCCAGGCGGCGCGCAGGGCGCTGCGCACGATCGAACCGGCGACCCGGACGCGGCTCGCGCGCGCATCCGGCACGACTCTCGCCGCGGGCAAGGCCCGTGGCGTTCCGAGCATCCCCATGGACTCGAGTATAGCGAGCGCGTCGCGCGCGCGACATCGGATTCGCGACGGGGATCGATCGCGCGCGAGGCGCTGATGTCGGTGTGCGATCCTGGCGCGATCGCGCTCGTGCGACGAGCTACCGCACGTCGGGCGCGGCCTGGCCGCGGCTCTGGAACGAGCCGTTCTCCTGGTAGCGCTTGCGCTGCAGCCGGTTGAGCACGACGCGCGAGCGCCAGCCGAGGTAGCCGCGCGTGAAGTCGACGACCTGGCTCGGATCCATGTACGGGTTCTTGAGGCCGCCGAGGGTGACCAGCGCGAGCACCTGCTCGGCGACCGACACCGGGCAGCCCTCGAGCCGCAGGTACGGCGAGAGCTTGGCGGCGGCGACCTTGCGGGTCGTGGTCGCGAGCTTGACGAAGATGTCGTCGTGCTTGGCGTGGTGCGGATCGAGCGTGCTGCGATCCTTGTACGTCGAGCGGATCTGCACCGGCTTGCCGGCGAGCTCGCCCTTCCAGGTCGCGCAGTCGCCGATGAACACCACGTTCTCGCCGGGCGCGGCGTCGATCGGGCCCTGGTAGTTGCCGAACACCACGTGGGTGCGCGGCATCTTGCGATCGGTCTCCTTGTCGTAGACCCGGAGGATCTCGATCGCCTCCTCGATCGCGCCCGGGCAGCCGCCCCAGCAGTAGTCCGAGTGCTCGGGCTCGGGCGGCGGGCCGGCGTAGGCGGTGATGTTGGTGCCCTCGAAGTACTTCTCGACGCGGATGAGGCCGACCTTGAAGCCCTTGGCGCGGACCTGGGCCTCGGCGAGCGTGACGTCGCCGGTGATCTTCACGCCCTTCAGGTCGAGCGTGCCGAAGCCGTACTCCTCGGCGAGCCGCAGGTGATCGACGGTGCGCGGGTCGACGCCGATGATCGCGCAGCAGACCGCGTCGAACGCGAGCTGGCTGTTGCCCATGATGATGAGGCCGAGGTCGAACGGCGTCGGCGTCAGCATCCGGCCCTCGCCGGCGGTGATCGCGTCGATCGCGATGAACTGCGGCTGGATGATGAACTGCAGGTCCGCGATCTTCTCGTTGAGCTTGTGGTCGTGATCGATGAGGCGGTGGCGATCGTCCTGGATGCCGATGTACGCCTTGGTCCCGAAGGTCACCGTGGTCCACGGGTGTGCCTTGAACTTGGGCAGGTTCACGAAGAAGTCGGCGCGCGCGACCGGCTCGGGCGTGAACAGGTAGTCGCGCAGCCGCTTCGGGTGCGAGAGCGGGATCTCGACCTGCGGCTCCTCCTCGAAGCAGTAGCGCCGGACGCCGGTCTTCTCGATCACGTCGTCCCAGCCCGAGCCCTTGAACGAGAGTCGGGTCGGGACCGTGATGCCGCAGCGCTCGCCGACCGCGAGCTCGGTCATCGCCGCGCCGCCGACGTCGCGCAGCGCGCGGATCATGCCCTCGCCGACCTCGGGCCGCGTGAACGCGTGCGGGAACATCGGGCCGGCGGCGACGAGGTTGGGCTTGATGAGCGTGCGCCCGAACGGCCGCAGCCCCAGCTCCTGCATGCCCTCGCGGAAGATCGCGCGCAGCTTCTCCGGGTCGTAGTCGCGACAGCTGCGGATGATGACCTTCGGCTCGGCGGGGATCTTCATGGGCGGTGAGCATACCCGGATGCGGAGCGCGAACATGAAAAAAGTTTCATGTTTGAGCGGGGCGGCGTGGGCGTGGCCGGATCTGTTGGATCGTTGTCCTTGTGCCATCGCCCGTCCGACGCCATCGTGCGGGCATGGGCAGCAGCGCCATCCGCGAGCGGCGCCGATCCGGCGATCGGGGCCGACCTGTCGTCATCGTGGCGTTCGACGGCTGCCAGCTGCTCGACGTGATCGGGCCGCTCGAGGTCTTCGCCGGCGCGCGCGCCGCGCAGGCCTCGCGCCGCGCCGCGGATCCCGGCTACGCGCCGATCGTGGTCGGCCCCGGGCGCGGGCCGGTCACCGGCGAGAGCGGCCTCGCGATCGTGCCGGCGGCGCGGCTGGCGTCGATCGCCGCGGCTAAGGCGCCGCCGATCGACACGCTGATCGTGGCGGGCGGGGCAGGGGCGCGGCGCGCCGCCGAGGATCCGGCGATCGTCCGCGCCGTCGCGCGCGCTGCCGGCAAGGCCCGGCGGGTCGCCTCGGTGTGCACCGGCACGTTCGTGCTCGCCGCCGCCGGCCTCGCGGATCGCAAGACCGTCACCACGCACTGGGCCTACTGCGATCGGCTCGCCGCGCAGTACCCGGCGATCACCGTCCAGCGCGATCCGATCTTCGTGCGCGACGGCGCGCTCTGGACCTCGGCCGGCGTCACCGCGGGGATCGATCTCGCGCTCGCGATGGTCGAGGAGGATCTCGGCCGCGAGGTCGCGCTGCTGGTCGCGCGCTGGCTGGTCGTGTTCGTGCGCCGCGCCGGCGGCCAGTCGCAGTTCTCGGCGCAGCTCGCGGCGGCGACCGCGGCCCGGCCGTCGGTGCGCGATCTGCAGGCGTGGATCGTCGAGCATCCGGCGGAGGACCTCGCGGTGCCCGCGCTCGCGCGGCGCGCGGCGATGAGCGTCCGCAACTTCAGCCGCGTGTTCGCCGCCGAGATCGGCGTCGGACCGGCGAGCTACGTCGAGCGGGTCCGGGTCGAGACCGCGCGCCGGCTGCTCGAGACCACCGGCCGCAGCATCGACGAGGTCGCGCGCGGCGCGGGCTTCGGCACCGCCGAGTCGCTGCGCCGCGCGTTTGCCCGCCAGGTCGGCCTGGCCCCCCGCGAATACCGCGCGCGCTTCGGCTCGCGCGATCCCCAGCCCCCAGCAACCGGAGTCCGCACATGAAGATCGTGTTCTTCGTCTTCGATCGCCTGACCGCCCTCGACGCGGTCGGCCCCTACGAGGTCCTCGCGCGCCTGCCCGGCGCCGAGGTCGTGTTCGCCGGCCCGGCGCGCGGCCCGGTCCGCACCGACAACGGCTGCCTCGCGCTGATGGCCGACGAGAGCATCGACGCGATCGATCGCGCCGACGTCCTCGTCGTGCCGGGGGGCTTCGGCACGCGCACGCTCGAGAAGGACGCGCGCGTGCTGGCCTGGGTCCGCGCGATCGACGCGACCACGCAGATCACCGCCTCGGTGTGCACCGGCGCGCTGGTGCTGGGCGCCGCGGGGCTGCTGGCCGGGCGCCGCGCCAACACCCACTGGGCGGTGCGACCGCGGCTGGCCGAGTTCGGCGCGATCCCGGTCGGCGAGCGGATCGTGCGCGACGGCAAGTACGCGTCGGCGGCCGGCGTGTCCGCGGGCATCGACCTCGCGCTCGCGCTCGCGGCCGAGCTGTGCGGCACCGAGGTCGCCCAGGCGATCCAGCTGGGCATCGAGTACGACCCGGCGCCGCCGCTCGACGCCGGCACCCCGGAGAAGGCGCCGCCGGCGATCCGCGACGCGGTGCTGGCACGGGTCCGCGCGCGCGACGCGGCGGTCGCGGGGCGCTGACGCGCGTCAGCCGACCAACGATCGATCGGCCCGCGCGAGGACGCACGGCCCGATCTCATCCGGAAACCTGAGCCCCTGAACCTTCGGTTCAGCTCATGGCGCGTCGTCCGCCCACGCCGAGCCGTGGGCGCCGAGCTCGTCCATCGCGCCGACGAACGCGGCGTAGTACGGGTGATCGCCGAGCGTGGCCGAGTCGCCGATCACGACGAGGCAGCGGCGCGCGCGGGTGAGCGCGACGTTCATGCGCCGGATCTCGGCGAGGAAGCCGATCTCGCCGCGCTCGTTGGAGCGCACGAGATCGACGATCACCGCCTCCTGCTCGCGGCCCTGGAACGCGTCGACGGTCGCGACCTCGAGGCCATGATCGCGCTCGTGCTCGAGCAAGCGCCGCAGCCGCCGGACCTGCGCGTCGTACGCGGCGATCACCGCGATGCGCTCGGGCGCGAGCCCGCGCGCGATCAGCCGGCGGACCTCGGCGGCGGTGCGATCCGCGAAGCCCGGGTTCCACGTCGACGGATCGGCGACCTCGTCGTCGTCGGGATCGAGGCCGCCGCGCTGATCGAGCCAGTCCTTGCCGGCGCAGTCGATGAACCACACCGCGCCAGGGCGCCCGGGGTCCGGCGCGACGCCGAGGTTCTCGAGCCGGTGGTGCGCGACCTCGGGCGCGGCGACGAGCTGGCCGCCGTAGGTCGCCTGCGACGGGAACCGCATGATGTCCTCGTGCATGCGGTGCTGGCGGACGAGCAACATCGGCGCCACGCCGGTCGCGGCGTCGGCCGCGTGGGCGCGGGCCAGGCGCTCGAAGAAGGTCGTGCCCAGCCCCGCGCGCGCGACCGCGGGATCGATCACCGTCGGCGGCAGCTGCTCGGGATCGCCGGCGAGGATCGCGCACGGCGCGCGCAGGAGCGCGACCAGCGCCAGCGGATCGACGGCCTGGGTCGCCTCGTCGAGGACGACCACGTCGAAGTGGTGATCGCGTAGCGCCGGGTGCTCGGCGCCCGCGCAGGTCGCGAGCACGACCCGGGCGCTGGCGAGGATCGCCTGCTCGGTCCGGGCCAGCTCGCGGCGCGCGTCGCGCTCGAGCGCGCGGGCCTCGTCGAGGAGCGCGCGATCGCGCCGGGCCCAGCCGCGCTTGCGCAGGTCGCGCGCGCGATCGCGCCAGTCGCGCACCAGCTCGGTCGCGCCGTCGGCCTCGACCCGCGCGTCGAGGGTGAGCGCCTCGAGCACGGCCGCGACCCGGGCCGGGTGCCCGACCCGCACCGGCGCCACGCCCGCGGCGGCCAGCCGCGCGCCGAGGTTGTCGACCGCGGTGTTCTAGGCCGCGCAGCACAGGATCCGCGCGCCGCGCGCGACCCGCTGCCGCACGATCTCGACCAGCGTCCGGGTCTTGCCGGTGCCCGGTGGGCCCCAGACCAGCGCCACCTCGCTCGCGCGCAGCGCCGCGTCGACCGCGCTGCGCTGGGCCTCATCGAGCGCGCTGTCGAGCGGCGTCCACGCGAGCGGCGGCGCGACGTGGGGCGCGCGCGCCGCGGTCAGCACCTCGAGCAGCCGCGCGGTCTCGCCGCGCGCAGCGCGCGCCCGGGCGAGCGCGCCGTCGCCGCGATCGAACGTGACCTCCGGCGCCTGGCCCTCGAGCACCAGCGTGCCCAGCTCGAGCGCCTCGGCCAGCCCGCCGTCGCGATCGCCGTCGAGCACGAGCCACACCCGCTGGCCGTCGCGGCGCACGAACACGCCCCGGGTCAGCGCGCCGCCGGCCTCGGTCGCGAGCGTCACCGGGTCGCCCGGGCCGATCCGCAGCGCGTCGAGATCGATCGCGTCGGGCACCGCGAGCGCGATCCGGACCCGCTCGCGCGCGACCGCCTGCTGATCGACGACGGCCAGCCCGGCCAGCGCGAGCCCGCGGCGCACCCGCCACGCCACCGTCGTGCCCGCGCGCTGGGCGACGAACGCGGCCCGCGCGGCGGCGCGCTCGGCGCGCCACCACCCCGCCATCCGATCGAGCGCCTCTGTGACCGTGGCCTCCATTGCCCCCCTGCCGCCGGTTATCGGTCGTGCGGCGATCCGAGCGTCGTGCCGTCGTAGTCGATGACGCTGTCGCCGCCCAGCGCGATGCGCAGGATCACCGGGACCTCGGGGCCGGCATCGGTGGCGCTGCGCGCGACCGCGGCCAGCTCGTTCCACGCCGCGGTCGCCGCGACCTCCTGCGCGCTCGCGGAGAAGTCCGCGAACCCGCCCGGCGCGTCGACGTCGACGACCACCTTGTCGTCCTCGCCGTCGCCGTCGCGGGTCCAGGTCCACAGGGTCAGGCGGCTGCGGTCGCGCGCGATCACCGCGGCGTCGTAGAGCGCGCGGTGGTGGGCCTGCTCGTCCTCGCGCACGACCAGGAGCGGCGCGCCGCGCGCGGCGAACCACACGGTCGCGTCGGCGTCGGCGACGTCGGTGAGCCGGCCGGCGAAGTGGCCGGTCGCGCCCGGCGGCAGCGGATCCGGCGCGATCGCGATCGGCTGTGCGCTGGGCTGATCGAGGCACATCGCGACCGCGCCGGCGAGCGGCGCGTGGCCGCGGTTCACGACCGTGCCCTCGCAGGTCACGAGGCCGTCGGCGCGGGTCGCGGTCGCGCTCAGCACGTCGAGGTCGTGTTCGCCCGGATCGGCCAGGGTCGCGCGGCCGATGCCGGCGGTCGTGACCCGGCGGTGGGTCTCGCCGTCGGTGTAGCTGGTCGCGGTGCGGCCGTCGCTCCAGGTCTCCATGATCCGGACCTCGTCGTCGCCGAGCGCCTGGGTCAGCGCCGCGGCGTGCGCGCGTACGGCGGCGCGGGCGGCGGCCAGATCGGCGCCGATCGCCGTGGTGTGCGCGAGCTCCACGGTCAGCGGGCCCGGCGCGTCCTCGAACACTCGCCAGGTCGCGCCCGCGCCGGCGGCGATCGCCGCGAGCTGCGCCTCGGCGCCCGCGAGGCGGCGGGGCAGGTGGCGCGTCGGCAGGGTCAGGTCGCCGTTCGCGGCCAGCGTGCAGACGTCGACCTCGTCGCGATCGTCGTCGGCCGCGCCGCTGTGATCGGTGTCGTGCGCGACCAGCGCGAGCACGCCGCCCGGGATCGGCTCGGCGCCGATGATCGCCGCGCCGCCGAGGATCGACGGCAACGGCCGCAGCGCGCCGCCCTCGATGCGCGCGGCGCGCATGCGATCGCCGTCCGGGCGCTTCACGAACACGTGATCGGGCGCGAGCGTGTAGAGCCACCCGCCGGGCGCGCCGACGACGGTGATGTCGTGGGTCGCGTCGGGCGTCGCGAGCGGCCGCGCGAGGAAGCGCTCCTCGTCGTAGTGGACGATCCAGCCGTTGATGACGTCGGCGACGTGGGTCGCGGGCAGCTCGGTGATCGTGAGCGGCGGGCCACCGTCCTGCGGCGCGCGCATGAGCGCGTCTCCGCGCAGCGCCAGCGCGCCCTCGGCGGTGACCGCGTAGAGCGCGTCGAACGCGCCCAGCCAGCGCGGCCCGCCGACGCCGTCGAGGCGCAGCGCGACCAGGCCCTGGTTGGTCGCGTCGCTGGCGAGTGCGACGATCGACCGCTGGTCGGGCGCGAGCTCGAAGTGCGAGACGCTCAGGCCACGCGGCGTGACGACGCGGCCGCCGCCCGCCGCGCGCCACAGCACGACCGCGCCGTCGCGCCGGAACAGCACGCCGCCGTCGTCGAGCAGCCGGAACGGGGCGTCGATGCCGGTCGCGATCGTCGTCGCGCGACCGGACGCGCGATCGAAGGCCACGAGCCGGGTCGCGAGGCCCGAGTCGCCGACGTAGTCGTAGTCGACGCTGCGCTCGATCCAGTACGCGGTCTGGCCCCGGAGGCGCAGCGAGTAGCGGCTCGCGCCGGGCAGGTCGTAGCACCGCGCGGCGACCGTGCGCGGCGGCGCCGGTCGGGCCGCGGTCGCGCCGCAGGCTGCGACCAGCGCGCAGAGGCCGAGGTGACTCCGGGTCAGCCAGACTCTCAGCGCCCGGCCGGGCGGACGCGTGTGGGCGAGCGCGGGCACCGTCGGACGCTACCAGGATGTTGAGCCCGCCACCACGGTTGCGGCGCTGGCCCGCGGGCGGCATCATGCGCTCCCCGTCGTCATCGAGGTGCCCCGTGCCCGAGTCCATCGCCCCCGAGCAGCTCGTCCGTCGCGCGGCGTCGCTACCCGCGCTGTTCCAGAAGCGCGTCGCGACCAGCCCCGACGCCGAGGCCTTCCGCTACCCCGTGGCCGACGACTGGCGGTCGATGTCGTGGCGCCAGTCCGGCAGCCGCGTCCACGCGATCGCCGGCGGCCTGCTCGCGCTCGGCCTCGGCAAGGAGGAGCGCGTCGGCATCGCGTGCTCGACCCGCGTCGAGTGGATCCTCGCCGACCTCGGCATCCTGTGCGCAGGCGGCGCGACCACCACGGTCTACCCGTCGTCGACCGCGGAGGAGTGCGCGTTCATCCTCGGTGACTCGGGCAGCAAGTACGCGTTCGTCGAGGACGCCGGCCAGCTCGCCAAGCTGCGCAGCCACCGCGCCAGGATGCCCGGCCTCAACCGCGTGATCCTCATCGACGGCCAGGTCGAGGCCGCGGACCGCGCGTGGGTGATGACCCTGTCGGAGCTCGAGGCCTCGGGCGCCGAGTGGCTGGCGGCGCACCCGCGCCAGATCGAGGACATCATCGCCGGCATCAGCGGCAAGGACCTGGCGACCCTCATCTACACGTCGGGCACGACCGGCAAGCCCAAGGGCGTGCGCCTCCTGCACGAGTGCTGGGCGTACACCGCCGAGGCCATCGACGCGCTGCACCTGATGCGCACCGATGACCTGCAGTACCTGTGGCTGCCGATGTCGCACTCGTTCGGCAAGGTGCTGCTCGGCGGCCAGATCGCGTGCGGCTGTGCCTCGGCGGTCGACGGCCGCATCCCGAAGCTGATCGACAACCTCGCGGTGGTGCGCCCGACCTTCATGGCCGCGGCGCCGCGCATCTTCGAGAAGGTCTACAACAAGGTGGTCGCGGGCGCGAAGGAGGCCGGCGGCGCCAAGCTCGCGATCTTCGAGTGGGCGGTCAAGGTCGGCAAGCGCGCGTCGGCGGCGCGCCAGGCCGGGCGCGAGCCGGGGCTCGTCACCCGCGCCGAGCTCAAGGTCGCCGAGCGGCTGGTCTACTCGAAGCTCAAGGCGCGGTTCGGCGGGCGGCTGCGGTTCTTCGTCTCTGGCTCGGCGCCGCTGTCGCGCGACATCGCCGAGTTCTTCCACGCCTGCGGCATCCTGATCCTCGAGGGCTACGGCCTGACCGAGACCAGCGCGGCCAGCTTCGTCAACCGGCCGACCCGCTACTGCTTTGGCAGCGTGGGCAATCCCTTGCCCGGCACCGAGCTGCGCATCGATCCCGCCGATGGCGAGATCCTCATCAAGAGCCCGGGCGTGATGGACGGCTACCACAACCTCCCCGACGAGACCCGGATCGTCCTCGAGGACGGCTGGCTGCGCACCGGCGACATCGGCATGGTCGACGAGCGCGGCTTCCTGCACATCACCGATCGCAAGAAGGACCTCATCAAGACCTCGGGTGGCAAGTACATCGCGCCCCAGGCGATCGAGGGCAAGCTGAAGGCGATCTGCCCGTACGTCAGCCAGGTCATCGCCCACGGCGATCGCCGCAACTTCGTCACCGCGCTGATCACGATCGACGAGGAGGCCATCAAGGCCTGGGCGGCGCAGCACGGGCAGGGCAGCAAGAGCTACGCCGAGCTGGTCGTCTCGCCCGAGGTCCGCGCGCTGATCGAGCCGTTCATCACCACGCTCAACCGCGAGCTGGCGAAGTACGAGACCGTGAAGAAGTTCGCGATCCTGCCGAGCGACCTGTCGGTCGACGCCGGCGAGCTGACGCCGAGCCTCAAGGTGAAGCGCAAGGCGGTCGAGAAGAAGTACCAGGCGGTGCTCGACGACCTCTACGCCGGCACCGTCGCCGATCTGTGAGCCACGCATCGGGACGGATGGCGGCCGCGGCCGTGGAATCGAACGCGCGCGCGCAGCGTCTATTCCGGTGTACAAGGCCGGGAACGTGCGCGGCAGGAGAGCGATGACCAGGATCAAGGCGACTTCGCGATGGCTGGGATGGGCGGCGCTGGTCGCCGCGGCGGCGTGCTCGAGCTCGACGCGCGACGGCGCGCCCCCGACTCCGGTGCCGCCGGGCAACGCGGTCGCCGCGACCGACGCGACCGCGACCGCGGTCGCCCCGACGCCAGTCGAGCCCGACCCCACACCTGACGCCGCGCCGCCGCCCGATGCCGCGCCACCGCCGGCCGCGGGCGCGAGCTTCGCCGCCGAGGCCAAGCTGCTCTACCGGGTCGCCGCCTGCGGTGGGACCGATCCGCTGCCCGCGTCGATCGACGCCAAGGTGGTCGAGCGCCACTGCAAGTGGATCGAGGACAAGGCGACCAAGTTCCGCGCCCAGTACTTCGAAGGCGGCCGCGCGTTCTTCGATTCGATCGTGCCCGCCGACGCGCCGACCACGGTGGTCTATCCGTTCGGCGGCGGCGATCTGATCTCGGCGCTGGTCGCGTTCCCCAAGGCCACCGACATCACCACGATCTCGCTCGAGCTCGCCGGCGATCCGCGGCGCATCGACACGCTCGACAAGCGCCACCTCGCGGACTCGCTCAGCAGCCTGCGCGCCGAGATCGGCGGCCTGCTCTCGGTCGGTTCGAACACCAGCGTCAACCTGTCGGCCGGGCAGCGCAACGATCTGCCGGCGCAGGTCTCGTCGTTCCTGATGGGGCTCGCGGCCGGCGGCTACGAGCCGGTCGACATGCGCTACTTCAAGCTCGAGACCGACGGCTCGATCCACTACTACGAGCAGGCCGAGATCGACGCGATCGAGGCGGCCGAGACCCGCGCGGTCAAGCGCAAGGGCGACTGGCAGAGCCCGAGCTTCTCGGAGGCGTTCGCCAACGTCGAGCTGACGTATCGCAAGATCGGCGAGACCCAGCTGCGCGTGCACCGCCACTTCGGCTGGAACCTCGGCGACGACTACCTGAAGGCCCACGGCGAGCTGCTCACGTTCCTCGCCGCCAAGGGCAAGGTCACGATCCTGACCAAGGGCGGCAGCTACATGCTGTGGCGCTCGGACTTCCACCTGATCCGCGACTACATGCTCGGGCACCTCGCGTGGATGCTGTCGGACTCGACCGGCATCCCGCCGACGTACGCGCGCAAGGCGGGCATGGTGCAGGAGACCTACGGCCGCTACGACGGCGCGTTCCTCGAGGGCGCCGAGCAGGGGCTGACCGGGCTGTCGGACGAGTTCCGCGCGCTGTGGCGCAAGAACCCGTACCGCAAGCTGCCGTTCCGCTTCGGCTACGTCGACATGAACAAGCAGGCGCACCTGGTCGTGACCCGGCCGCAGTAGGCACGCGCGTCGCCCGTGCGCCAGCGCTCACCGGGCGCTGGCGGCCCGGCGCGATCGCCCAAGCTGCCCAGTCCACGTGCGGCGCGCGTGGCTCGCCGGGTGCACAGGCGACAGCGCCTATGCCTATCAAAAGTCCGCCGCGCGCCGTGCTCGGCGCTGCGGTGATCGCGACGTGCGCGCTCGCCGTCCCCATCGCACATGCCGACGACGCGGTGGTCGCGACCGCCCCGTCCCGCCACCTCGCGACCGGGCTGCGGCTCGGGCTGCGCCTCGAGCCTGGCGTCGCGGTCGCGGTCACCGATCCGCAGGCCGAGATGACGAGCACGGGCTTCGGCCAGACCGTCAAGGTCATGGTCGGCGTCGGCCGTTACCTCGAGCTCGGACCGAGCGCGACCTTCACGACGCTGCCGGCGGTGCCGGCGATGACCGACGCCGGCACGTCGTGGGCGTTCGGCGGCGGTGGCCGGCTCATGCGGCCGCACGACGCCGCGCCCGACGGCGGCGCGCTCCGCGCGATCTCGCCGTGGATCGACGCGGATCTGCTCTACGTGCGCACCGGCGACCTCAGCCGGCCCGGGTTCGCGACCGGCGTCGGCGCGTCGATGCCGCTCGATCGCGATCGCGCGTACTGGCTCGGCCCGTACCTGCGCTACTCGCACATCCTCGATGGCGCGCGCGCCGGCTTCGACGATCGCGACGCGAAGATCCTGACGTTCGGCCTCAGCCTCGAGGTCGGCCGCGGCCTGGCGAAGAGCCGCGCGCCGATGATCGCGGACGTCCCGGAGGACGAGACGCCCGCGCCGGTCGCCGAGGTCGCGCCCGTCGATCGCGACGGCGACGGCGTCGTCGATGGCGACGACGACTGCCCCGACGTCGCCGGGGTGGCCGACTACCGCGGCTGTCCGCCGCCGGCGGTCGCGCCCGCGCCGCCGCAGCTCGAGCTGACCCAGCACATCGCGTTCGCGTGGAACTCGTCGGAGCTCACGCCTGACTCGCACACCGGGCTCGACGAGGTCGTGGTCGCGCTGCGCGATCGCACCGACCTCGTCGTCCAGGTCGATGGCCACGCCTCGTCCGATGGCGGCGAGGTCTACAACCAGGAGCTGTCGGAGGCCCGCGCCGCCGCGGTCGTCGACTACCTGGTCGCGCACGGCATCGCCCGCGATCGGCTCGCCGCCAAGGGCTTCAGCTCGTCGATGCCGACCGAGAGCAACGCCACCCGCGACGGTCGTGTCGCCAACCGCCGCGTCGAGTTCGTCATCGCGGTCGCCGCGGCTCCGAAAGGCAACACGCCATGATCGCCTTCCCTCGCGCGCTCTTCCTCCTCCTCGTGATCCTGCCGGCCTGCGGTGATCAGCTCGTCGAGTTTCCGCTCGGCCGTGACGGCGCGGTCGGCGCCGCCGACGCGCGTACCGACGGTGGCGCGGGCGACCCCGACGCGCGCACGTCGGACGCGAGCCTCGCGCCGCGGGTGATCGCGACCGGCCCTGCCGACGTCGCGATCGACGTGTCGATCAACCGCACGATCACCGCGACCTTCGATCGGCCGATGGACTCGACGACGTTGACCGCGACCACCTTCCTCGTGCGCCAGGGCGCGACGCCGATCGCTGGCGTCGTGACCTACGCGGGCAGCACCGCGACCTTCACGCCCGACACCGTCCTCGGTCTGGGGCTGGTCTACACCGCGCGGATCACCACCGGCGCGCGCGATCCGCAGGGCGCCGCGCTCGTCGCCGATCACGTGTGGACCTTCACCACCGGCGCGTGCAGCCTCGCGCCGGTGGCGCTCCTCACCGCCGGGAACTTCGCGGTGCTCGCGGGCTCGACGGTGACCAGCACCGGCGCGACCCAGGTCACCGGCGATCTCGGGGTCAGCCCGGGGACCGCGGTGACCGGCTTCCCGCCCGGCAACGTGACCGGCGCGCAGCACCTCGGCGATCCGACCGCGGCCCAGGGCACGGCGGATCTCACGACCGCCTTCAACGACGCCGCGGGCCGCACGCTGTGCGCGGTGACGGTGGCCGGCAACCTCGGCGGCATGACGCTGACGCCCGGGCTGTACCACTCGACGTCGTCGCTCGGGATCACGTCGGGCGATCTCACCCTCGACGCCCAGGGCGACGGCGACGCGGTGTTCATCTTCCAGATGGCGTCGACGCTGACGACGACCAGCGGACGACAGGTGATCCTGGCCGGCGGTGCGCGCGCGGCGAACGTGTACTGGCAGGTCGGCTCGTCGGCGACCCTCGGCACGACCTCCGCGTTCGCGGGGACGATCATGGCCGACCAGGCGATCTCGCTCGGCACCGGCGCGACCCTCGACGGGCGGGCGCTCGCGCGGATCGCCGCGGTCACGCTCGCGGGCAACACGGTCACCCGACCGGCGCCCTAGGCGAACGAAGTGAGCCGGTTCAGGTTCCGGATGAGATCGGGACCGTCGTCCTCGACGGGGCCGATCGATCGAGAAGGGGCCCTGACATCCGGACGGATGGCAGGCCCTGATCCGGAGGTCACATTCGCGCGACCCGGACTCTCCCGGTCCGTGGTCGCGCCCG
The DNA here is from genome assembly GCA_021413675.1 of Deltaproteobacteria bacterium. Taxonomy (GTDB): domain Bacteria; phylum Myxococcota_A; class Polyangia; order Haliangiales; family Haliangiaceae; genus JAIOQA01. The sequence goes on along the minus strand of JAIOQA010000284.1, from coordinate 16,885 downwards.
ATCGTCGCTCGCTCGTCCTCGCCATCGCCGCCTCGCTGAGCGCGTGCGGCGGCGGTCAGTCGTTCCCCGATGCCGGCGCCAGCGATGCGGCGCGTGTCGACGCCGCTGTGGGAGCGGTGGATGCATCGGCGGATGGCGCGCTCGCGGATGGCGCGCTCGATGCGTCGGCCGCGGATGCGTCGGCCGCGGATGCGTCGGTCGCGGATGCGTCCTCCGCGGATGCGTCGGCGCCCGATGCGATGCCGGACGCCGCGCCCGACGCCATGCCCGACGCGCACCCCGACGCGCACCCCGACGCCGCGCCCGACGCGATGCCGACCACCTGCATCGCGCAGATCTTCGGCGACTACATCGTCCTCACCGATGGCCGCCTCCAGCACTACGGCGGCCAGATCGTGATGAACGCCGCCACCGCCGCGCCGCTCGACAACATCGCCGAGGTCGTCGATCAGCAGTGGGCCTCGTGCGCGCGCCGCACCGACAGCTCGGTCTGGTGCTGGGCCAAGGCCGCCGGCGTCGGCCTGTCCGGCGCGCTCGGCAACGGCGATGCCGCCGGCTCGGCGACCACCGCGTACGCCGCGACGCCGGTGCAGCTCGCCGGCGGCGGCACGCTCGGCGACGCGCTCGCGCTCCAGCGCGGTGGCCAGGGCTTCTATCCGGTGCCGATGTGCGCGATCCGCGCCGACCACACGCTCTGGTGCTGGGGCGCGAAGACCGACGGCAACCTGATGCAGACCGGCCACGACGAGGGCTACCCGGTGCAGATCAAGGCCACGCCGAGCACCGCGCTGACCAGCGTCACCCAGGTCTCGGTCGCGTATCGCGAGGCATGCGTGCTCGCCGGCGGCGTCGTGAGCTGCTGGGGCGCCAACATCCGCGGCGGCCTCGCGCAGGGCGACACCACCGCGCGCCTCTATCCGACGCCGATCCTGAACCCGCCGGCCGGCGTCACGGCGATCGCCGCGGGCCAGGATGGCAACTACGCGCTCGCCGCCGATCACCGGGTCTATGCCTGGGGCGCCAGCGGCGCGCTGGGCGAGGGCACCGCCACGAACCAGTGGACGATCTGCAACGCCAACTACTGCCAGCAGACGCCGACCGCCGTGATGACGAGCGCGGGCGTGCCGCTCGACGACGTGTCCGCGCTGGTCAGCGAGTACCTCGCGGCGTGCGCGGTGCGCGGCGATGGCACCGTCTGGTGCTGGGGCCTGGGCACGGGCTCGAACGGCTACGCCCAGCCGCTCGTCTTCGGCGGCGCGCCGGTCGCGGGCGTCCTCGGGCTCGCGTCGTTCGCGACCAGCGGCTACGACGGCACGTACTACATCAAGGCCAACCACCACTACCTGCGCGGCAGCTACGACGCGACCGTCGCGGTCTGCGGCATGTAGCGTCGCGGGTGCGCCCTCACGACCCGCGGTAGACCGTGGCGGCCACCAGCCCGAGCCCGGTGCGGTCGAGGGCGAACAGGTGGTAGGTGACCCCTGGACCCTCCTCGGTCGTGTGGCAGATCGGCCGCCGCGGGTCGCAGACCAGCCGGCACCCATCCTTGAACGTCGCGTGCAGCGCCGCCGCGGCGTCCTGGCCGAGCCGCTCGTGCCGGACTTCGGGTTGTCCCGGCTCGGTGAACGCGTAGACCACCGCGGTGCCGCGGCCTTCCTTGGCCAGCGAGCTCGCGCTGGTGATGCGCGTGAGCACGGCGCACGCCTCGTCCGGGACGAGCGTGTAGGCCGGGATCGCCAGCGCGCGCGCGATCGCGTCGTCGGGCGTCCTGGCGCCGATCGCCGCGATCCCGGCGCCGACGTCGCTCGATCCATCGGCTCTCCGGAACGTCGTGTAGGGTTCGCCGGTCGCGCTCCGGTGCGGCAGCGCGACCTCGGCGAGGCCGTCGCCATCGATGTCGACGAAGCGCACCAGCTGCGGCGCCACGGGCTCGTCGAGGTGGAGCTCGCTCGCCGCGACGAGATCGCCGTCGCGCGCGATCAGCTCGGCGCTGTCGCCGGTGGCCACGACCGCGGTCCAGCCGCGCGGGGTCGCGCCCGCGGCCAGCACCTTGGCGTCGAGCAGGCCGAGCGCGCGCGCGGTCGCCAGCGGCTCCGCGGGGTCGCGCGGCGTCGCCACGGCGCGCGGCTCGTCCGCGGTCGGCGCTGGGCCACGCGCCTGGCGCAGCATCGCGCGGACCACCAGGTGGCCCTCGTCGACGCCCAGCACCGCGATCTGGACGCCATCGGTGCACGCGGTCCAGGCGCAGAACCACTCGCTGCGGACGATCAACCCCTGCAGCTCGGCGACCTCGGTGGTCGGCGCGGGGACGTCGGCATCGGGCGCGATGAAGGCGTACTGCCACAGGTCCCCGAGCACGACCCCGTTCCGCGGGATGAGGCCGGCTGCGGCGTCCCAGGAGCTGAGGTACGTGGCGAACGCCTCGAGCTGGTTGGCGGGCAAGAGCTCGTACACGGCCTTGACGTCGGCCGCGAGCGCATCGAGGCGGGGCCCGATCGCGGCGGCGTCAGTGACCCCCGACAGCGCCAGCAACACGCGGTCGTTCATGACGACGCTCCCGGGCGCGTCGGGCGGCGCGTTGATCGCGATGCGGACGCCGCCCCGCAGGCCCGCGGCCTGGCCCATTCCGGCCCGGGACTCGACCAGCACGTAGGCGTTCGCGGCGTCGCGGTCGACCTCGCCACCGTCGAGGCCGCGGTCACCGATCTCGCCCACGCCGCCGGTCACGCGCACGCCGACCGGCCAGCCCGCGACGGGGACGAGCAGGTGGGCCGGGTCGCTGGGCGTGACCAGCCACGCGGACAGCGCGGCGTCGCCGCCGACGAACGCGACCCAGTGCTCGACGTCCTTGTGGGACGCGGGCACGTAGATCGGCGCGGCGTGGGGCGACCCGTAGGCGGCGAGCGCCGCGACCGCGGCGGCGGGCAGCGGGTGCGCCACCGATCCCGTTCCGGAGCCGGTCGGCGCGGCACCGGATCCCGCGCCGACCTCGGAGCCGGATCCCGCTGCCGATCCGGGCCCGACCGGCGCGGGCGTTGACGAACCACAGGCCGCGAGCAGCGACGCGGCGAGGCAGAACGAGCGCATGGGCTCGAGCGTAGCCGCGAGCGCCCCGTCGCCGCCGAGATCGACCGCCGAAACCGGCGAGCGTGAGATCAGAACCGGTACGACAGCCGGACGAGCGCGGTGACCATGATGATGCCCGGCTGCGGCACCAGCTTCATCGCGTCGGTGACCTGCAGCGACTGGTTCGCGAGCTCGAGGCTCGCGATGCCCAGCCAGCTACGGCCGAGGCGGTACGAGCCGGCGCCCTCGAGCGAGATCGTGCGGCTCTTGGCCGAGCCCCAGCAGGTCGACAGCGTGACGCCATCGCAGGTCACGCCGATGTTGTCATCCGACGAGCTCGAGTAGCCCAGGCTCCCCGACAGGTCGCCCTTGCCCTCGGCGAGCTCGCGCTCCGCCGACAGCCGCGCGATGAGCGACGACGTGCGCGCGAAGTTGTTGCCGACGCCGAACGACCGCAGCACCGAGCCGCTGATCCGCAGCCCGAGGATCGAGCGCCGGTCGACCGCCTGCAGCATGACCTCGGCGGTCTGGGCGGCGGCGACGGTCACCTTGGTGGTGCCATCGCTGGTCGTCAGCGTGAGGTCCGGGCGGCGGCGGACCGCGCCCGAGGTCGAGATCTCGAACCGGCCGGTCGCGCCCAGCGACACCGACAGGCCCAGCCGCGCCGACAGGGTCGACAGGCGCGCCACGAAGACCTCGTTGTTGAACGTGACGCCGAGCGGCTGCGGCTCCTGCAGCCGGGCCTGGGCCTGCACGTTGAGCGTCTCGGTGTCGGTCTGGTTGACGAGCGCGGTCACGCGCATGCGCGGCGCCGGCTTCCAGTCGGCGCCCAGCGACAGGTTGGTCAGCGCCGCGCCGTTCGCGCCGACGAGATCGACGACCGCGTAGTGGAACAGATCGAGCGTGATGCGCGGCCGCCAGTAGCCATTCGCGGTCAGGTACAGCCGCGGCGACTCGTTGGTCTGGGTCGCGGTGTCCTTGGTCAAGGACGCGATCGCGACCGCGCCGAGCGCGCCGTAGGCCTGCTGCGTGCGGTAGGCCGCGCCGCCGCCGACCGCGCCGGGCAGGATGCGCCCGCCGCGCGTGCCTCCGGCGATCCGCGCCGGTGGGTAGTCGGTGGTGATCGAGCGCGACCCGCGCACCGGGTAGAGCCCGGCGAACCCGAGGTAGGTCCACTTCTGCGACGCCGCGCGATCGATGCGGATGCCGTCGATCTTGATCCCGCCGAGATCGAGGACGATCTGGCGGCCGAGGCTGACGTCGGTGCGCGCGCCGCCGCGGACCAGGTACAGCTCGCGCAGATCGTACTCGTTGCCGCCGAACGTGCCCGACTGCAGGTTGTACTCGCCGTCGCCCTTCGCGCTGTAGCGCAGGCGCGCGTCGACGCGGGCGTCCCAGTTGCCGCCCTTGACGTGGCGCGCGTCGAGCTGCGCGCGCAGGTCGGTGAACATCCGCATGAACGGCGCGGCGTTCTCGGCGCCCTGGGTGCCGGTCGATAGCGGCGTGGCCACGCCCGCATTCTCGCGGTGCAGGAACGAGGTCGAGGTCAGGCTGCCCTGCCAGAGCGTGCGGTCCTCGCTGCGCTCGTCGTCGACCTTGTCGACGAAGAACCGATCCTCGTCGGCGGTGGGCGTGTCGGCGTGGGCCGCCCGCGCGGCCGCCAGCGCGGCCAGCGCGATCGCCGCAGCGCGCATGCGACGCCCCCCGCTCACCGGCACACCGATTCCCGGCCGTAGCCCATCCCGCCGGTGCGCGGACCGACGGCGAACGAGTTGACCGAGTGGCAGGTCGCGCAGGTCGTGTAGCCCAGGTGCAGGCCGCCGTGGCTGACGGCGTCGTCGCGGTGGCAGCTCACGCACTGCGGGGCGAGCGCGCCGAAGTTGCCGCCCTTGTGGCAGTCGTTGCAGGCCAGCGCGCGGTGCAGGCCGGTCAGGTTGCAGCCCACGGTGGTGTGGTCGAAGCGCGCCGGCGCGAACGCGACCTGCGTGTGGCACTCGCCGCACCGGGGCGACAGCGAGTTGTTGTGGACGTCGTCCTGGCGGTGGCAGTTCATGCAGAGGTTGCCGGAGCCCGCGAGCGGCCGGTTGTCCTTGTGGCAGCGCTGGCAGGGCAGGTGGTCGTGCTGGCCGGTCAGCGAGAAGTCGCCGACGTCGTGCAGCGGCTTGATGTCGCCGAAGTCCTTGGTCGAGTGGCAGCGCTCGCACGCGGTGCCGTACTGGCCGAGGTGGACCTCGGGCTCGGGGTGGCAGCCGAAGCAGTTGGTCGGGCGCGGCTTGAAGGTCTGCGACGGGTGGCAGTCACCGCACCGCGTGGTGAGGTGCTTCCCGTCGAGCTGGAAGCGCGACATCGTGTTGTGGTTGAAGACGTTGTCGCCGGTCTCGCGGTGGCACTTCTCGCACGCGTTGCCGAGCCGACCCTTGTGGGCGTCGTCCTTGGCGTGGCAGCCCTCGGCGCCGCAGTTCTTGGGCGTGCCGGTGTACGCGCGCTTCGGGTGACAGTCGGCGCAGTCGGGGATGTCCTTGTGCATCCCCTTCAGCTCCCACTTGGTGTCGTCGGTGTGATCGAAGCGGACCGCCTCCCAGGTGCCGCCCCAGTGGCAGCGCGAGCAGGTCTCGCCCAGCGAGCCCTTGTGGAGCGAGTCCTCGTGGCAGCGCCCGCCGCACTCCATCGGCGTGTCCTTGTAGTTGTCGTCCTTGTGGCACTCGGCGCACTTCACGAACTTGTGCGCCTTGGTCAGCGGGAACTTCGAGGTCGGGCCGTGGAACTGATCGACCGACTTCGCGGTGAGATCGACGCGGCCCGCGCCCTGGTGGCAGCGCAGGCACTCCTTGTCCTTGAACTGGCCGTCGTGGACCTTGGCGTGCTGGTGGCAGCCCATGCAGCCGACCGTGCTCGCGTCGAAGCGCTCGAAGTCGGCGGGCGTGCGGCCGCGGTGGCACGAGCGGCACTCGACCTCGGCGTGGCGGCCGGTGAGCTTGAACTTGGTGCGGCGATCGTGCGCGAACGTGGACGACGTCGCGACCCACTTGGGCGTCGAGGCGTGGCAGGTCGCGCACGCCGGCTGCGGCGTGCCGAACGCCTTGAACCGATCGCCGTGCTTGTTGTCGGCGGCGTGGCAGGTCTCGCACGTGCCGGAGGGCTTGCGCTCGCCGAGCGCGCGGGTGTGGCACTTCTCGCAGACCATGCGCGCGTGGGCCTGGCCGAGCGCGAACTTGGTGCGCTTGTCGTGATCGAACTGGAACTTGTCGAGCGAGCCCATCGCCGGCGAGTGGCACTGCTCGCACGGCGTCTTGCCGAACAGCTGGCCGTCGTGCGGGCTCTTGTGGCAGTTGCCGCAGAAGTCGGGCTTGGCGAACTTCAGCTTGAAGAGCGACTTGGGGTGGCACTTGGCGCACGACACATCGGCGTGCGACCCGACCAGCGCCATCGACGTGTCGCGCGGGTTGTTGTGGTCGAAGTCCATCGGCGCCTTCGCCGGCTTCCACACGCTCTCGCCGTGGCAGCGCTCGCACGCCTGCATCGCGCGGCGCAGGTAGCCGTGCGGCTGGTCCTTGTTGTGGCAGCTGCCGCAGAGCTTGTCCTCGCCGAGGAAGGTCTGCAGGCCCTGGGCGTCCTTGCGCTTGTGGCAGTCGTTGCACTTGGTCTGCGCGTGCTTGCCGTTGAGCGGCCAGCCCGTGAGCTTGTGATCGAACTGCTGCTGGCCGCCGGGCAGCGAGCGCCAGCCCATCAGATCGTAGTTCTTGTCCTTGTGCTCGAGGTGACAGGCCTCGCACTGCTTGCCCTTGACCGCGGACGAGGCGTGGAAGCCCTGGCCCGACGCGATCCGCGCCTTCAGGTCGCTGTGGTCGTGGCACGACAGGCACTTGTCGTTCGACAGCCCGCGGCCGCCGGTGTGGCAGTCGTTGCAGTGGTCGGGGGTGTCGAGGGACTGGTGGCTGCGCGACAGCGGCCCCGGCGACGACGAGAAGAAGTCGTCGTCGGCGCGCGCGCCGCGGCCGAGGCCCGCGATCACCAGTAGCGCGAGCGCGCACAGCCACGCGACCCGCTCGGCGATCCTCGCTCGCACGATCATCGTCATCAGCTTACCAGGCCCGGTCCCACACATCCCAGACGTGGACGACCGTGAAGATGGTCATCAGCACGGTGAACGGGACGTGGACCTTCTTCCAGGAGTGGAGGAGGAGCTGGGCCTTGGGCGCGATCACGCGGGCGCGGTGGACCCGCAGGAGGCGGCTGGTGCGCCGCACGAGATCGCGCCGGGTCGCGCCGGTGACGCCGAGCTTGGCGAGCCGCTTTCGGCGCTTCCACGACCGCGCCGGCCGGCGGAGATCTTCGCTGACCAGCCAGACCAGCGCCCGCAGCACGCCGGCCGAGCGCGCGATCGCGTCGGCGCGCTGGCCGTGGGCGCCGAGCTCGCGATCGATCTCGGACAGCGCGACCGGGTTCTGCGTGCGCGCGGCGGCGAACGCGCGCGCGTGGTCGAGCTCCTCGAGCTCGCGGCCGTTCATCATGTCCGGCACCTGCGTGTAGAGGTAGCGGCCGATCACCCCGGAGATGACGACGATCAGCATGCTCCAGAACGCGGCCGCGCCCCACGACGCGAAGTTCATCGCCGCGTGCAGCATCACGAACAGCGGGCCGACCGTGCCCGACATCATGTGGAAGTCGAACCACATCGTGTTCGACGCCAGCCACCGGAACATGCGGATGCGCCGGAACACCGGATAGATCGCGGCGATCACCATGAGCGCGGTGCCGCCGACGCCGCACCACACCGCGAGCCGATCGCCGGCGCGGAACTCGACGTGCTCGAGGATGCCGGCGGCGTCCTGGCCCACCAGCTCGCGACCGAGCAGCCAGAACTGCAGCGACTTGGCCGGCATGTACAGGCGCAGGAGGATCTCCGCGAGGCACAGCGTCCACGCGGTCAGCCCGATCACCCAGAACGCCATCGGCCAGAACCGGCCGCGCCGGATCCGGGCCTTGCCGCCGTTGCGCACCGAGAGGCCCTCGGTGAACGGGCCGGTCGGCAGGACCTCGTCGCGCGGGCCGGGCGCATCTTGATCGTAGCCGCTGCGCGCCATCGCCGCGGCGATCGCGCTGCGCTCGCGGAACAGATCGTAGGTGTCGACCTCGATCAGCGAGCCGGTCGGGCACGCCGACACGCACGCCTGGTCGCCGTAGGCACCGCAGTGATCGCACTTGTTGGCGATGCGGCGCGGCCGGGCCATGCGCGGCGCGCCGCCGCCGAACGCCAGCGCGCCCTTCTTCTCGAGGCGATCCTTGAACGCGCCCTTGAAGGTGGGGCTGGCGCTGTCGAAGACCTCGACCATGTCGATCGCGCCGTACGGGCAGGCCTGCGCGCACGCGGTGCAGCCGGTGCAGGTCGCCTCGTTGATGACGACCTCCTTGCGCTTCGGATCGAACGAGATCGAGTCGTACTCGCACGGGTCGATGCACCGCTGATCGGTGCAGGTCCGGCAGGTGTAGACGAAGTCCAGCATGCCCAGCTGGAAGCCGCCGAGAGTCAGGCGGCGCGCGCCGTAGCGCTCCTCGCACGCCTCCTCGCACAGCTTGCAGTCGATGCAGAGGTCGAGCTGGCGCACGCGCACCATCTCGCCTGCGACCGAGATGCCCTGGCGCACGAAGAAGTCGAGGATCTCCTGCTTCACGCCCGAGACGAACGCGAGCCGCTCGCGCGCGATGTGGATCGCGCGCTGGAAGCGGGCCTCGAACGCGGGGTGGCGGGCGGCGAGCTCGGCGACCGTGCGCTGATCGACGGCGACCACGCTGGTCGGTGCGGCGGCGTAGAAGGCGAGGGGCGCGCCGCGGGCGTGGCTGAGCGCCGCACCATTGAAGACGTCGCCGGCGGTGAACAGCGCCACGTTCTTGCGCGCGACGCGGGCCAGCGGCGGCGGCTTGATGAGCGACTCCTCCTCGCGCTCCTCCTCGGTCAGGCCGGCGAGGCGGACCTGCAGCGCGTGGCGCTCGGCGAGATCGCTCTCCTCGAACACCGCGGCCGCGACCTGGCCCTCGACCACGAAGAACACCGGCGCGGTCTCGCCCGCGGCCAGGCCGATCGGATCGAGCAGGAACGCGTCGCGCTCGATCGTGCGGCGGTGCAGGCCACCGGCGCGCAGCGCGTCCGCGAGCGCGCCGTTGGGCACGCCATCGAACATGCCGAGTTTGCGCAGGGCCGCGTAGTCGGCCTGGAGCTCGGGTGGTAGGCTCACCGGCTCCATGGCCGGCTTGGGCCTCTCGACTGCCGCGTTCGGGTTCACGTCTCGGCCAATGGGGTCGCGATCGTTGGCGGTGCGCGTGGCGGGGAGAGTCGGCAGGGGCAGGGACAGCGCGGGCACCATCCCTGGGCAAAGCAAGCTTTGCGCCCGGCACGCTGTCTGCCAAAACCAAGGCGATGTTATCAGGTTACGGGACGGGTTTGGCAATGGGCGGCGGCCAGTGCGGGGGTTGGCACCCCAGGTGTGGGCGGTTGCGGCCTGCATTCTGGCCGCGGCGACCCCCGCGGTAGCCGGACCTGAAGCCGCGATCGCCCGCCAGAAGAGCCTGGACGGCGTCTATCTCCACCTGGGGCCGGCCCTGGGGGTGGGCGACTCGGACGCCGGGGTCGACACCTTCGCGGGCGGGGCGGTCAGCCTGACGCGCCTGCGCGAGGGAGATCTGCTCGGTGTGATCGGCGGGCGGATCTCCGCGGCGCGCTGGACCGAGCGCGAGGCCGGTCGCATCGACGCTGATCTCGTCGTCGGAACCCGGCGCTTGGGGTTCCTCGCGGGCGTGGCCGCGGGCCCGATCCTCGATATCTCCGGCGACCACCACCCGCGGATCGGCGGGTCGGCGCGAATTTGGTGCTACGCGGGGGTTGTGCCGTACGTCCGGGTCGGTGTACTTGCTGCGTCCGGTCGATTCATCGAGGCCGGCCTGGAGCTTCCGCTTCCGGTGTGGCGTTGGCGGCGTTGATGCCGATCTCTGACAAGCTGGTTGTGTGATACGAATTTAGCGGAACATTCCGTTGGAACTGAAACTTCGAGATTGACTCTGATAGCGTGTGGGGATAAGTGGTTCCCACGAAACGATTTCACGGGGCGTAGCGCAGTCTGGTAGCGCGCTTGGTTCGGGACCAAGAAGTCGGAGGTTCAAATCCTCTCGCCCCGACGACGATTCCAACGGAAATGACCTGCTTGTCTGCCGCGATGCTCATCTCGAGCAGCGCGCCGGGCGCCAAGAAGGAAGTTCGTGGCCGCGACCAGCTCGTCGAGGAAGCAGCGTGAGGTGCCGCAGCTCAGCATCCTGGTCGTCGATGACGACCCTGATGTCTGCGAGTACCTCCACGACTTCCTCGCATCCGAGGGCTACTCGGTCACGGTCCTGAACGACCCGACCCGGACCCTCGAGCAGATGCGCGAGGAAGAGTTCCACGTCGTGGTGCTCGACCTCATGATGCCCAAGCTCTCGGGCATCGATCTCCTGGGCCAGATCCGGGAGAACGACGACGACATCGCGATCATCATCCTGACCGGGTACCCGAGTCTGGAGACCGCGACCTCCTCGATCGAGCACGACGTCTCGGCGTACCTGCGCAAGCCGTTCTCGCTCGACGAGTTCCGCGAGGTCATCGCGCGGATCGCCAAGAAGAAGGGCCTCATCCTCCGCCGCGAGGACGAGCTCCACGCCACCATCGGGCGGCAGATCCGCGACCTGCGCAAGGCCCGCGGCCTGACCCTCAAGCAGATGTCGCGGCGGACCAAGCTGTCGGTGTCGTTGCTCTCGCAGATCGAGCGCGCGGAGTCGTCGGCGTCGGTGTCGAGCCTGTTCAAGGTCGCGACCGCCCTCGACGTGCGCCTGACCGAGCTGTTCGGCACGTTCTAGGGGCGGCGGGCCGGCGCGCGCCAATTCGTTGCCGCGCGGCGCGCAACCGCGCATCGTTGCGGCATGCCCGGCGCCTTGCTGCCGCACGCGCGCATCCGCGAGGTCCGGGATCGCTCCTGGACCCGGCGGCTGGTGGCCGCGATGCCGGCCGCGAGCGACGACGAGCTCGACGCGATCGCGACCTCGCTGATGCACCTCGAGGATCCGCGGGCGATCGCGCCGCTCACCGCGATGATGGGATCGCCGGCGCGCGCTCCGGTGCGCGCGACCGCGGGCGCGGTCCTGCGCAGCATCGGCGCATCGCCGACCGACGCCCAGCTGCGGGCGTGGTGGCGCGGGCCCGATCCGCTGTGTCAGCACCACGCGCTCCTGTCGATGACGCGCGGCCAGGCCGACGTGGTCGCGGACGTCGCGGACGATCCCGCACACCCGCTCCACCGCGACGCGATCGACGTGATGGAGTTCGGCTTCGAGGAGCCCGCGCACCAGGCCCGCAAGATCGCCGCGCTCGCGCACCCCGACCCCGAGGTGCGCGCGACCGCCGCGACGATCCTCGCGTGGGACGAGCCGCTCGCCGCCGAGCCCGCGCTGATCCGCTGCGCGCAGGAGGACGAGCCCGGCGTCGCGGCGGCGGCGGCGCAGACCCTGGGCTACTACGGCAGCCGCTGCGCGCTGCGCTGCCTCGGCGAGCTGCGGCCGGAGGTCCTGGCGCGGCTCGCGGACGCGCCCCAGCGGCTCGACGAGGTCGCGGCCGGCATCGCCGACGCGGTGCACGAGCTGCCGCCGGCGGCGCGCGGTCGCGTGCTGTCGTGGCTGCACCCGGTGTGGGAGCTCGTGGCCGATGCGATCGCCGCGTTCCAGCCGGTGGCGGCGGCGCCGCCGACCGTGACCTTCCCGACCGCGGCGCGGACCTGGACCGTCGACGAGGTGCTCGCGACCTACGGCGATCTCGATGGCGCGTGGATCGACAAGCTCGCGTGGTTTCCGGCGGCGACCGCGACCGCGACGTGGCCGTCCGCGGCGCGGCGGCGGGTCGCGCTCCTGCTCGCGAACCACGCCGACCCGGCGGTGCGCGCGCACGCCGCCGGGCTGTTCGCGGCCTGGGGCGAAGGCGAGCTGGTGATCGCGATGCTGCGCGACGACGCCGCCGCGGTCCGCAAGGCCGCCGCGTATCACTGCGCCCAGCTCGCGCCCGATCCGGCGCTGTCGCCGGTGCTGTGGCGCCACCTGCACGACCCCGCCACCGCGAGCACCCACGCCCGCGAGACCCTCGCGAGCTGGGCGGTGCACGTGCCGGCGCGCGACGCGATCGCGCCCCTGGTCGCGCTGGTCCGGGAGGACCCGCGCGAGTCGGTCCGCGTGCGCGCGGTCGAGGAGCTCGGCCGCAAGGACGCGCGCGACGCGCTGCGCGGCCTGGGGCCGTTGCTGGCCGACGCGCCGCGCGTCACCTGGGCCGTGCACCTGGCGATCCTCGAGGAGAGCCGCACGCTCGGCATCGACCCCGGGCCGCTCGCGATGCTCGACGAGGTGGATTCGCTGGACGTCCAGCTCGAGCTCGCGCGCCACGGGCGCTGAGCTGGCCGCGCGATCAGGGGGCGAGGGTGACCAGCGCGCCGAGCAGCGTGCCGCGATCGGCCCAGGTCTCGTACGCGATGCCGACGCCGACGACGCGGCCGTGGGTGGCGATCAGGACGCTGGCCCGCACGCGCTGCGCGGTGCTACCACCGCCCGTGCGATCGGCGCCGAGCTCGCCGAGCGCGTCGATCTCGAACGGGCCGAGGTGGACGCCGTAGCCCGCGCCGGCGTGGACGTCGCCGATGAAGGCGTCGCCGGCGCCACCCGCGGCGGCGCCGGCGGACCAGGCCAGGCCCGCCGGGCTCTCGGGATCGCGCCGGTGCGGGGGGACGCCGAGCTGCGCGAGCACGAACCGGTGGGTCGAGGCGGCCACGCCGGTGCGCTCCGCCGCGGTCACGTTGCCCGCCGCCGCGGCGAGGCGCAGGGACGCGAACGTCGCCGGCTCGGACGGCGATCGATCGGCGTCGACGCGCGCCGGGGCAGGCGCACCGGAGTCAATGGCGGGGGCGATCATGGGATCGGTCGCGGTCGCGATGGCGGGCGCGATCGCGGGCGCGATCGCGGGCGCGATGACAGGCGCGATCGCGGGCGGCGCCGGCGCGACCGGCATCGCCGCCACCGCGAGGTCGATCGCCTGGAGCAGGCGCTGCGCGATCGCCGGGTCGGGTGGATCGCTGGCGACGCCGACGTGGAACTCCAGGTGGCGGTCGCCTCCGACGTCGCGACAGTACGCGCTCGCGTCTTCGCGATACCACGCCGCCGGCGCGTCCATCGGCGCGAAGGGCGCGGCGGGCGCGACCGCGGCGTGCCACGCGGGACACGCGGCGTCGCCGAGCGTCGCCGTCACCACCGCGCGATCATCGAGCCAGAGGGCGCCGTTCTCGATGCTGAAGCGATCGCCGGGCACGGTGATCGCGCCGATGCCTTCGACGATGAACTCGACCGGCCCGGGCGGCTGGATCGCCGCGTCGATCGCCGCGAAGACCGGGCGGAGCTCCGCGGTCAGCGCGGCGCTGGTGCCTTTCGTCGACTGCACGTGCAGCCACAGCGTGTGCCGGTGGGGCAGGTCGCGGCAGTAGACGTAGCTCATCGGCTGCGGCGCGTAGCGGATCGGCGCCCAGGTCGTCGGCGCCCCGGCCGCGCGCTCGACCCGATGATGCTCGGCTGTGGCCAGGTCGCGCATGACCGGCTCGCAGATGCCACGGCCTTCGTCGCCGAAGATGATCGTCTGGCCGCTGGCGGAGGTCAGCTTGTCGGCATCGGCGCTGTAGCCACTCGGCCGCTCGATCACCAGCGAGGTGCCGGGCAGCGCGACCGTCGTCGGGGCAGGCTCGGGCGCCTCCATCGCCGCGTCGATCGCCGCCATCACGAGCTGCGCGACGCGCCGCCGCTCGCCCTCGTCCGGACCGTCGACGAGCAGCGCGATGCTGGTGAGGCCGCCGTCGTCGCGGCAGTAGGTGCGCGCGGTCCCGTCCTGCAGGCGCTGCGGGGACCAGGTCGCGGGCGCCTCGGGCGCAGCCTCCGGCCGGCGACCCGCCGCGCCGCCGAGGTGCGCGAAGACCTTCGCGCAGCTGTCGGGCATCCGCGCGGCCTTGAAGGCCGTGCGTCCGTCGGCGGTGTGCACCGCGCCGTCGCCGGCTTGCGCGAACGCGCCGTCGGGGAGCGCGAGCGCCACGTCGTCGGCGACGACGAACGTCTCGGCGGCGGCGGGCGCGCCGGCCAGCAGCGACAGGACGAGGACGGGGACGGTCTGGATCAGGCGGAATGACCGCATCCCGACCATCGTATCAAAAACCGCGGGCGGCCTCGCGCGATGCTACTCCGCGCAGCGCGCGCGCATCGCGGCGATCGTCGCGGCGTAGTCGGGCGTGCCGAAGATGCCGGAGCCGGAGACCACGACGTTGGCGCCGGCGGCGACCACCGGCGCGATGTTGTCGAGCTTCACGCCGCCGTCGACCTCGATGTCGAGGTCCCAGCCGTGCAGGTCGGCGAGCGCGCGCAGCTCGCGGATCTTGCCGATCGCCGACGGGATGAACTTCTGGCCGCCGAAGCCGGGGTTGACGCTCATGATCAGCACCATCGCGACGTCGGGCAGGACCCAGCGCACGGCCTCGATCGGCGTGTGCGGGTTGAGCACGACCACCGGCTTCTTGCCGAGGCTGGCGATCTGCCCGATCGTGCGGTGCAGGTGCGGGCAGGCCTCGGCGTGCACGCCGATGAGATCGGCGCCGGACTTCGCGTACTCGCCGACCCAGCGATCGGCGTCCTCGATCATCAGGTGGACATCGAGGGGCAGGGTGGTGGCCTTGCGCACGGCCTCGATCACGACCGGGCCGATCGTCAGGTTGGGCACGAAGTGGCCGTCCATGACGTCGACGTGGATGTAGTCGGCGCCGGCGCGCTCGAGCGCGCGGACCTCCTCGGCGAGGCGACCGAAATCGGCGGACAGGATCGAGGGGGCGATGCGGAGCGGCCGGGGCACGGGCGATTTCTAGCAGATCGCGTGGCCCGAGGAGCGCGTGACCCGCGCTCGTCATGCGCGCGCGGCGCGGCGCTGCACGATCTGATCGGCGAGCGCGAGCGCGGCGGCGAAGCTGTCGGCGCGGGCCTTCCCCGAGCCGGCGAGATCGTAGGCGGTGCCGTGATCCGGCGAGGTCCGCACGATCGGCAGGCCGAGCGTCACGTTGACCGCGAGATCGAAGTCGATGAGCTTGATCGTGATGAGCGCCTGGTCGTGGTACATCGCGACCAGCCCGTCCCAGCGACCGTCGAGCGCGGCGCGGAACGCGGCGTCGGGCACGAGCGGGCCGCCGAGCTCGAGGTCGCGGCGGCTGGCGCGCACCGCCTCGATCGCCGGCGCGATCACGTCGCGCTCGTCGGTGCCGATGAGCCCGCCCTCGCCAGCGTGCGGGTTCAACCCGACCACGCCGAGGCGCGGTCGCCACACCCCGAGGTCGCCGATCAGCGCATCGGCGAACAGGTGGGTGACCGCGGCCACGCCGTCGATCGTGAGCTCGGCCGGGACCCCGGCGAGCGGCGTGTGGATCGTGGCCAGCACGACCCGGAACCGCGGCCCGACGAACGCCATCGCGACCCGCGGCGCCGCGAACCGCGCGGCCAGCAGCTCGGTGTGGCCGGGGAACGCGAAGCCGGCGCGCCGCGCCCAGGTCTTGGAGATCGGCGCGGTCACCAGCGCGGCGACCTCACCACGCTGCGCCGCGGCGATCGCACTCTCGAGGTACGCGACCTGCGCCGCGCCGGCGGTCTCGTCGGGCTGACCGGCGGTCGCGTCGAAGCCATGCTCGACGATCGGCACCTCGCGCGGCCACGGCTTGCCCGCCAGCGCGCGCTCGAGCGGGCCGCGGTCGCCGTGGACCACCAGCCGGGCGCGGACCTCGGGCGCGGCCGCGGTCACCGCCGCGGCGACGATCTCGGGCCCGATGCCCGCCGGGCATCCCATCGTGATCGCGAGGCGTGGTGCGGTCGGGGTCACGCGCCCACGCTAGCACCGCAGGTTGATCTTGCCGTGGAGGCGGCGGTCGTTCATTCCTGATACATGGTCCGCGCGACGATCTCGGCGATCCTGGTCGCGCTGACCCTCGGCGCCTGCGGCGGCGCCGCCGCGGATCTCGCGTTCGACGCGCCGCGCGTCGTCGCGGCGGACGCGCCCGCGCCGAGCCTCGGGCTGTTCCCGGGCGAGCAGATGAGCTTCGAGGTGAAGCTCGGCGGCATCCTCATCGGCGAGGCCTCGCTCGCGGTCGGTCAGCCCGGCATGGTCGACGGCCACCGCGCGCTCGCGGTGCGCTCGCTGATCGCGACCGCCGGCGCGGCCGCGATGCTCAAGCGCGTCTCCGACGAGGCGACCACGATCATCGACGCCGATCACGCGACGCCGCTCACGATGACCTCGCAGGTCACGACCGGCGGCGTCGACTACCACGCCGAGGTCGTCTTCCACGGCGGCATGATCGACGCGACCTCGACGCGCTCGGACACCCCGCGCGTCGGCCACGATCACTTCGCGTTCGGCGATCTGATCGCCCACGACACGCACACCGCGATGGCCGCGATGCGCGGCTGGGAGGCCTCGCCTGGCGCCTCGAAGACGCTCTGGGTCATGGGCGGCAAGCGCATCTGGAAGTCGGTCGTGAACTTCGACGGCCGCGAGACCATCGGCACCCAGCTCGGCAACCGCGCCGCGGTCCGCTACAGCGGCCTGGCCTGGCGCGCCAATGGCGCCCTCAAGGTCGACGACGGCAAGCCGGCGCGCGACTTCGTCGTGTGGCTGTCCGACGACGCCGACCGCGTGCCGCTCAAGGTGGTGGCGAAGACCGAGCTCGGCGAGATCATCATCGAGCTC
>JAIOQA010000102.1 GCA_021413675.1 Deltaproteobacteria bacterium | reverse complement strand
CGCACCGCGACGTGCCGTTCGTGACCGCCGCCGACGTCGGCGGCTGGGCCGCGGCGCACATGCCCGGCGACGCCCCGGGCACGCTGCCGATCGACGACTACGTCGCGATCCTCGCGTTCGATCTGCACGCCAACGGCGTCGACCTCGGCGCAGCGCCGTTCTCGCTCGACCGCGCTGGCGCCATCGTGCTGCACCCGTAGGCGCAGCAGCGCGGCGCCCGCTACGCCGCGTCGAGGACCTGGCGCAGCTTCACGCCGAGCTCGCGGATCGCGAACGGCTTGCGCAGGAAGTGGTCGGCGTGGGCCTCGTCGCCGGCGAGGATGTCGGCGGTGTAGCCCGACATGAACACGTGCTTGATCTGCGGGCAGACCTGCGCGATCCGGGCGCGCAGCTCGCGGCCGTTCATCTCCGGCATGATCACGTCGGTGAGCAGCAGATCGAGGTGCGCGCCATCGACGTCGATCAGGCGGAGCGCCTCGCGCGGGCTGGTGGCCACCACGTACGTGTAGCCGAGGCGCTCGAGCATCGTCGCGCACATCCGCGCCACCAGGGGGTCGTCCTCGACGACGAGCACGCGCTCGCCGCGCCCGCGCGGCACCTCCGCGGGCGCCGTGGGCGACACGAGCCCGACCTCGCCCAGGTGCCGCGGCAGGAAGACGTTGAAGGTCGTGCCCACGCCCGGCTCGCTGTACACCGCGATCCGGCCATCGGCTTGCTTGACGATCCCGTAGACCGTCGCGAGCCCGAGGCCGGTGCCCTGGCCCGGGGCCTTGGTCGTGAAGAACGGCTCGAAGATGTGCGCCTTCGTCGCCTTGTCCATGCCGCAGCCGGTGTCGGTGACCGAGATCAGGACGTACTCGCCGGGCGCGGCGTCCCCGATCACGGCGGCGCTGGTCGCGTCGATCGACGTGAGGCTGGTCGCCACCGTGATGCGGCCGACGTCGCTGATCGCGTCGCGCGCGTTCACGCACAGGTTGGCGACGATCTGATCGAACTGGGTCGGATCCATGCGGACGGTGCCGCCCTCGGCGCCCGGCTGCCACGCGAGCTCGATGTTCTCGCCGATCATCCGGCGCAGCATGCCGAGCAGGTCGCCGACCGCCCGGTCCACGCCGACGGTCGTCGGCGTGCCCTTCTGCTTGCGCGCGAACGTGAGGAGCTGGCGGGTCAACGTGGCCGACTTCTGCGCGGCCGTGAGGATCTCGACCAGGTTGGGGCGCACCGGATGGGACACCTCCAGCTCGTCCATCGTCAGCTCGGTGAAGCCGATGATCGCGCCGAGCATGTTGTTGAAGTCGTGGGCGACGCCGCCCGCGAGCACGCCGATCGCCTCGAGCTTCTGCGCCTGCAGCAGCTGCTCCTGCAGCCGCGCGGTCTCGGCCTGGCTCCGCAGGCGGTCGGTGACGTCCACGAAGCTGACCAGCACGTTCTCGCCGATCGGATTGCCGCCGACGAGGAACCGGCGGAGCGTACCGTCCGCGCAGGTGACGTCGCGCTCTTCGGCGGCGATCGGCCGCCCGCTCGCGAACGCCTCGCGGACACGCTCGGCCCACGCCGCCTCGACCTCGGCGCGGTACGCGGGATCGGGATACGCGACCGCCAGCCACGCCGCCATCGTCGGCACGTCCGCGACCGCCATCCCGAACAACTGGCGAAGCTGCTCGGTGAGGATCTGGTTGACCTCGAGCACGCGACCGTCGGGCGCGACCTCCGCCAGCGCCAGCGGCGCGCTCACGAACAGCGCGCGGAACCGCGCCTCCGACCGATCCTTGCGCCAGTTGTTGACGAAGAACAGGAACATGAACGTGAACACGACCTCGGCGATGTCCTCGAGCGGATCGAAGGACGCGGTGATGTCGGCGTGCTCCACCACGTTGGAACTCACGATGAAGGCATAGAGCAGCAGCGAGCCCACGAGCGGCACGAACGCGCTGCCACCGATGTCCGCGCGATGCCGGCGCCGCGCCGCCACCACCGCCGCGGCGACGAACGCCGCCAGCGCGACGAGGTTGAAGCTGACGATCAGGTCGTCGTGCATGCGGTCACGCCGGGTCGACCGGACGCGCGCGCGCCGGCCGCGGCGGGCCCGCGGTCAGCTGGACGACCGCGCCGAGCATCGCGGCCGCGCCCAGCATGATCGCGAGGTGCTCGCACGTATCGAACGCGTCGTGCGCCCACCACTCCTCGAGCACCGTGGCCACGTTGGACACCGTCAGGAGCACGTACGCCAGGAAGAAGAGCCGCCGCCCGCGCAGCGCGGGGTCACGCAACATCGCGTGGAAGAACGGCAGGCCGCACAGGAAGATGACCAGGACGAAGACTTCGGTCGATGGCGCCACGGTGGCCTCCTGCGTCAGCCGCTGTCGCGCGCGCGGCCCTGGTGCTCGTTCGACCAGGCGGTGGTCTCGGTCGCGTGCTCGTCGCCCTTGCCGGTCTGGAGCATGTTGATCAGGCCCGCCGCGTTCGACAGCACGCCGACCCAGAACGGCGCGCCCAGCGACAGCAAGAGCCACGCCGCGAACAGCCCGATCATCCAGACGAGGATGTCGGTGAACAGCTGCCGCGCCGTCGGCGTCAGCACCGTCACGTCGGCGCAGTCGTCGTGGTACGCGCACCACCGCTTGGCGATGTAGCTGTTCTGCCAGCCGATCGGCACCTGCTCGATCGACAGCACCGCCGTGGTCTTCTCGAGCGCGACCCGCAGCTCGTCCATCGACGCCGGCGGCGTGCCCTCGGGCGGCTTGTCGGTCAGCGTCCGGCCGAGCGCGACCAGCTCGTCGACCCGCCCGGCCAGGCGCTCCGACAGCGCGCGATCGTGATAGAGGTCGCGCGCGAGCTGCAGCGCATCGAGGTTGAGCGCGACCACGACCAGCCCGGCGACCGCCATCGCGGCCCGGCGCTGCTCCTTGCCGAAGAGGTTCGAGACCGTGCACTCCGCGGTCGAGAACCAGCGCTGCACGTAGTCGTGGAAGTCGCGGGCGTTGACGCCGGGCACCGCGCTCGCGTCGATCGACTGGAACTCGTCGCGCTGCTCGGCGGTCGGTGGCGCGGACGTCTGGTGGGCGTTGCCGAACCACGCCGCCGGCAGCGTGCGCACGCCGGGCACGCCCGGGACCTCGTGCGACGCGCCGCGGATGATCGCGAGCAGGTCGCCCTTGCGGATGTGCTCGATCTGGTTGTTGAGGTTCTTCGCGCGCATCGCCGCGACCTGCGCGCACACCTTCTCGGCGTCGGCCAGCAGCTTGGCCCGCGCCGCGTCGGTCGCCTTCGCCGCCTCGGCGCGGAGCGCGGCCTCCCGCTCCTTGCACCGGGCCTCGTAGGCCAGGACGTCGTCGTACTTGTCGGGCGCGTGCAGCACCGGCGCGCCGAGCACGCCGTCGACGAACGCCCGCTCGGCGCGCAGCCGCTCGGGGGTCGCGAGCGCCACGCCGCGCTCGGCGCAGAAGCCGCGGTGCAGCTGCACCAGCATGTCCTGCACGCCGTCGGGTCGCTGGCCGCGGAGCGTCGACAGGATCCGGACGATCACGTTGACCATCAGGCTCCCGACCAGCATCACCAGCGCGAACGCGATCGCGGTCTCGATATACGGAAACATCAGAGCGTCCCCAGGTACGCGAGCATCGCGTCGAGATCGCCGTCGGCGACGTAGAACGCGTGGCCGCCGTTGCCGTTGCCATCGAGGCTGGTGTCGTACTTGAAGAGCGCGCGGCCGGTGCCGCGCTCGGTCGGCGCGATCTCCCAGCCCATGGTCGTCGCGTCGTAGCGCCGGCTGCCGCGGTAGAAGACCGCGGGCCGAGGCGGCGGCGCGCCGTCCTCGGGCGCCGTGAGCAGCGCGCGCAGGCTCGGCACCGAGCCGTTGTGCAGGTACGGCGCGCGCGCCCAGATGCCATCGAGCGGCGGCGGCACGTAGCCCGGCGACGCCGGCCGGAACGCGTTCTGCGGCCAGATGCCGCGCGCGAAGCCCCAGCCGTCGAGCGCGGCCGCGGTCCCGGGATCGAACGCCTGCCAGCGCCGCGGATCGGTATCGACGACGACCGACGTCATGTACGACGAGTCGGCCGCGCGCTCGACCTGGCCCGTCGCGGGATCGTAGGTGCCGTGGCAGTGCGCGCAGCCCAGATCGCCGAAGAGCTGCTTGCCGCGGACCACCAGCGGATCGGTCGCGGCCTTGCGCGCGAACGGCGTCTCGGCGGGCGGCCCCAGCGACGAGTCGAGCCAGGCCGCGACCTGATCGACGTTGACGCCGCGCACCGACAGCGCCGAGCCGCCGACGCCGACCACCGAGCCGTAGTTGCGGGCGCGGCTGTTGTCGGTGTTGCCGTCCCAGTGGTGCCACGGCCGGATGTCGTTGCCCTGGTGCCAGATGCTGGGCAGGTCGACGGTCGCGAGCTTGCCGTCGTCGGGGACCGCGAGCACCTCGTACTTCACCGCGCTGAACGCGTCGACGCGGCCGGGGCCGTTCGGCGGGCGCTTCGCCATCCACCCGGTGTTGTCGTCCCCCTGGCGCATGGCCGTGACGACCCCGGTGTAGACCAGCCGCTCCCAGCGGGTCAGCGCCGCGTGCCCGGCCAGCGCCAGCTGGTGATCGATCTCCTCGAGCACCCGCTCGGGCGTGAACAGCGCGCTCTTCATCGCGTCGTGGATGAAGGTCTTGAACTGCTGCGTGTCGATCGAGTGGTTGGGCATGCCATCGACCAGGTGCCGCTGATCCTGATCGTCGAGCCACTCGCCCTGATGGCACGCCGCGCAGTTGAACGCGACCCGCTTGAGGCCGATGCCGACGACGGTGCCAGGCAGCTGCACGTCGGTGTCGGCCAGGACCATGCCGCGCGGGATCCCGCTGGCGCGGGTCATCGCCGGGTCGGCGTCGCCGAACATGCCGAACGCGTCCCACTCGTGCCCGGGCGACGCGTTCGCGAACCGCGGGTCGTCCTTGAACAGCGCCGGCAGCGCCTTGAAGATCCAGTACGGGATGCCGGCGTTGGCCTCGGTGCCGGTCGGCTTGTAGCGGAACGTGTCGACGATGCCGGCGACCTTCGCGGTCGCGACCGGTCGATCCGGCGGGATCGCCGCCTCCGACGCCAGGTGCAGGTCGAGCTCCGCCGCGTGACACGGGAAGTGCGGATCGCAGAACCCGATGTACCCGACCATGCCGAGGAACAGCGCGATGGGCGCCGCCGGCAGATACCCCCAGAACCGCCGGACGATCCACTCGGCCACGTTCCTCACCACCACCGATGGTCGCACGAGGCGCGCCGAAAATGTAGCGTCGCGCGATGGCCGACCTGCTGCCGCCCGACCCCGTCGAGACCCCCGCCGACGACGAAGCCGCCCTGGCGCAGGCGCTCGCCGCCGCGATCCAGGACGTCATCCAGCAGCAGTACGCAGGCGCCGCCGCCCCCAAGGTCGCGCTGCGCGACGCGCACGCCAAGATCGTCTCGCTGGTGCGCGGCGAGCTGCGAGTCCTCGATGACCTGCCCGCGTCCCTGGCGCACGGCGTGTTCCAGCCGGGCGCGCGCTACCGCTGCTGGGTCCGGCTGTCGAACGGCGACGGCACCGTGCGCTCCGACGGCGAGCGCGACGCGCGCGGCCTGGCGATCAAGGTGTGCGGCGTGGGCGAGGCGCTCGGCGACCGGCTGCCCGGCGACACCGAGCGCGCGACCCAGGACTTCCTGCTGATCGACAACCCCACCTTCTTCGTGCGCAACGCCCACGACTACCTCGAGTTCGTGCAGCAGAAGGCCGCCGGCAAGTCGCCGCTGCGCTGGGTGTTCGCGCGCGCGCCGTGGCAGTGGCGGCTGAAGGAGCTGTGCACGATGCTGCGGCTGCAGCGCGCGCCGACCAGCATCCTGGCGCAGACCTTCCACTCGATGACGCCGTACCGGCTCGGCCCCAACGTGGTCAAGCTGCGCGCCCGGCCCGAGCAGCCCGCGGTGCCGCGCACCGACGAGAGCTTCGACTCGCTGCGGGCCGCGGCCAGCGCGCAGCTCGCGACCGGCGCGGCGCGCTTCGCGATCGAGGTCCAGCCGCGCGGCGACCGCGACCTGTCGATCGAGGACGCGGCCGTGCTGTGGCCCGAGGCCGACGCGCCGTTCCACCAGGTCGCGGTGCTGGAGCTCCCGGTGCAGCCGCCGGCGTCCGCGGCGCAGCGCGCGTTCGGCGATCGGCTGTCGTTCTCGCCGTGGCACGGCCTGGTCGCGCACCGCCCGCTCGGCAGCCTCAACCGCATGCGGCGCGCGGTCTATCCTGCGGCCGCGACCACGCGCCACGGGCTCAACGATCAGAAGCCGCCGTTCGAGCCGACCGGCGACGAGGTGTTCCCCGCCGACGGGTGAGCGTGCGAGTCGTGCGCGCCGATCGCGCGCACATCGCGTCGCGACATCGATGTCCGGAATCCCGTGCGCCGAGCGATCGCCGCGATCACAAGTCCCAGGGATCACGCGCGGCGCGCCGGCATGACGCGTGAAATGCGACGAGGGATGACCATCACTCGCGTCCTCCTGACCGCGATGGCGCTCCTCGGCGCCTGCGCCGCAGACACTGCCGGCCGCCAGTGCCTCGGGGACGACGACTGCGGCGGCCTGTACTGCGTCCACCAGGTCTGCACCGACGTCTGCGCCGGCGTCGCCGGGGGCAACGCGTGCAACGTCGGCTTCGCGTCGTCGGACGGCAACGCGTATTGCTGCCGCCCGGACGAGCAGTGCTGCGTCGACGGGTTCGAGCACATGAGCTGCTTCGCCGGTGCGTGCCCGAAGGTTTGCCAGAACTCGTTCCACGGCACCTGCCCGACCGACCAGATCTGCGAGCACGTCGCCGATCCCGGGTTCAAGGCGGGCAGCTGCGACTGGCAGGCCGAGACCCGCTGCGTGGACGCGTGCCCGCCCGAGCGGACCTGCGGGACCGAGTGCTGCGGCACCGGCACGCATTGCCAGGATGGGTGCTGCGCGACGGACGAGCGCCCCGACGCCGGCGTGCCCGACGCGCCCTGACATATCGTTGTCGTTGTCGTGGAGGTGGGGGTGGGCGTGATCGTCGTCGTGGAGTTTGACGGCGACGGCGACGTCCACGTTTCACCTGGACCTTGACGTCACGGCGGCGCGGAAGGAAAGGCGCGACACGCGGCGCGCGAGGTCCACGTCAAGGTTTCGCGTCGCCGTCGCCGTCGCGGGCGACGCCCACGGTGTGGTCGACGCCCACGTGGTCGTCGACGACCACGTCTTCGTCGACGTGGTGTCAGCTCTTCCAGCGCGGCGCCAGGAAGTCGACCATCGCCTGCGGCGCGCGCACGCCCTGCCCGTCCATCCACGCCCGCGCGTCCGCGACCAGCCGCTCGCCGCGCTCGCCGCCGACCAGCTCGCCGAGGCGCCACTTGCACGCCGCCGCGTCGTGCGCCGAGCCGGTCTCGCCGAACAGTTCGATCGCGTCGCCGAGCGCGCTGATCGCGGTCGCGCTGTCGCCCGCGCCCTGGGCCAGCGCGGCGCGCATCGAGGCCGCGAACGCCCGCCCGACCGGGATGCCGATGCGATCCATCGCGCGCGCGGCCTTGTAGGCGCGGCCGCGATCGCCCATGCGGATCGCGGCCTGGCCGCGCAGCTTGTGGACCTCGCCCATCACGAACGGCATGCGCTTGAGCATGAGCGCGCGCACCATCGGCATCGACGCGTCGAGGAGCGCGGCCGCGCGGGCGCCGTCGCCGGCGTAGAGCGCGAGCATCGTGCGCGCGACCACCGCGACGTGGTGGGCCTGGTAGTAGGCGTCGTCGGGCCAGCCCTCGAGCGAGGCCTCGACGCCGGCCAGCACGCCGTCGGTGCGATCGTCGCAGAGCGCGCGCCACACCGTCGGGTGGGTCGCGAACAGGTTGCGCGTGAAGACGTCCTTGCGGCGCAGCGCATCGACGACCGCGAGCTCGAGCGTGCCGCGCAGCCCGAGGAAGTCGCCGGCGTTGATCTGCGCGAGGCACAGGAAGAAGCGCGCGGTGTTGCGCTCCCACCACGCGCCGACCACGTCGGTCGCGAGGCCGCGCTCGGCCTCGGTGAACGCCTGGATCGCGCCGCGGAAGCTACCGGAGAAGAAGCTCGTGAAGCCGGCGCACATCTGCGCGCCGTAGGCGAGGTACGGATCGCCGAGGCGATCGGCGAGCGCGAACACGCGCTCGGCCAGGCGCCGCGCGCGCCGCGCCGCCGCCGGCCCCTGCACCGAGAGGTACGCGACCTCGGTCGCCAGCGCGCGGCACACCCGGCGCTCCTCGCCGAGCGGCAGCGCGCGCAGGAGGTGCTCGGTCTGGACCGCGGCGCCGCGCAGGTTGTCGAACATCGCGAACGTGGTCGCGGCCGCGAACAGGCCGTCGACGCGCTCGAGATCGCGGGCCGCGAGCGAGGCCTCGGGCCGCGGCGTGAACTCGAGGCCCCGCAGGCGCAGGCGCGCGCGCGCCCAGACCAGCGTGCGGATCGCGCGGCCGCGGCTGCCCGCGACCTTCACGCCGAGCGCGGTCATGACCCGGTTGAGGTGCAGCGCACCCTCGACGATGTAGCCGCCGCGCAGCAGGTTGTCGGCCGCGAGCCGCTCGAGCTCGAGCCGGGCGTCGCCGTCGGCGTCGGCGGCGACCGCGAGGTACTCGCGCGCGGCCTCCTCGCCGCGGCCGGCGTACGACAGGACATCGGCGCGCGCGCGCGCGAGCGTGCGGCGCTCGGCGGGATCGAGATCCGCGATGCCGATCGCGAGCTGGTACAGCGCCGCGGCGCGATCGAACGCGAGCGCGGTCGCGGCCCGCTCGGCGGCGGCGATCGCGGCCTGGCGCGCGCGCCCCACATCGACCGCCGCGAGGAACTCGACGCCGAGCTGATCGGGATCGGCCCAGTCGGTGTCGATCAGCGCGTGCGCCAGCGCGGCGCGCAGCTCGCGCACCCGCACGGCATCGAGCCCGGCCATCACCGCGACCCGGATCCGATCGTGGTACGGCTCGACGGTGTCGCGGTCGCGGGCGCCGTGGCTCGACACCAGGTTGGCGGCGCGCAGCTGGCTGAGCGCGCTGTCGAGCTCGACGCCGGCGGCGCGCGCCGCGAGGCCCTGCGCGATCGGCCGCCCGACCAGCGCCACGACATCGAGCAAGGCCCGCGCGCCCGAGGGCAGCTGCGCCACGCGGCTCTCGATCACGCGATCGAGCGACGGCGCCGCGGCGTCCGCGGGCGCGGCCCGCAGGTAGCGCGCCATCTCGCCGATGAAGAACGGCGAGCCGCCGCTCTCGTCGGCGATACCCGCGGCCAGCGCCGCCGCGTCGCCGCGCGCGCCCAGCAGGTGCGTGGCCAGCTCGCGCGCCGGCGCCGCGGCCAGCGGGCCGATCGCCAGCCGCGTGATGCGCACGCCCTCGCCGGTCCGGCGATCGCCGGCGCCCGCGTCGAGCGCCGCCACGATCGGCCCGGCGTCGACGTCCGCGCGCACGGTGCCGAGGATCAAGATCGGCGGCGCCGCCGGCGGGCCGAGCAGCTCGCGCAGCACCTCGGCCGAGTCGGTGTCGCCCCAGTGCAGATCGTCGATCGCGATGATCAGCCGGCGCGTGGTCGCGAGCCGGGTGAGCAGCTCGCGCAGACAGCCGAGCGCGCGCGCCCGGATCCGCGCCGGATCGCGGCTGCGCTCGGCGGCGGCCTCGGCGATCACCGGCACCTGGCCGAGCACCGGGAACACCTGGGCCAGCGCGGCGGCGTGCTCGGGCACGAGCGCGGTGACCTCCTCGCGCGGCAGCGCCTTGAGCGCGAGCGCGAGATCGTCGATCGCGCGATCGAGCGCCTTGTACGGCACCGACTCGCGCTCGTAGCACCGGCCGCGCAGCACCAGCACGCCGGCGCGATCGCGCTGGCGCTCGACGAAGCCCTCGACCAGCGCGGTCTTGCCCAGGCCCGAGCCGCCGGTCAGGTAGACCACCACCGCGCGGCCGTCGGCGACGTCGGCGAGCGCGTCGTCCAGCACCGCGCGCTCGACCGAGCGGCCGCGCAGCGCGACCTCGCCGGTCACGTCCTTGGCCGCCGGCTCGATCGCGCCGAGCCACGCCAGCACCTCGCGGCCGTCGGGCCGCGCGCTCGGCTCGGGATCGAGGAGCGCCATGCACAGGGTCGCGAGGTCCTCGGGGATGTGCTCGGCCGTGGGCAGCGGCGGCGGCGCCTTGTGCTTGGCCGCGAGCATCGAGATCGTGCCGCCGGTGAACGGCAGGCGCCCGGTCAGCGCCTGGTACAGCATCACGCCGACGGCGTACCAGTCGCTCGCCGCCTCGGTATGCGCGACCGACATCTGCTCCGGCGCCATGTACGCCGGCGTGCCCATGACCTGGCCCTCCTCCGACGCCGCCGACGCCGCCAGCGTCCGGACCAGGCCGAAGTCGAGGAGCACGACGCGGCGATCGAACGTGACGATCAGGTTGGACGGCTTGATGTCGCGGTGGACGAGCCCGGCGTCGTGCAGCGCGCAGAGCCCGTGGGCCACGCCGATCAGCGCGTGGCGCAGGCGATCGTGATCGCAGGTGCCGAGCGGCACCTCGGGATACGAGCCGTTGGCCACCGGCGCGGGATCGCGCTCGCCCGGGGTCGACAGCGCCGACAGCGTGTCGCCCTGGTACAGCCGCGGCGATCGCTGCGCGACGACCGTGGACAGCGACTCGGGCACGAGATCGCCCGGGCGGACCCACTGCAGGAAGTCGTCGCCGAGCAACAGCTCCATCGTGAAGAACCACTGCCCACCGGACTCGACCAGCTCGCCGAGCCGCACCAGGTTCGGGTGGTGGATCGTGGAGAGCGCGCGGAACTCGGTCTTCAGCCGGTAGAGGAGCGCCGCGTCCGGACGCCGCAACGTCTTGAGGGCGAGGCGCTGATCGCGTTCGCGATCGATGACCTCGTAGACCGCCCCCATCCCTCCCGCGCCCAGGGCGCGCACCACGGTGAACCGATCGGTTCCGCGGAACTCGATCGCGTCCTCGTTCACGGCACGAGCCACTCCATCGTCGCCAGCGCGTCGCCCAGCACGAGCGACGCGCCCTGCGCCATCGGGGCGATCCGGACGTTGGTCTCGCCAGCGAAGATGCCGTTGGTGCTGCCGGTGTCGATCGCGTACATGACGCCCTCGATCTCGATCACCAGCGCGTGCACGCGCGAGATGCCGTGGTGGGCGAGCACCGACGCGCCGCGGGTATCGCAGCGCTCGTAGCGGCCGACCAGGAGGCCCGAGCGCGCCGAGCCGTGACCGACCGACAGGGTCTGGGTCCGGCCCGCGGACGACAGCTTCAGCGCGCCCGTCGCGGGGTCGTCATCGGTCGACAGATCGAGCCGCGCGCGCGCCGGGCCGGGCTGGGTCTGGACCAGCGTGACCGATTGCCGGCCCCACGAGTCGACCACGCCGGTGCCCGCGGCGAGCCCGGCCTGGCTGGCCTTGCCGCCGCCCTGCCGCCCGCGCTTCCAGCGATCGGGCTCGGCCGCGGTCTCCTCGACATAGACCCGCTCCGGCACGCACTGCCAGGCCTCGCGCGGATCCTCGGGCCACGCCGTCGGTGCATCGGAGGTGTCGAGGAAGAACAGCGCGTAGCTGCCGACCTGGACGAAGGTCGGGCCCGAGGCGGTCAACGACTCGAGGCGGCGTCCGCCCTCGTCGGTGAACGCGGTCTGGGTGCGCAGATCGACCAGCCGGTACGTGACCTCGCCGCTGGTCGTCTGCGGATGCGCGATCAGCACCATGTGGCGCAGGGCCAGGGTGGGATCGGCGTGCAGGAACAGATCGCACTGGCCGTGGCGCCCGATGATCGCGGCATTGGCGCGACCGATGCGCGCGGCCAGCGCGAGCGTGCCGGCGACCCGGCGCTTGACCAGGTCGACCGCGACCACCGCCACGCCGGTCTCGCCGAAGCCCAGCACCAGGCGGCGCAGATCGGGCCACGCGATCGCGAACAGCGACGCGAAGTCGAGCCGCACCGGCACGGCCGGCGCGTCGCCGCGGACCATGACGCTGGTGCGCAGGTTGCGCGCATCGGATCGATCCTGGCCATCGACCAGGTGGATGATCCGACTCCGCATCTGGCCCATCATGAAAAGTCTACCCCGGATCCGTGACCGGACTGACGGAAAGCCATGTAAAGAACTCGGCCATCTTCGCCCGCTGTGCAGGGGGCATGTATTCGAAATTCC
The DNA here is from genome assembly GCA_021413675.1 of Deltaproteobacteria bacterium. Lineage (GTDB taxonomy): Bacteria > Myxococcota_A > Polyangia > Haliangiales > Haliangiaceae > JAIOQA01. The sequence goes on along the minus strand of JAIOQA010000102.1, from coordinate 37,192 downwards.
TACCGCGGTCGATGATCTCCCAGAAATCCTTCGACTCCACGTCCTCGAGTTGACTGCGGATCGTGGCCAGCCGGTCGGCGTCCTCGTCGCGCATGTCGTCCGCGATCCGGCGGGCGCGGGCCTCCTCGCCCACGGACAGGTAGTAGCAGGCAAGCTTCACCTGGGCCTTGCGGACGCCCTGGAGGTGATGCTCCTGCTTGCGCATCCGCAGCGGCTGATCGAGCTCGAGGAACAGCGCCAGCATCTCGTCGTCGAGCGCCGAGCGCGTGACGTCCGTGGACAGGCCGTGGGCGAGCTCGCACAGCGCGCCGATGTCGTAGGCCACGGTCTCGGTCACGAACCCGAGTTGCATGTCGAAGCTGGTGCGGCCGTAGTACAGCATGTGGCGCACGCCATCGAGGGCGGCGTCGTTGTGCTTGCCGCGCAGCATCGCCTCGACCAGCAGCCGGTACTGGTTCATCACGTTGTACGCGGTGCGGACCGCGCGCGCGTTGAGGGTCGCGCGCAGGTACGAGTTCATGAACCGGAACACCAGCGCGAGCAGCTCGGTGTCGCCGCGCCGGGCCGCGGCCTCGCCGAGGTAGCGCGTGTCGATCGCGATCAGGTAGTTGATGTCGGGCATCGACGCCTGGGCCTCGGCGTAGATGCCGAGGTAGTGGCGCAGCGCCTTCCACTCGACCCAGGTCCGCCGCTGCTCGAGATCGCGCAGCGACTCGGGGTCCATCGCGACGAAGTCGGGGTTGCCGCGGATGTGCGGCCCGATCGTGAACCAGCGGTCCTTGGCGCGCGCCTTGACCTGCTGGTACTCGAGGACGAAGTCCTTGATCGCGTCGACCGCGCGCGACGCGATGATCTTGTCCTTGCTCTCGATCGAGTTCGAGGTGATGTCGGTCAGCTCCTCGAGCGCGGTGAGCGCCGGGCCCTGCGCCGCGATCACGACGGCGTCAGTGCGCGCGGTCGCGCCGGCGACGACCGCCTCGCCGGCCTCGCGCCGGATGCGCGCGATGATGCTGGTCGGCTCGAGGAACCGGAAGACGTACGCGAAGTACGGCAGCATCACGACGATGCCGAACGTGGTCGCGACGATCATCGTGAGGATCGCGGCGCGCGGCACGAAGTCGGCGTGCACCGACAGGCTGAGCCAGACCGCACACACGCACGCGATCACGAAGTACGCCATCACGCCGAGGTTCACGCGGTCGCGCAGGAACATGCGCGCGACGCCGGTGTACCGGTCGGCCGACAGCTGGACGATGATGCTGACGACCGTGATGACGATGCCGAGGATCGCCGCGACCATCGCGGCCAGGCCCGACAGCGCGTCGGTGATGTAGCCGGCGTCGAAGGTGACGTAGCGCCCCGCGGGCTGCCCCGGATCGGCGACCGGCGGCCCGCCGGTGACGAAGTAATCGAGCAGGTAGAAGCCCGCGAAGATCGCGACCGCGAGGCCGAACAGCACGGCGATCGGCATCAGCCAGACCCGGCGCGGGGTCGGGGCATCGATCGATGCGGGCGATGCGGGGTCGTGCAGCGGCTCGGGCGTCGTCACCGCGCGACGATAGCAGAGTGCGCGCGGCCGCCCGCGCGCGCGCCGGTCACACGATCAGCGCGTCACGGGATCAGCGCGGCGGGCACGTCGCCCGGCGTCGGCGCGGTGTACGCCGACGAGTCCCAGGTCACCGCGGTGTCCTCGCTGGTGCAGTCGACGCCGTCGACGCCGTTGCCGCCGGTCGCGATCTGGTGGCCGGTGTCGACGAGGATCCGCTTGGTCGACTTGGCCGAGCCCGGCGCGGCCGGCTGCGCCGCGATCGTGTTGGCGTCGACCGCGTACTTCGACGTGCTGGTGCCGGTGTCGGGGCCGTCCTGGGTCTGGTTCGACTTGGACCCCAGCAGGTTGGTCGTGCTGGGCACGCCCGCGATCATGATGTCGACGTCGACGACCAAGTCGCTCTGGCCATCCCACGAGAACAGGATGATCGGCTCGCCGCCGTTGGTGAGGCCGGCCGCGCCCGCGACGTCGACGGTGGTCATCGTGCCGCCGGCGACCGAGTAGGTCGGCGCGACGCCCGGGTACGCCACGGTGAAGTTGGCGGCGGTGTCCAGCGCGACGGTGATCACGCCGTGCGACGGGATCGACGCGCCGGCCGGGAACTGCGCGATGAAGTCGCCGGTCTCGAGGGTCTGGCCGCCCGCCGGGAGCTTCCAGTACGTGCCGTTGTCGCTCAGGTAGTAGTGATCGAGCATGACCGCGCTCGCGGTCGGGTTGACGATCTCGATGAACTCGCCGCCGGTCGGCGCGAGCACGACCTCCGAGAGCAGGAGGCCGTTGACCACGATCGGCGTCGCGTCGGGCGAGGGCATCGCGTCGACGTTCGCGTCGGGCGCGCCGTCCGGGGTCGGCTTGGCGTCGGGCGCGCCGGGCTTCGCGTCGGGGGTCCCGGGCGCGGCGTCGATGTCGGCGGCGTCGGGGTCGCCGACCTTCGCGTCGATCGACGGCGAGACGCGGGCGTCGGCCGGGATGTCCTCGCTCGGGGCAGCTCCGCGGGCGCAGGCGGCGAACAGGACGGCGGCGATCACCGGGCGGAACGACATGGTGGCGCGATTACCAGGTGCCGGTCCCTCGCTGCAAGGCCAATCGCAGGCCGAGGGCTCGTCACCGAACGATGTAGCTGGGTTGCGACGATCGCGTCGCGAGGTTGCCACCGGCCTGGAGCGCTGGACCGGCCATCGGTTTGGTGTATGGTCCGCGCCATGAGCGAAGGCCTGCTCGACGAACGTCGTGATGCCCTGGAGAACGAGTTCTTCCACAAGGAAGACGAGAAGAAGATCGCTGCCCTGCGTGCGCACATGCAGGAGCAGACCACCAAGGAGGAGCTGCAGAAGGCGTCGGGCATGACCGACGACGCGGTCCTCGAGCAGATGGTGGCGCTCGGCCTGAACGGCAAGACCGTGGCGGCGCTGTCGCTGGTCCCGCTCATCGCGGTGGCCTGGGCCGACGGCGTCATCCAGGACAACGAGCGCACCGCGATCATGAGCGGCGCGGCGGGCAAGGGCCTCGAGCCCGGGTCGCCGGGCTACGAGCTCCTCGAGAAGTGGCTGGCGAAGCAGCCGCCCGACACGCTGATCACCGCGTGGGAGGCGTACATCAAGTCGCTCGCGAGCCAGCTCAACGACGAGCAGAACCGCCTGCTGCGCACGCAGATCGTGAACTTCGCGCGCGTGGTCGCGGAGTCCGCGGGTGGGTTCCTGGGCATCGGTCGCGTGTCGGGCGCGGAGGACAAGGTCCTCCACCGCATCGGCGCTGCGTTCGATCGATAGGGGACCTGCCCGTCCCCTCGTGCGAGGCGGAGCCTCGCACTTCACCCCACCGCGCGTTGCTCGCGCGGACCCGGATCGCCGTGCGCGGCGCCTCGATCGAGCGCGTTCCGTGATCCGCTCACGTGGAGGCTTCGATGGACTACCGCTGGCTCGGCACGACCGGAGTGAAAGTCTCGAGCCTCGCGCTCGGCACGATGTCGTTCGGCGGGGACGCCGACGAGCCGACCAGCGCCGCGCTGTGGGCGACCGCGCGCGACGCCGGCATCAACTTCATCGACACCGCCGACGTCTACAACAACGGCCGGTCCGAGGAGATCATCGGCCGGCTGATCGGCGGCGATCGCGATCAGCTGGTGCTCGCGACCAAGGCGTACTTCCCGACCGGCGGCGGGCCCAACGCCCGCGGCACGTCGCGCTACCACCTGGTGCGCGCGGTCGAGGCCAGCCTGCGCCGCCTCGGCACCGATCGCGTCGATCTGTTCTACCTGCACCGCTGGGACGATCGCACCGCGCTCGACGAGACCCTGCGCGCCATCGACGATCTGGTCACGTCCGGCAAGATCCTCTACGCGGCGTGCTCGAACTTCGCGGCGTGGCAGGTCGCGCACGCGCAGGGCGTGGCGACCGCGCGCGGGTTCGCGCCGCTGTGCGCGGTGCAGCCGATGTACAACCTCGTCAAGCGCCAGGCCGAGGTCGAGCTGTTGCCGATGGCGCAGGCGCTGGGCCTCGCGGTCGTGCCGTACAGCCCGCTCGCGGGCGGCCTGCTCACCGGCAAGTACGCGGGTGGCGCGCGGCCGCAGGGCTCGCGCCTCGCGCACAACGCGATGTACCAGACGCGCTACGCCGACCAGGCGTACTGGGCCGCAGCGGATGCGTTCGCCGGGCTCGCGCGCGAGCTCGGCCATGATCCGGCGGCGCTCGGCGTGGCGTGGGTCGGCGCGCATCCGGCGGTGACCTCGGTGCTGCTCGGCGCGCGCTCGGTCGAGCAGCTGCGCGCCGCGCTCGGCGCGACGACGATCGCGATCGATGCCGCGCTGCGCGCGCGCATCGGCGCGCTGACGCCCGAGCCGCCGCCCGCGACCGATCGCAACGAAGAGCGCACCGCGAACAACTACGGCTCGCGCTGAGCGCGGCGGTGGCCGAAACGCGAAACGCGCCCGGGTGAGCGGGCGCGTCGCGTGCGAGTCACGACCGTCGAGAACCTCGACAGCGACGGTCAGGCGAACTTCAGGATGCCGAGCTGGAACAGGAGCAGCAGCACGCCCGTGACGAGGCCGATGATGCCGAAGATCGCCTGGAACGGCATGAGCTTCTTCTGGATATTGACGACCTTCTGCTCGGCGTTGCTCTCGCCCGGGATCCACGCCGCGATCTGCGGAATTCCCAGGATAAACCCGAGGACGATCGAACCGACGAACCAGCCGAGCAGCGTGATCGACCAGAGCGGCAACTGGAACTTGAAGATCGCGGTGAACTCGCTGATGTGGGTCAGCAGATCAAACACGCCGAAGCCAAGCAGCGCGACGCCGATGAAGCCCTGGTACGGCGTGATCTTGGCGAGGAGGTCCTTGGCGTTGGCCGCCTTCGCGATGATCAAGCCCGATGCCGCGATAGCGCCGCCCAACAGAATGAGAATGATGCGTGGCCACATGGTGCGTTCCCCCTGGATGTTGTGCCGCAGGAATGCGTCGATCGGACCGGCCCTCACCGGTTACCGCGCGCGGCGACGATAGAGTACGCGGAAATCCCGATTCCGCGCAAACGCGGGGACCTCAGATCGGGGAACGCGGAAGATTCCGCCCCTCGGTAACTGTCGCAATCACGTCGGATTTCGCGGTCACGTCGCGTCACACAGGAGGAGATTCACCTCCGGACGTCGTCGGGCGTACCGTTTCCCGCCGCGACGATCGCGCCGCGCGCGCGCCTGCTCCTCGTCGACGCCGTCGCCACGCAGCGCGTCGAGCTCGCCGTGCCACGCGGTCGCCACCGGCTCGTCGCCGACGGCGAGCGCCGCCCGCGCCCCCCAGCGCAGGAGCTGCGCACGTCGGTACGGGATCGTCTCGGTGTCGAGTCCCAGCCGCGCGTGCGCCATCGCCGCGTTCCACTGATCGGTGCGCAGGTAGGTCCACAGCGCCGCGAGCCGCAGCGACGGATCGTCGGGCGCCGCGGCGATCGCGCGCTCGAGCGCCACCGCCATCGCCGGCGCGTCGTGGGTCTCCTGCTCGATGCGCGCGACCTCGGCGAGCGCGATCGACGCCGCGTCGCGCGTCACGCCGACGTCGATCGCCTCGAGGTTCACGCCGGCCTGGCGATCGATCGCCGCGCCGCTCACCTCCCACGCGCCCACCGGGCCGTCCCACTGGTAGCGCACCGCGAGGTACGGCCCGTCGACGACCGGCGCCGCGCCGACCGCGAGCACGATGCGCTGGGCCATCGGCTCGACGACCGCGCTGTGCACCGTGATCGGCTGGCCGACGACGCCGCCGATGCGCCGCACGACGCCGGGCGCGGCCGGATCCTCGCGATCGGCGAGCATGCGGCAGAGCGCGCCGGCGTCGGCGCCGCCGGCCGCGCGGGCCTCGGCGATGAGCGTGCGCAGCCGGCGCTCGCGGCCATCGGAGTGCGCGGACCACGCGAACGACGCGGTCGCCTCGCCGTCCTGCATGCGCGGATGGCGGTAGCGATTGGCGCACGTGAGCGAATCGGCGCCGGCGGGCGGCGCGATCACCTCGAGCCGATCGGCGTGGACCTCGAGCACGCACGCGCGGCGCTCGCGCGCCGACGACACCGCCAGGCCCCACGACGACGACGTGCGCAGCGTGCGCGCGATCGCCTCGGCCTCGGCGAGGGTCTCGGCGCGGGCCGCGATCTGATGGACCAGATCGATGATCGCGGTGCCGCCCCACCCGACCGCGCGGTGGAAGCGCGTGTGCGGCGCGATCACCAGCCCGGCCTCGTTCCACACCGTCACCACCGGCGTGTCGGCGCCGCGCGTGGTCACGAACGCGTAGCGCATGCCGCCGGTCGGCGCGCACAGGATGAGCGCCGGGCCCGCGTCCCACACGCCGTTGCCGGGGAAGTCGAAGTTGCGCGCGTGGCGCAGCTCACCACCTTCCGACGCCGCGCCCCAGACCATCGCCGACGAGCACGCCGGCTGCGCCGCGCGGACCATCCCCGCGCGCGCGTTCGCGCCGAACGGCCCGGCGCCGAGGCGCGCCGCCGCGCCGACCGCGTTCTGCAGGACGTCCATCACCGCGACGTAGCGCGCATCCGCGATCGGTCGACCGAGCGCGCGCATGAACGCGCGGGTCCGCGCGACCAGGGCCGGTGGGCGATCGCGCTCGAGGCGGCGCAGCGCGGCCTCCTTGATCGCGCCGGCCGCGGCGCGCGCGATCGCGCCGTAGCCGCCGACCAGCATGCGCTCGGGCATGTCGCGGTAGTGATCCAGCGCGGCACCGCCGCCGGCGGCGGCGCACAGCGTGCCGTGCTGATGTCCCATCTCCTCGTGCGTGCCAGCCAGGCGCGCGATCCACAGCGGACGGACGGTGCTCGTCATGGGCGACTCCTCGGGGTGCGGGGGCGAGTGCGGGGGCGAGTGGCGGGACGGGCCGCGCGCGGGCGGCGCAGCGGCGCGAGCACGCGCAGGACGTACTCGTCGATGATCGCGGTCGTCGGCGCGGTGCGCGTGATGTGCTGGACCAGGCCGCCGTCGAGCACGGCCAGCGTGAGATCGACGATCCGCTCGGGATCGCAGGGCGCGACCGCGCCGGTCTCGAGGCCGCGCGCGACCGCGCGGATGAGCTGGGCGCGGAACGGATCGGTGAACTCGCGGTTGCGCGCGAGCACCTGGTCGGCGTCGGCGCCACCGACCGCCCACAGCTGGAACAGCGCCACGATCCGCTCGCGCTCGGCGCGGTGGAACTCGCTGGTCGACCGCAGCACCGCGATCAGCAGATCGATCGGATGCGCGACGCCGGCGAGGCGCGCGGTGACGTGGGTCAGGTACGCGCGCTGGGTGGCCTCGTGGACCGCCTCGAACACCGCGCCCAGGTCGCGGAAGTAGAAGTAGAGCGTCGGGCGCTTGAGGCCGAGCGCCGCGGCGAGGTCGCTCATCGTCGTGCGGTGCACGCCGCGCGCGCGGATCACCTCGAACGCGCGGGTGGCGAGGTCGGCGCGGCGCTCGAGGTCGAGGGTGCGGGCCATGCGATTACCTGACGAAGTGTCAGGCTATTGATTCCCTGACAGAGTGTCAAGGTTTGCGGCGCGGCGTGAGCCGAGCGAAGCGAGGCGGCTCAGGATTCCGGATGAGATCGGGACCGTCGTCCTCGACGGGGCCGATCGATCGAAAGGAGGCTGTCATCCGAACGGATGACAGCCCGTGAGACGTCGGCGCGTGGATGTGACGCGCGCGCGCCGACTCCCGCGTCGGGAAGATCGCGAACGCGCACGGCGTATCTCGATCGCGCCATGACGTCGCTGAACGCGCGAAACCTGTCCCGCCCGCTGGCGCCCCGCGCCGGGCGTTTCGTGTAACCTCCGGTTGCCGTGGCGATGCCATCGAGCCAGCAAACCCCAGCAGACGACGTGATCCTCCAGCGCCCGGAGGATCTGCGGCTGTTCCTGTCCGTGCCGCACTCGATGACGACGTGTGCGGGCGCGGTCACCGCGTACCTCCTGCGCCGCATCGCGCACCGCGCCGGCGCCTACGCGCCCGGCATCCAGGAGCACCTCTTCTACGAGGCCACGACCAATGCCGCCGGTCGATCGATCGACACGGTGCAGGGCTGGTTCCGCGAGCGCATCGAGCTGTTCCAGGAGATCGGCTACCGGTTCTCCGCGCGTCGCGTCGCCGAGCGCACGCCGAACATCCTGGCGTGGGTGAAGGAAGGCGGCGGCTATCGCGGCGCGATGCTGCCGACCGAGTACAAGCGGCTCCACCCGACCGCCAAAGGCGCGGAGGCCGACGTCGCGCACGCGGTCGGCATCGCCGTCGAGCGGCTCGAGGGCAGCGCGGTCGATGATCTCGTGATGATCGATCCGTGGCCGGGGACCGCGACGGGCACGCGCGACCGCACGCCGATCCCGGCGGCGCTCGAGTCCGCGCACCGCGACCGCAACTACCACGCGATCATCTTCTACTGGGCTGGCTGGGCCTGAGCCCTCCGACCCGTTGACCTTGACCTGAGCGTCGACGCCGACGGTCCCGTTGACCTTGACGGCGACGGCGACGTGAGACCTCTACCTTGACGGTCAGCGCATCCGCGCGCCGAGGTGGCGCTACTTGACGGTCCCGAGCTCCACGAACGCCTGATCGTTCATCACGATGAACGGCCGCGCCTCGAAGCCGAGCTTCTTGCCGTCGAAGCGCATGACCTCGAGCAGGCCCATACCGTAGCCCATCGGGCCGCGGGCGTAGTAATGCGCCTGCAGGCGATACGGCCCGGCGGCGGCCTTGCCGTCGATCGCGAAGCACTCGGGGCCATACCCGGTGGTGATGTCCTCGTACAGCGCGCCGCCCGAGTTCAGATCCTTGTGCTTGTAGAAGGCGTGGTTGCCGCGCGCGTCGCGGATGTGGAAGTCGACATCGTTGTCGTCGGTCTCCCAGTAGAGGATGAAGCGCAGCGTCGAGGTCGCCTGGAGCTTGGCGCCGTGGGCCTCGAGCCTCTTGATGATCGCCGCGCGCTCGGCGGGCACCGCCGCGGCCCACGCCGCACCGACGATGCCGAGATCCTCGGTCAGCACGCGCACGCCGCCGGCGAAGCGGCCGTCGGGGTACGACTGCGCGAGGCCGTGCTCGAGGGCCTCGAACGCCTCGGCCCAGCGCCCGGCGCGGACGAGGGCGAACGCGAGCAGGCGATGGCCGGTGAGGTGATCCGGGCGATCTGCGACCGCGCGGCGGTAGGTATCGAGCAAGAGCTCGCGCGCGGTGTCGCCGAGTCGCTCGAGGCGCTCGCCGGCGAACCGGCGCAGATCGGCGCGGCCCGGGAAGAGATCGATGATCGAGCCGTAGGCGCGCGCGGCGCCGGCGCGATCGCCCTTGGCCTCCAGCACCTCGCCGAGCGCGACCAGCGCGAGCACGTCGCCCGGGCTGCGGTCGTGCCAGGCCGCGGCAGCGCCGCGCGCGGCGTCGAGGCGCCCGGCCTTGACCTGGGTCATCACCGCGAGGAAGTCGCCGGTCCACGGCGCGGCCTTCGTGCGATCGTCGTCGTCGTCATCGGCGCCGTCGTCGCGGTTCGTCGGGATCGCCTCCTCGCGGGCGAGGACGCCATCCGCGTCGCGATCCGCGGTGACCGTGGCGTTGCGGTTGCTCGAGGCCGGCGGCGGCGCGAGCGCGGGGCGCGGCGGCTCACGCCGCGCGGGCTCCGGCTCCACGGTCGGCTCCGGCCGCGCGACCCGCCCGGTGACCGCGCCGCTGAGGTCGCCGCCCGGCGAGCGCTCGTCGCCGTCGGCCTCGCCCCCGGCACGGCCCTGGCCCTCGGCCCCGACGGGCGCCACGTACATCTGGCTCTGCTGCGTCACGACCTTCTTCTCCAGCTCCTCGTTCGCGAGCTTGAGATCTTCGAACTCCTTCTGCATCGCCTCCGCCTGCGCCCGCGGATCCGCGGGCCCATTGGCCACGTCCTGCTTGGCCTTGTCCTTGGCGCCCTCCCCCTTGCTCACGGGCTTCGGCTGCGGCTCGGGCGCAGCGATCACCGCCGGCGCGTCGCGGTGCGCGAGCGTCAGGCCGTCCTTGCCGACGACGAGGATGTCGGCGAGCGCGCGGCGATCGAGGCCGTAGCGCGCGTAGTCGGCGTCGGTCTCGAGCACCAGCAGCGCGGTGTGATCGGAGAGCACGCGGTTCGCCACCGAGGTCTTGACGATCCGATCGATCAGCGCGGTGCGCTTCGCGGCATCGGTGGTGGTGCCGAGCTCGGCCTCGAGGGCCAGCACCTGGGCCTGCGCTGCGGCGCGCGAGACCAGCGGCCCGGGGACCGCGGCCGGCACGACCGTGACGCGGTGGCCATCGATCGTCGCGGTCACCGAGGCGTCGCGCGCGGCGCGCGGCGCGAGCGCGGCGTAGACCACCGCGGCGTCACCCGGCTGGAGCCCATCGAGCGTGCGCGGCCAGGACCAGGTCGCGCCGTCGACGGCGACCTCGACCGACGAGCGGGTCCCGAGCTGCAGGCGTCGCGCGACCTCGGCGGTACCGCTGGCGGCGTCGAGCACCGTGCCGTCGTGGGCGAGGTGGCCGCGGGCCAGCGCCTTGGCCGCGGCCTCGTCGCGGATGCCGCCGACCAGCACGACGTCGAGGCGATCGGCCCGCGGCGCCAGCGCCGCGACCTTGGCGCCGAGGTCCGCGGCCTCGCTCGCGCCGGCGGTGGCGACGCCGTCGGTCACCACGATCACGCGATCGCCGGTGTTGTGCGCGGCGGCCCAGGCCAGCGCGCCGCCGAGATCGCTGGCGCCAAGCGCCTGGCGCGCGGTCAGCGCCTTGCGCGCGGCGTCGCCGAGATCCTTGGCGAGCCCGGTGTAGATCGGCGCGACGTCCTGATCGAACGCCGCGATCGTGATCGCCGTCTGCGGATCGCGCGCCGCCAGCGCCGCGACCAGCCCCTCGAGCTGCTCGATCGATCCGGCGAAGCCGAGCGCGCGCGACGCGCTGGTGTCGAAGAGGATCGTCGCGCCGCGGATCGGCGCCGCGCCGACGCCGAGCTCGGGCCGCAGCCGCAGCGCGACCACGCCGCTGGCGGCGACCGCCTCGGGCCCGCCGCTGCCGGCGATCGCGAAGTCGCGATCCGGGCGCCAGTTCTTCTCGGCGAGCGTGGTCTCGTCCCAGGCCAGCGCCGCGCGATCCGCGCGCAGCACCCGCGCGCTCGCCGTGACCTGGCCGATCGTCGGCAGGCCGCGCAGCGGCAGCACGTAGGGCGCATCGCCGCTGGTGAGCTCCTGCGAGTACGCGACGATGATCTCCTTGGTGCCCGACGCCGGGATCGGGAAGACCCGGGCCTGGAACTGGTTGCCCGCCTGCTTCTCGAGCAGCGCCGGATCGGTGCGGCGGTGCAGGAAGTCCTCGTACGCGCGTCGCGCGAGGGTCCGCTCGACCATCTCGGCCTCCTGCCAGCGGCCGTCGATCTGCATCGCGAACCGGCTGATCGCGGCGCCGGTCGGCAGCGTGATCTGGAAGCGGCCCTCGCGGACGCGGGCCTCGGGGTTCTTGAACGTGAGGTGCAGCTCGGTGAACGCGAGCGGCCCCTGGATCACCGCGCGCGCGTCGAGCGCGGTCAGCTCGAGGCCGTTGCCGTCCTCGGTGGTGAGCGCGAGCGGCGGCTCGGCGCCGGTCAGCGTGCCGTAGGCGATCGCCGCGGCCGGCGCGATGGTCGCGCCGCCGGGATTGACCGTAGGGGCGAGGGTCGGAGCCGCGGGGCTGACTGCGGACGGGACCGGAGGCGTGGAGCACGCCGTGAATGCATAGAGCGCGAGAGCAGACGCCAGACGACGAGCAACCATGTCCGAGGTGAACGCGCGGCGGCGGAGGCAGGTCTACGCCGCCGCGATCACGCCTCTGACGCCGCGCGAACCGCCTGGATTCACTGCGGCCGCAACCGCACGCCCGAGGTCGCGCTCGGATCCGCGGCCAGCATCGCCTGGCCGCTCATCCACGCGAGGATCGCGCCGCCCACGACCTCGCGCCGCCAGCCGGTGAACAGCGGATGCGCGACCTGGTCCCAGGCGCGATCGGTGCGCGCGTCGAGCGCGCGCGCGACATCGGCGGCGTCGCCGCGGGTCGCGAGGTAGCGCGCCGGGATGCCGGAGTCCTCGGACGCCGCCTGCACCAGCGCGACGATGACCTCCTCCCAGACCTGCGCGCGCGGCCCGCCGGCGACGGTGACGACCGCGACCTCGAGGCCCTCGGGGCCATCGTCGGCGGCCTGGGCGATCACGCCGAGCAGCGCGTCGACGTGGCGGCGCGCGGCCTCGGGCAGCTTGATGTTCTTGAGGCCGCGCTCGTCGCGCGGGCGCGCGCGGGCGAGATCGATCAGCGCGCGATCGCCGAGCAGCCAGCTGACCGGCTGGTTGATCTGCGCCGCGGTCTCGATCCGCCAGGCCGCGAGCCGCCGCGCCGCGGCGCGCCCCGACAGCTCGAGCTGGCGCGCGCCCGCGACCTCGCGCCAGGCCTCCTCGGTGGCGAGCGTCGCCGCGCGGTGCGCGACCTCGGCGATCGCGTCGCACTCGTCGACGACCCAGGCCGCGCGCCCGAGCGCCGCGAGCGATCGCCGGAGCGCGTGGGCCAGCGCTGGCAGGTGGCGCACGTCGGCGTCGGCGTAGCGCAGCTGGTCGGGGGCGAGCGGCCGGCGCAGCCAGTCGGTCCACTGCGCCTCCTTGCCCAGGCGCAGGCCGAGCAGCGCCTCGACGAGGCGCGCGTACCCGACCTGATCGCCGAGGTTGGCGAAGGCCGCCGCGGTCTGGGTGTCGAAGACCCGGCGCGCGCGCAGCCCGTAGCGCGTGCCGAGGATCTGCAGGTCCTGGCGCGGTGCGTGGGCGATCACCTCGACCGCGCCGCCGCACAGGGCGATGACGGGCCCGACATCGGCCGCGGTCGGATCGAGCAGCCGGACCTCGACCTGCGACGGATCGCCGTCCGGGCACCAGCCGACCTGAACCAGCGCCAGGTCGGGCCGGAACCGGTCCTGCGACACGAACTCGAGATCGATCGCCATCGTGCCGGCGGCGGTGATCGCCGCGGTGATCGCCGCGACCTCGTCGGCCTCGGTGACCAGCGCCGGCAGGGGCTCGACCATCGCGGCACTCTACCGCACGGGAGCGGCCCGCACCGGCGCGGGGACGGCGCACAATCCCGCGGGATCCCGGCGGCATCCACTCGGCGCCGGGCCCGGCCGGCGGTACAGTGCGCCGCCTAAGGCGCAAGGAGCATCTCGTTCTCATGGCGACTCACACCAACAGCTACGGCGCGAAGGCGCAGATCCAGATCGGCAACCGCAAGGTCGCCCTCTACCGCCTCGATGCCCTCATCAAGGCCGGCGTCGGCGACGTCGCGACCCTGCCCTACTCGCTGCGCATCCTGCTGGAGAACCTGCTCCGGTACGAGGACGGCAAGACCGTCTCGGCCGACGACATCCGCGCGGTCGCGGCCTGGGCCCCGGCCGCGAAGATCGAGCACGAGGTCCAGCTCCGCCCGGCCCGCGTGCTGATGCAGGACTTCACCGGCGTGCCCGCGGTCTGCGACCTCGCCGCGATGCGCGACGCGTTCGTGAAGCTGGGCTTGCCCGGCACCGCGATCAACCCGCTGCGCCAGGTCGATCTCGTCATCGATCACTCGGTGCAGGTCGATGTCGCCGGCTCGCCGATCGCCTTCGGCAAGAACGTCGGCCTCGAGTACGAGCGCAACCAGGAGCGCTACCTGTTCCTGCGCTGGGGCCAGCAGGCCTTCGCCAACATGCAGGTCGTGCCGCCGGGCACCGGCATCTGCCACCAGGTCAACCTCGAGTACCTCGCCAAGGTGGTGTGGACCGAGGAGCAGGACGGGATCACGCTCGCGTACCCGGACTCGCTGGTCGGCACCGACTCGCACACGACGATGGTCAACGGCCTCGGCGTGTTCGGCTGGGGCGTCGGCGGCATCGAGGCCGAGGCCGTCATGCTCGGCCAGCCCACCGCGATGCTCATCCCCGAGGTAGTCGGCTTCGAGCTGACCGGCAAGCTGCCGGCGGGCGCGACCGCGACCGACCTCGTGCTGACCGTGACCCAGGCGCTGCGCAAGAAGGGCGTCGTCGGCAAGTTCGTCGAGTTCTTCGGCGAGGGCGTCGGCGCGCTGCCGCTCACCGATCGCGCGACGATCGCCAACATGGCGCCCGAGTACGGCGCGACCATGGGCTTCTTCCCGGTCGACGACGAGACGCTGCGCTACCTGCGCATCACCGGCCGCAGCGATGATCAGATCGCGCTGGTCGAGCGCTACACCAAGGAGAACCAGCTCTGGCGCGACCCGTCGGCGAAGCTGCGCTTCTCCGACACGCTGTCGCTCGACCTCGGCAAGGTCGAGCCGTCGATCGCCGGCCCGAAGCGGCCGCAGGATCGCGTGCCGCTGGCCAGCTCGCGCCGCGACTGGCGCCGCGCGCTGCCCGCGATCGTCGGCGACAAGTGCGGCGCCGACGCCGCCGCGATCGACACCTGGTCGGCGGAGGGCGGGCACCTCGCCCCCGGCGCGCTCGGCGACACCCGCGAGGTCACGACCGACAAGGGCACCTTCCAGCTCGGCCACGGCGCGGTCGTGATCGCGGCGATCACGAGCTGCACGAACACGTCGAACCCGTCGGTGATGCTGGCCGCGGGCCTGCTCGCCAAGAAGGCGGTCGCGCGCGGCCTCACCAGCAAGCCGTGGGTCAAGACCAGCCTCGCGCCCGGCTCGCAGGTGGTCATGGACTACTTCCGCGCCGCCGGCGTGATGGGCGACCTCGAGTCGCTCGGCTTCAACCTGGTCGGCTACGGCTGCACCACGTGCATCGGCAACTCCGGCCCGGTCGACGACGCGATCGCCGCGGCGATCAAGGACGCCGATCTGGTCGTGACCGCGGTGCTGTCGGGCAACCGCAACTTCGAGGGTCGCGTGAACCCGGTCGTGGGCGCCAACTACCTGGCGTCGCCGCCGCTGGTGGTCGCGTACGCGCTCGCGGGCACGATGAACATCGACCTCGCGACCGAGCCGCTCGGCACCGGCGCGGACGGCAAGGCGGTCTACCTGAAGGACATCTGGCCGACCCCGGCCGAGGTCGCCGAGGTGGTCGCGAGCGCGGTCCAGCGCGAGCAGTTCGTGTCGCGCTACGCCCAGGTCCTCGATGGCGACGCCGGCTGGCGCGCGCTGCAGGCGCCCAAGGGCGAGACCTTCGCCTGGGACGACGCCTCGACGTACATCCGCAAGCCGAGCTTCTTCGACAACCTCGGCCCGACCCCGGCGCCGCTCACGGATGTCGCGGGCGCGCGCGTGCTCGCGATCCTCGGCGACTCGGTCACGACCGACCACATCTCGCCGGCCGGCAACATCGCGAAGAGCGGCCCGGCGGCGAAGTACCTCGGCGATCACGGGGTCAAGCCGGTCGACTACAACCAGTACGGCGCGCGCCGCGGCAACCACGAGGTCATGGTCCGCGGCACGTTCGCGAACATCCGGCTGAAGAACCTGATGCTCGGCGGCGTCGAGGGCGGGCTCACCAAGCACTTCCCGAAGGCCGGCGGCGCCGCGGCGCAGATGTCGATCTACGACGCCGCACAGCTGTACCAGGGCGAGGGCGTGCCGCTGGTCGTGCTGGCTGGCGAGGAGTACGGCACCGGCTCGTCGCGCGACTGGGCGGCGAAGGGCACGCTCTTGCTCGGCGTGCGCGCGGTCATCGCGAAGTCGTTCGAGCGCATCCACCGCTCGAACCTGATCGGCATGGGCGTCATCCCGCTGGAGTTCCACAAGGGCGAGGACGCGCAGACCCTCGGGCTCACCGGCGACGAGGTCTTCGCGATCGAGGGCATCGCGGCCGGGCTCGCGCCCAAGAAGCAGCTGACGGTGCGAGCGGGCGCGCGGACCTTCACGGTCACGGCGCGCGTCGACACCGCGCAGGAGGTCGAGTACCTCGTGCACGGCGGCATCCTGCAGTACGTGCTGCGCAACCGCGCGGCCGAGCTGACGGCGAAGTAAGCGCGTCCGGGTTCCGGACAGAACGAACCCGCGGGCCGGAGGGCACCGCGGGTTCGCGCGTTTCGGGCGCTGGGTGCGCTTACTTCCAGTAGATCGTCGCGGCCAGGCCCGACGTCAGCGTCGTGAAGTTGATCGTCTTGAACTTGTCCTCGAACGACAGGCCCGCGCCGATCTGGCCGCTGACCGAGAACCAGTCGGTGAACATCACCTCGGCGCCCAGGCCGGCGCCGACGCCGATCGACAGCGTGTCGGCGAAGGCGTTGGTCATGTCGGTGTCGCGGATGAGCACCTGCGGCTCGAGGAAGGTGTCGACCTTGCCCGAGTGCTTCTTGTACATCCGGTAGCCGAAGCCGAGCGTCAGGCCCAGGAGGTCCTGGCTGCTGGTCATGCCCGTCACCGGATCGGTCACGTCGCCGTGCGAGAACGACAGACCCGCGATCAGGTCATAGGCGGTCTTCTCGTTCGCGAAATAGGTCAGGTTCAGCGTCCCGGCGGGCGAGAAGCCGCCGGACGGCAGGCCGAACGAGATGCCCATCGCGCCCTTCTGGAAGATCTCCGGTCCGCCGCCCGAGGGGGCCATCGCGTCCGACGCGGCCGCGCCGGCCTCGCCAGTGGCGGCACCGCCGCTCTCACCGCCGGTACCGTCCGTCGCGGGCTCCTCGCCCTCGGGCTGCGCCATCGCCGCCGCCGGAATCATCGCCACAAGTGCACACGCGATCAGGGTCTTCTTGAGCATCGTCCATTCCTCCCGTTGGTTCCGCCATTGGAAGCCGGCCGGATACATGTGCGCAACTTTCCGCCATCGCCCCGCATGAAAAACCACGCCGCTCACATGCTCGGTGATCGGAGTAACCCCGATCGCGACCTGTTCGGCCGCCGCGGTATGACGGGAGCATGCTGACCGCGCGCTACCGCGACGCCCTCGCCCTCGCGTTCGATCTCCACCAGCCGCAGGCCCGCAAGGGGTCGGGGGTCCCGTACGTGGCCCACGTGCTGGGCGTGTCGAGCCTGGTGCTCGAGCACGGCGGCGACGAGGACGAGGCGATCGCGGCGCTGCTCCACGACGCCGTCGAGGATCAGGGCGGCGCGGCGACGCTGGCTCGCATCGCGGTGGCCTTCGGGGCGCGGGTCGCGGAGATCGTGCGCGGCTGCTCGGACTCGATGGGAGAGCCGAAACCACCGTGGCGCGAGCGCAAGGAGCAGTACCTGGCGCACCTCGTCAGCGCCTCGGCGAGCGTCCGGCTGGTCTCGAGCTGCGACAAGCTCTACAACGCGCGCACGATCCTCGCCGACCTGCGCGCCGGCAGCCCGGCCTGGGAGCGGTTCACCGGCGGCCGCGACGGCAGCCTCTGGTACTACGGCGCGCTCGCCGCGGAGCTGGCCGGCACCGCGGTCGGCGACGAGCTCGGCCGCGTCGTCGCCGAGCTGCACGCGGTCGGGTAGCGCGCGGCGGGTAGCGCGCGGCGGGCGGCCGCCCGCCGGACAGTGTCCGGGCGGCGGACGAGGGCTGGACACTCCCGGACGAGGAGCCGTGTGGCGTCGCGCAGTTGCGCTGGCACGCGCGGTGAAGTTGCGGCGTGGTGACCGCACACGCAACCCGACCCGCGCACCGCCGATACGCGACCCAGGAGGTTCCGATGTCCGAGACCAAGAACGAGGGGGCGGCCCCCTTCGATGCGCACCGCACCGCCTCGGTGCCCAACTCCAGCCCGGTCCGCCCACGATCTCTTGGACCGGTCGTCGCCCTCCGGGTGAAAGGCAGCGACACCGAGATCCCGATCCCCGCGACCGCGCGGCGGATCTCGCTGGGGTCACGCGGCGGTTGCGACATCACCCTCGGCGATCCGTACGTCTCGGGCCTGCACTGCGTGATCGAGCGGCGCGGCGACACGCTGTTCGTCCGCGATCGCGGGTCCAAGAACGGGACCTCGCTCAACGGCCAGTCCATCGAGGGCGCCGAGCTCAAGCCGGGCGCGGTGCTCGTCGTCGGGCACACGACGCTCATCGCCGTCGCCGAGAGCGGGCGCGGAAAGGTCTCGGCGCACGAACAGCTGCGCGGGCGCGACGCGCGCTTCGTCGCGCAGGTGGACACCGCGCTGCGCGCCGCCGCCTCGGATTGCAGCGTGCTGGTCGTCGGGGAGACCGGCACCGGCAAGGACCTGCTGGCGCGCGCGGTCCACGAGTCCTCGCCGCGCGCCCACGGGCCGTTCGTCGCCGTGAACTGCGGCGGCATCCCGCGCGAGCTGATCGGCTCGGAGCTGTTCGGCCACGAACGCGGGGCGTTCACCGGCGCGTCGGGCGAGCGCGACGGGTTCTTCGCGATGGCGCACGGCGGCACGCTCTTCCTCGACGAGCTCGGCGAGCTGCCGCTCGAGCAGCAGCCGCACCTGCTGCGCGTGCTCGAGACCCGGCGCGTCCGGCGGATCGGCAGCGCGGTCGAGCAGAGCGTCGACGTCCGAATCATCGCCGCCACCAATCGCCTCGACGGCCTGGGCACGCCGGCCTCGCGCATCCGGCTCGACCTGTACCACCGGGTCGCGACCGTGGTGATCGCGATGCCGCCGCTGCGGGAACGCCCCGACGATCTCGACGACCTGGTCGCGCACATCCTCGACGACCTCGCGCCCCAGCAGGGTCGTCGCACGCTCAGCCCCGCGGCGTGGGACGCGATCCGCGCCTATCACTGGCCGGGCAACGTCCGCGAGCTGCGACAGGTGCTGACCCGCGCGGTCGCCCTCGGCGATCGCCAGCTCGAGCTCGCGGACCTGTTCCCGGGCTCGGTGCCGGTGCTCGAACCGGGGCCGACCGTGCGCCGGATGATCTCCCGTCCGCAGGGCACGCCCGCGCCGCCGATCATCCCGGTGGTGGGACAGGCGATCCGCGCGCGGGACGGCGTGCGGCTGGCGCCGTACGAGGTGGCGATGCGCGAGCTGATGATCGACGCGCTCGCGCGCTGCCGCTCGATCCGCGCCGCCGCCCAGGTGCTCGGCATGCCCAAGTCCACGTTCGCCGAGAAGGCCGCGCGGTGGGGCCTCCTGGACGATCGGCGGCAGGAGGCGGACGGGGACAACCGTCCCTAGGACGGGTGGCTGCCGGAGCTTCGCGAGCCGGGCACGACTGACTCCAGCGCGGCCGGCGCGGATCGCCATCCCGGCGAAACCAGACCAGCGCGCGGTGTAGCCCCGGGTGGCATGGCAGGTGCTCTAGGGACACAGCGGAGGGAACGATATGACCAACGGTGCTTCGAAGCTGATGACGATCGCGATGGGAGCGGCAGTGCTGGTGGGCGCGACCGGGCTCGCGAGCGCGCGGCCGCGACACACCTCGGTCCGGATGAAGAGCGCGAGCAAGGCGGCCGCGGTCACGCCGCCGGTCGCGGACACCCGCTGCGGGCTGGACGACCTCGGGCTCGACCAGATGCTGGCGAAGAAGAGCGACGCCGCGCCGATCGCGCGCAAGGCACCGTCGGTCGACACGATCGCGGCCTCGCGAGACGCGGCGGATCGCTTCGACCTCAAGCGCAAGGGTCGCGACGCGAGCGCCCCGCGCGGCGACGCCGAGCTGCACATGGAGGCGGCCACGCTGACGCCGGCCGCGGTCGGCACCGTGATCGCCGCGCGCCAGGCGGACCTCGAGTACTGCTTCATGAAGATCCCGGAGGCGGCGCGAGGCAACGAGGCCTTCACCCTGCACCTGACGATCGCGCCGAAGGGCAACGTCCTCGCGGCCTCGGTCGCCGGCGACGAGAACGCCGCGGCGATCGATGCGTGCGTGCAGGCGCAGGCCAAGCGCTGGTCGTTTCCGCAGGCCGATGCGCCGTCGGAGATCGACTACCCGCTGACGTTCTCGATCGCGGAGTGATCGGACGCGGCGAACAAGCCGCGGCAGATGCTGGCGACGATGGCCTCCGTGTGGAGGCCATCGCCGTTTTCGGTGGGCTGCGGCGGTCCCGGCGGCGGCGCGCGGACCTCGGGGCCGCGCCAGTCATCGGCCGGCGGCGCCAGGAGAGAGTTTGGGTCCGCGCGCGCGGCCGAGGAAGGCGAGGTGTCGGGACGCGCGCGCATCGCCCTGGAACGATCGCGAGCGCAGCGAGTGAACCCGGTCGAGAATCTCGCCCGCCGCGTTCCACGGATCGCGCGCCGAAAAAACGAAAGCCCCGCCGAGGCGGGGCTCCGTCACATCACCCTGGAGAGCGGTGAGGTCTGTCGGTCAGCTCAGTTCCAGCTGCCCTTGAGGGTCTCGACCTGCTCGGCGGTCAGGGCCGAACGGAACGGGACCTTGCTCTTGAACGCGGGGCGGGTCTGCACGTCCTCGCAGCCCCAGCTGATCGCGTCGGCGCCCGTGGCGAGCTCGGTGCAGCTCGGGTTCGGGACGTTCGGGGTCGCGGCGTTCTGGTCGTCGTCGTAGGTGAACTTCGAGTAGTCGAAGCACACGCCGACGCCGTGGCTGTACTTGGTCAGCGGGGTGGTCGCGTCCTCGTAGGCCCAGAGGTACCGGCACTCGACCGCGGCGTCCGCGCCGCCGTCCTGGCAGGTGTGACCGCTGCCGACCTTACCGCCAGCGTTCGCCTTGGCAGTCGAGTTGGTGTCGCCCGGGGCGCAGAAGCCGGTGCAGACGACGTTGTTGTGGTCGGTGGTCGACGCGTAGAACAGCGGGATGAAGCCCGGCGCGCACGCGTTCAGGTAGGCGTCAGCGACCGGGAGGAGGTGACCAGCGCCGAAGGTCAGGTCGCCAGCGCCCGAGCAGCGGAACTCGGTCGGGGTCGCGTCGCTCGACGGGTAGCCGTAGCAGCCGCGGTTCGGGTTCGCCGGGTCGGTCGAGCCGCAAGCCGCCTTCTGGTCGGTGTCGCGGATCTGGGTCAGCGGATCGCAGGTCGGGTCGCACACGCCGGCGACGGCGGTGTCCGAGCCATTGGCGAACAGGTTGATGTACGCGCCGCAACCGTAGTTGGTCGGGCACGCGCCGGCGGCCGGAGCCACGGCGGCGAGGTCACAGATCGTCCGGCAGCTACCGGCGGCCGAGTCGACCGTCGAGTTCGCGAGGCAGACGAGGCCCTTCTGGCAGTTGTCGTAGCCCGTCGCGGTACCCGCCGCGCCGTACATGCAGGCGCCGTCGAGGGCGACCGTGCCGTCGGGGACGCAGCCGAGCTGGCCGAGCTGCTGGGTGGTCGACGCGGCGACGCGGATCCACGTGCACTTCTCGCCCGGGTCGCAGCCGGTCTGCGCGGTCACGTTGCACGCGGCGACCGAGCCGTCAGGCTGCGCCGCGTCGGCGGTCACGATGATCTTCGCGTCCGCGTTGCTGCTGCTACCGCCGCCGCAGGCGGCGGTGAGGAGCCCGATAAACAGGGCCCCAAAGGCTAGCTTCTTCATATTTCGAGCTCCTCTTCCGTACAGGTTTGGTTGAACCGCAGCGGCCATGAGTCCCCTCCGCCGGGTCCTAAATCGTGCGCGACCCTAACGACGTGCACCCACATCGTCAAGCGAGAACGTCAACATCAGGCACTGGTTGGCAGTGTTCGCGCGATGACGCTGATCACCCCCGGACTAACACGACCTGAGCCGCGCGAGAGGTCCAATTCGCATCGCCATTCTCGGGCGTGCGTCACTCCACACGCGCGATCGCGAAGGCCGCGGATCGCGGTCGCGCAACCGGCGTTGTTCACGGCGTCACGGTGATCGTGCCGGGCGGTAACGAGCCGGAAACCGCATCGCGCGATCCCGCGAAGATCACCGCCGAGGTCGCGCCGCCGACCAGGACCGCGGCGCCGGCCACGACGTACCAGCGCGTGTACCAGCGCCGACGCGCGGGCGCGGTGCCCGCCGCCACCGGGATCGTCAGCGGCTGGTCGGGGGCCGCGAT
Organism: Deltaproteobacteria bacterium; assembly: GCA_021413675.1. GTDB lineage: Bacteria > Myxococcota_A > Polyangia > Haliangiales > Haliangiaceae > JAIOQA01. The sequence goes on along the minus strand of JAIOQA010000102.1, from coordinate 15,330 downwards.
GCGCGCGCTGACCGTGCCCGCGCGATCGCGACCCTCTATGTAGTAGTCGATGGCGTACGGTCGCGCCGACCCTTCCAGGGTCCAGCGCGCGTGCCAGGTCGCCGGGCCGTGCGGCGCCGCGTCGACGTCGCGGAACGTCAGCTCGCCGCGCCGGCGCACGTGGACGACCACGTTCGCCACGGAGCCCGCGCCGCGAACCGCTCGGACCTCCAGCTCGATCGCGCGCCCGGCGGTCGCGGAGTCGGGCGCGGCGTGCTCGAGCTCGGCCGCGCCGCCGTAGCCCGGGACCAGCTCGCGCTTGAGGTCCTCGAAGAAGGTGCGCAGCCGGGGCGACCCCGAGCGATCGGTCAGCTCGAAGCCGGGATCGATGTCGAGGATGCGCTCGAAGGTGTCCCGCGCATCGGCCAGATCGCGGCGGATGAACTGGCTGAGCGCGATCAGCTCGAGCGCGCGCAGCCGCTGGGCGCGGGTCGCGGTCGGATCGCGGGTGATCGGCGTGAGCGCGCGGATCGCGGCGGCGTAGTCCTGATCGTCGTAGGCGCGCTGGCCATCGGCGAGCCGGGCCTTGACCGCTGCCGGCGCGCGCTCGTCGGCGCGCGCGGGTGCGGCCGCGATCGCGACCAGCCCGGCGAGCACCAGGATCGCCGCGCGCCTGCTCATGGCGCCACCCGCGTGACCCCGTCGGCGCCCGCGACCACGAGCTCGGGCACGCCGTCGTCGTCCAGATCGATGGCCGTGACGTCGGCCGCGCCGACGATCGCCAGCTCGCTCGCGTCGGCGAACGCGCCGCCGTCGGTACCGCGCGCGATCGCCAGGCCGGTGTCGTCGACGAGCGCCAGATCCGGCGCGCAGTCGTCATCGAGGCGCGCGATCGCGAGCCCGCGCGCGGTCACCGCGGGCTGCGGCAGGCGCACGAAGCTCTGGTCCTCGAGCCGGCCGCCGCGATTCACGTACAGCCGCGGCGAGCCGGCGGCGAGCGCGACCGCGAGATCGAGATCGCCGTCGCCCTCGACGTCGGTCAGCGCGAGCCGCCGCACGTCGAGCGCGACTGCTGGCAGCGCACCCGCGGCGACCGCGTAGCCCGCCCCGGTGCCATATAGCGCGACGAGCGGCGCGCCGCCCTGCCCCACGATCAGATCGGCCACGCCGTCGCCGTCGAGATCGCCGGCGGCGAGCGCGGTGACCGCGCCGACGGTGACGCCCGCGAACGCCGCGGCGTCGACCGTGAAGCGACCCGCGCCATCGTTGCGATCGAGCTCGAGGCCGCCGCCGCGCGCGAAGACGAGATCGAGATCGCCGTCGCGATCGGCATCGGTCGCGACCACGGCGGTCGCGGGCGCCGCGCCGATCGCGCCGCCGTCGGTGAAGTCGAATCCCCCGCGCAGCCACATCGCCGGGGCGCTGGCGCCCAGCAGGACCAGATCGTCGTCGCAGTCGCCGTCGAGGTCGGCGGCGACCGCGTCGATCGCGTCGATCGCGTCGGTCGGGATCGCGCCGCGATCGGTCAACGCGCCACCGTCGACATCCACGACCCGCGCGCCGCCCCCACCGAGCGCGATCGCGATCGTGCCGCCGCGACCGATCGAGCCCAGCACCCGGGTCGCGGCGCCGCCCGAGACGCCGGCGATCGCGAACGCGCCCGCGCGCCCGCGACGGCAGCGATCGAGGCGCAGCCCGACGTTGCCGTCGAACGCGACCAGCGTGCGATCGCGCGCGACCTCGAACCCGGCGCGGTAGCCCCGCACCCAGGCCTCGGCGGCGGACGCGGTACCCGGCGCGATCGCGAGGGTCTGCGGCAGCATGTCGAGCGGCGGCGCCAACGGATAGACCTGCCCGAACTGCCCGCCGCCCGGATCGCGATCCGCGACCGCCACGCAGATCGCGTCGACGCCGCTCGGCACCGGCAGGTCGCCGCCGACGGTCAGCGTGATCGCGCCATCGCAGGCGCCCAGCGCGAGCGCGCACGCCGCGATCGCGCGCCCCGCCCGCCGATCAGCGAGCCGCGCGGCGGCGCGAGCGACGGCGACGACGGAGGGCACTGGCGCCGAGAATGGCACAGGCGATCGCGCCCGCGCCATCGCCGCCAGCGCCGCAGCCATCGCAGCCGCCGGCCGCCGGGCCGCCCGGACGCGGCGTCACCGTGATCGTCCACGTGACCGCGTCGTCCGCCGGACCGAACCACGTGCCGTCGGCGGCGACCAGCGCGAACCGCTCGGTGAAGACCGTGGCGCTCGTCACCTCGGGCGCGGTCATGGTCCACGCGAACGTGCCGGTCGTCGCGGGATCGACCGCAGCCGCGACCGTCGCCGGGCGCGAGCCGCTCGCCCAGTCCGGGCTCGCGAAGGCGCTGTCGCGATCGCGCGGATCGGTCGTGCCGATCGACACCTCGCCCGGCTGCCAGGCGAGCGTGCCGTCGTTGCGATACGTCAACGACACCGCCATCGTGTCGCCGCTGACCATCGTCGCCTCGTGCACGTCGGCGGTGAGCGACGCCGCGAGCGGCGGCACCTGGCCGACGAGCTCGGCGCCCGGGTAGTAGTGCAGGACGATCCAGTCGGCGGTCTTGCCGGCCTGGGCCCAGCGCTGCGTGCCCCACTGACAGGTGCCGCGGCCGTGGCCGTTGACGGTCTGGCCATCGCACAGCGGCTCGTCGACGCCATCGGCGGTCGGGTTGCCGTTCTCGGCGCTGTACTCGGCGACCACCAGCTCGCCGGCGCGCACGACATAGACGCCGCTCGTCGCGTCGACCGCGGCGGACGCGCGCGCGTTGCGATCGTCCTTGTAGACCTGCGACGCGGTGGTGTCGTCGAGATCCGCGCAGGTGTACTTGCCGCCGGCGGCGACCCACGACGCCGCGTAGCTGCGGATCGCGATCGCGCCGGCCTGGAGCGACGCCTCCTGCCACGACGGGATCCACTCGTGGGGCAGCACGCCCTTCACGTAGTCCTCGAACGGGATGACATCGACGCGGCCGCTGCACGACGCCGTCGAGCCATCGAGCGCGCGGCGCCACACGCGGATCGAGGTGGGCGGGCTGAAGTAGACGGTGCGCGGCGCGCCGCTCGACACCTTGCGGCCGGTGCGCGCGATGCGGCGGGCCGGCAGGATGCCAGCGGCGCGCGCGTCGCCGAGGGTCGTGACCGGCTGCTTGCCGACCAGCCCGCCGAGCGCGCGCGCGGTCGGTCGCACGTCGACGCGATCGCTCGCGTCTGGGCCCGAGCGACCGCCGGCGCACGCCGCGATCAGCAGCAGCGGCAGGACGCGCGCGCGAGGCCCGAGGTTCACGAATGTATGGTGCGCGACCGCGCGGTCGGGATGCAACCGCGGAGTGCAGCACCATCGTGCGTCAGCGGCAGGCCTGCAGCGCCGCGAGGTCACTCGCCTTCGCCGCGCACGCGCGCTGCTCGGCGGTCATCTTCTCGCACTTCTCGAGCGCGGCCGGCTTGGCCTCGTCGGGGATCTTGAAGCCGGAGATCGATTCGATGTGTTCAACGAGGTCGGCGCACGAGCCGCCGCTCTTGCCGCAGGCGGGGACGGTGACGAGCGCGGCGATGGACAGGGCGATGGCGACGAGACGGGTCATGGTGCGTTCCTCGGAGAGACCGGACGGCGCCGCGGACATCGCGAGCGCGTCGCCGGTTCGATGACCTCGGCTATTGCGCGGCGCGTGCCAGAGCGCGCAGGCGATCGGGTTGTTGCGATCGCGATGACTTGCGCGGCGCGCACGGCGTCGCGGACTGCGCGACCTGCCACGGGCGGCACGGACATGCCATCCGTGGCAGCGCGATGGCGCGACAGAGCCGACGTCGCTCGACGTGCGCGCGTCGCCGCTGGAGTGAGGGGCGCAAGCGTCCGGGATTGTCCGCCGCGCGGCCGGTCCCCGGACAGATCGTCCCGCACCCGGACGCAATCGCGCCAGCATGCAAGCGCGTCGCGGGGTTGCCGATTGGCCGCGGCGTTGCAGAGACGCGGCGAGATGTCGGTCCCTCGTCAGGTGCTGCCCGGGACGTTCTACATGCTCACGCGGCGGTGCACGCAGCGTCAGTTCCTCCTGCGGCCTGATCGCGCGACCAACGAGACCTTCCTCTACTGTCTGGCGGAGGCCGCGCAGCGGTTCGGCATCGAGGTGATCTTGCCGTCGGCCTTGTCGAACCACGTGCACATCCTCGTATTCGATCGAGCGGGTCGCATCGTCGAGTTCACCGAGCACCTCCACAAGTTCGTCGCCAAGGCGATGAACGCGCTCCGCGGTCGATGGGAGAACTTCTGGTCCAGCGAACCTCCGTGCCTCGTCCGTCTCGTCGAGCGAAGCGACGTGCTCGACAAGCTCGTGTATGCCGCGACCAACCCGGTGAAGGACCGCCTCGTCGAGAGGGTCCATCACTGGCCCGGCGTGAACGGGCTGTCCGCGCTCCTGAATCGCCGGAAGCTGACCGTCCAGCGACCGCGCCACTTCTTCCGCGACGCGGGCCCGATGCCGCCCGAGGTCACCCTCGAGCTCGTGATCCCGCCCGAGCTGGGCGACCCCGACGAGGTCCGCCGGATCGTGCGCGAACGCGTCGCCTTCGTCGAGGACGACCTCGCCGCCACGCGAGCGCGCACCGGCGTCCCGATCCTCGGGCGCCGGGCGATCTTGCGCCAGCCCTGGTGGGGGCAGCCATCGAGTCACGAACCCCGTCGCGGCCTCCGCCCGCGCGTCGCCGCGCGCAGCTTCTGGCCCCGCCTCGAGGCGCTGCTGCGCAACCGCGACTTCGTATCGAGCTATCGCGAGGCCCGCGCGCGCTGGCTCGCCGGCCTCGCTGCCGTGTTCCCGATCGGCACCTACTGGCTGCGCCGTTTCGCGAACGTGCCCATCACTGAACCCGTCGCGAACTGACGCCAACATGCACCGCGCTTGGCGCGAGCCGTCGGCTTGCGCCGTCGCGGCGTGGCGAAATCGCGCCGCCGACCACGTCCAGCGTCGGCGCAATCACGAGGCGGCAAGGCGCAAACGCGGCGCCGGGACGACAACCCGGCGCCCGCTCCGGAAACCAACCCCGGTCCGGACCTACCCGGATCTGTCCCGGAAACCAACCCCGGTCCGGACCTACGGGTCCGGACTTACCTCCCCCCCCAGACAGCGGCTCCATTGCCGCTCTAGCACCTGGACCGAACTACTGGCGGCAACGCTCCCATCCGGAAACCCGACCAGACCAAGGCAGAACCAAAGCGTCACCGCAGCGCTCCACAGAGAGCCGCCTCGAGACACCCCCATCGTGAAGCGATCGCCGAGTCCTGTCATGTCTTTCCAGAAGCGAGCACAAGCGCGGATGTAATGCTTCTGTCGTTCTCCGCTTGTTCGGAAGTACCCATATGAGTCCTGCCCCATGAGCATTAGCACGCCCGCTGGTGTCGCGACTGACTCCTCAAACACGCGGGACCTGACTTCCTCGGCAGCAGCCTCTCCCATGCCCTTCGCAAGCATCAGCTTCACAAGTTCCCGACTGACAGAAAACACATGAAAGTGCCGCTCCCCAGCAAGCAAACCAGACGGCCTCTGAAGAACGATCAACCCAGAAGCGTCGCCGGTGTCGATAGTTGGCTCATCGCGCGACAACACCGATGCCCCCGCCAAGACATCACGGGCCCTCTTCTTAGAGAAGGCCGAGACGTCACGACAGGTTCCGTAGGCGAATGCTGGGATCTCCATACAAACCTCATTTCACAACTACAAGCACAACAGAAGAGCTAGCGTGCCTAGCGCCCCCAGCGCCCCCGCCTGGCCCGCGGATTCTCGCGACCGACGCCCCGGTGCGGGATCGTAGCCCCACCCGCCGCTCGGGGCAGGCTCGGGTTCAAACTGCGCATTGTAGTCGAAAGCCGGCTCTACCGCAGGGTCCGCCACGAACGAGGGCTGCTTCTCGAATACCTTCTCCATCGCCGGAGGCACCACGTACCGATGATAGAGAATCACACCTGGCATTGACGTCCAATAGTAGATCACCCCGCCCGGCGCCGGCAACCAACCATGAAATCTCTCCGTACCCAAGTGGGCGCGCGCGTCCCCGCCAGCGCGCAGAGCCTCAACTGACTTCAACGCCTGAGAAAGCGCTCCGAGGGCATCCGTGTCTGACTTAATCTCCCAAACATCACCATCCGCAGCACTGGAAGTGACATGAGCCTTGGAGTTGTAGATATCCGGCCTAACCCGCATCCGCGCATCATTCCAGTCACCCTTTCCGAATCCGGTGTCCCCGAGAATGGTCGCCACTGATGTAGAATTCGTAAACACCAAATCGAGAGCATGAAAGATCCGATATGCTGCTGCAATTTCATCGTGAGCATCGTTACCCAAATAACGACCAACAGGTTCCTTCCCAGGATCGAACACCTTCGGGTCAGGCAAGCCAATTGATGGCCATAACCCACCCGGGTCCCAGAACATCACCGGGTTCTGATCCACGTACTGATACGGATGCAGCTTCCATGGCGCGGCCATGAACTTCGCATCCGGCGCCTTCACCGGCGGATCCGGCGTCAACCATCGCGCCGTCTGCGGCGCCATCCAGCGCGCGCCGTGATACGACCACTGCGTCCGCGCATCCGTCGGCTTGTTGAGGCTATTGATCGGCTCACGCGTGTAGTCGATCGCGTCCTGGACGCCGACGCCCTCCTGATACGAGTCGATGGCCTGCCCAAACGGCTCCGCCCGCCGCTCATCGACGACCGCCGCTGCCTCGCTCGTCAAGAGCACCGGCCCCGGGCCGAAGCCGGTGTGGAAGTACGTGGTCTGCTGCGGCCTCCACAGATCCGCCTGCCCGCTACCGAGCGTCGGCCCGCACGCGGGCACGACCATCATCCACACGAGCAGGCTCACGAGCCCGCGACCGACCACGCCCTGACGCCACGACCGGCGCCAGCGCCCGCCCGCGAACATCATGACCATCAGCAACACCAGCCCCACCACCACACCAATCCCGCGGCCCACCATCAGCGACGACGTCGCAACACCCGCCCCGGCCGACTGCGCATATCGCAGCGTGACCTTGGCGACGATCCGCCCGCCCATGCTGATGTACTGCTCGTAGTTGCCGCCGACCTCGCGGAGGCCCTCACCCATCCAGTGCTCCACCGGGCCGCCCATCGTGTCGCTGCTCTGGATGCGCTGACCGTCGTAGCCATACGCGTACGCGATGTGGCCACCACCGGGCAGATCGACGCCAACGAGCTGGTCGAGCCCGTCGTACGTCATGTGCGTGCCGCCATCGGTGATCTGGCGGCCCGCGTCGTCGTACGTCAGAGCCGTGATGACGGCGGAGGTCGGTGACGAGCACGGATCGACCGTGCCGCCGCCCGGATCGCCACCGCCAATCGTCCCACTGAACATGACCGGCCCGCCCTCGACCACCACGCTGGTGAGCTGCCGCGGCCCGGCCCCGTTCTGCCCGTAGCACTGCGTACCGAGGTACTGCCCGAGCGTCCGCGGGCCCATCGTCATCTGGCGAGAGACCATGTTCTGGAAGCCGTCGTACGCGTACGCGAACCCGAAGCGCTTGTCGGGCTGGCCCGCCGTCGGCGCCTTCCCCAGCGTCGCGCCGGTCAGCCGCCCCGCGAGGTCGTACGTGAACGTCGCCGAGTGATCGAGGCCAACGCCATCGCTATCCACCGCCGACGTGACCGCACCGAACGCGTTTCGCCCGAGCGCGATATCGTACAGCGACGCGCCACCCGCGCTCCGGCGAATGCCGACCGACGACGTGAGCCCATTCGTGTCATAGCCGTACGCCGCCACCACGCCATTCCCGAAGCGCTCGCCCGCTACGCGCCCCGCGTTGTCGAACGCCATCGCCTCCCACAACGTCGAGCGCGTCGAGCCATCGTCGCCACTGAGCTTGATCACCCGCCCGGCCATGTCGAACGTGGTGCGCACCATCCAGTCGTTCACGTACCGATCCCCGACAACCGCACCCGAGGCCGCGAGCACCTGGCTATGCGTGATCGTGAGCGTCCCGTAGTTGCGGCTCGCCGACGTGTTGCGCCCGAGGGCGTCATACCCGAGGTCGACGCGCCCGGTCGGCTCCTTCACCCACGCGAGCCGCCCGGCGACGTTCTCGCCAGCCGCGCCCACGTCATAGCCATACTCGTACTGCGTGCCGTCGTCGGCGAGGCGCTTGATCAACCGCCCGCCGCGGTCATACGAGAGCGTGATGCCCTGTCCCGCACCATTCACATGGCGAATCAAGCGTCCGCCGTCGTCATAGCTCAGCTGCCGCAACCCGATATCCGGGTCATCCGCCTCGACCAGCCTCCCGAAGCTGTCGTACGTGAAGCAGTGCACGACCCGCACGTGCGTCGGGTCAGTCGTGCACGGCGCGATCGTCACGCCCGCGGGACGCTGCAGCTCCATCGCCAGGATGCGGCCCGCGGCGTCGTACGTCGCATCGACGCTCTCCACACGATCTTCCAGCGCGCGCTCCGTATGCGTGACGCGCCCGAGGCCATCGACCCTCGACGTGACCGGCCCGAGGCCATCCGCCTGCACCGTCTGCTCGAACGCGCGGTGCGTCGTGAGCGTGCGGGCGCCGCCCGGCAAGATCTGCTCGATCGGCCGATCGAGCGCGTCGTAGTGCACCTGCTGGCGCCGCAAGCCCGTCGGCGGCGCGACCGGCAACCCGGTCGACGTGAAGCCATCGAGGATCTCGGTCACACGCCCGCGTGCGTCCTTGCGCTTCCAGCCGCTGACCAGCCACTGGTTCGCGTCCAGCTGCGCGGCGCTGTACAGCGCCTCCCCGGTCGAGTCCGCGACGGTGACGCTGTGGCGCCAGCCGACATACGTGTCGGCCTGCTGCCACTGATCCTTCTTCGCCGCGAGCTCGCTGGCCTCGCCGTCGAAGACGTAGCTGAACGTCCGCGGCCGCGGCGCGGTCCAGTCATAGACGTAGCGCTGGTGCGGCGGCTGCGCGTTCTGCGCCATCGCGGTGACGCGGCCGAGCCCGTCATACGTGACGTGCGAGACCGCGCCGATCGGATCGGTGACATCCGAGACCGCGCCCAGCACCTGGTCCCAGGTCGCGCTCCAGGTGAGCGTGCGGCCCGTGACCGGCACCAGCGTCTCGGTCACCGGGAACAGCCCGGCCGCGTCGTACGTCACGCTGTGCGTGACGCCGACGCCGATCGCGCCATCCGTCGTCGTGATCGGATTGCCATGCGCGTCATACGTCACCCACGAGGTGACGACCCAGCGCGGCGCCGCGGTGCCCTTCCACAGGAGCCCCTGCGAAGCGCGCGGCCAGCCATAGCCGATCTGGCCCCACGCCAGCGGATTGCCGACGTGGTTACCGAACAGGTGCCGCGTGCGCGACACCAGTGCCGTCGGCGTCACGACCGTGCCGCTGTAGAGCGCCTCCTCGATGACCCGATCCCGCACCCAGGTCACGTCGTCGCTGGCGTACTGCGTGACCGTGGTGCGCTCGTCGCCCGTCAAGTCGAGCCGCCCGAGCTCGCGCACCTGGATCGGCCGAGCCTCGGCGTCGTAGACGTGCTCGGTGCGCGTCACGATCGGCGTCGCGACGCCCTCGTAGCTGCGCGTCTCCTGCGCCAGCACGATCGCGCGCGATAGCAGCGGATTGCTCGCATTCACCGCGCCCGCGAGGCTCTGCGGCCGCACCGCCGCCCAGGTCGAGTTTGCGACGCTATAGACCTGCCCCGCGCCATCCTCGGTGCGCGCCTCGAGCGGCTTGCCGCGCAGCACGCGCTCGCTCCCGAGGCCCGCATGAAAGGTCGTCTGATCGATGCGGACCTGCGCGACCGTGTCGCCCGGCAGAACCGTGCGCCCGATGAGGAATCCGCCAAACCGCCGCTCGACGCCATCCCAGAAGCCATCGCGCACCGTCAGCATCACGGTCCGCGACGGCGTGCCATCCGCGTACACCGTCTCTTGCCGCACCGGGATCGCCATCGCCCGCGGCAACAGCTTCGCCCACGGCATGCCTTCCGCCTCGGCTGCGAGCGACAGCTGCGTCGACGTGCCGTACGTGATCGTCGTGACCTCGCCCATGCCGTCGTCGATCGACGCGACCATCGACCGCGTCGTGCCGCCCGCCAGATCCAGCGCCCACATCGCGCTCAGGTTCGACCAGACGACCTCTTCACTGCCGTTGCCGTCGACGTCCGCGAACGTGACGCGGACATCGGCCTCGGTCGCGGTCGGCCGATCGAGCTGCCGCGGGAACGCCTCGAACTGGAAGCCCGCGCGCCCGCCGAACCAGCGCACCTTGCCCGCATCGACGCGCACCAGATCGAGCACGCCATCGCGATCCAGATCGACCAGGTGGATGTGATCGAGCGGGATCGCGCTCGTGCCCCACGGATAGAGCACCTTGGCGAACGGCAGGAACGTGCCGTCGCCTTTGCCCAGATACACCTTCATCCAGGCGTCGGTGAGCCACACCAGATCCGCGAGGCCATCGCCGTTCGCGTCCATCACGCGCACGCCGGTGAGCCCGGGACCGACGTTCGGGTCTGCAGCAGTCGGCGGCGGCAGATACGCTGCCGGCCCCAGCCCCGCAGGCACGCCGCGGCGCAACCGCAATCCACCGGTCACCGACTCGAGGACATCGACGCGCCCATCGCCGTCGATATCCGCGAGCGCCATCGCCTCGCCACCGAGCGGCACGCCCGCGGTTCCCGCAAGCGTACGCGGCGCGCCGAGCCCATCCGGGCTGATCGGATACGCACGCCACTCGTCATTGATGACGCGCACCAGCTCGGGCCGCGCGTCGCCATCGGTATCGAGAAAGCGGACCTGCCCGAGCTCCACGCCGCCCGCCGCGAACGCCCGCGGCGCGCTGAACCAGCCGCCGAGGTTCTTGCGCCACGCGGTCGCGCCCGGCTCGAGCCGCAAGAGATCGTCGGCGCCATCGCCATCGACATCCACCAGCGCCACGCCGCGCTGATCGAGCACCCAGCCGCCGCCGTCGAGCACCCAGCTGCGCGCCGCGTCCGGCACGGCGTACCGGAACGACACCGGCGGCATCGTCGCGCCCGCGGTCAGCGTGCCATCCGCCGCGCGCCGCCCGGTCATCGTGACCCGCGTCAGCTGCGAGACCGGACCATCGTTGTCTGTATCCGCATCCTGATCCGCGTACGCGAACGCGTACCGAGCCAGCTCCACCGGATTCGCGCTCGGCAGCTTCACCGTCGTGCGCGCCTCGCGGTAGCGCCGCGCGGTCGTGACCTCGAACCCCGTCGCGAAGCTCGCGACGACATCGGGCCGACCGTCGAGGAACAGCTCGAGCCGGTAGCGATCGCCCGGCCCCCACACCACGCGCTGCAGGTAGACCTGCCCGCGATCCGTCGCGTACTCGAAGCGCATCGCCTCGCCGGCGAGGTTGACGACCTCCTCGAGGAACCACGCCGCCACCCGCGTGCCGTCGGCCTGGCGCGCGAGCCCGGTGTGGCCGAAGCGATAGCGCGTGCCATCGCCATCGGTGACCTCGAAGTAGCTGCCGTATCGCCGCACGCGAATCGTCGGGCCCGCGCCCTCGACGACATACGCATCGCCGCCGATCGGCACCAGCCGCCCACTGCCGACGCCCTCGATCGTGAGCTCGTCGGTGTCGTCGTAGTGCGGCACGCCGTGCGCGAGCGAGCGCCGGATCGCCGGCGCCGCGAGCTGCCAGCCCACGCCCAGCGGCCCGTTGCCCAGCGCGCCCGAGTAACTCACCGCCACCGACGGCGACACGCCGCCGCCCGAGGGCACCTTGATGGGCAAGCTGTAGCCGACCTGCGCCGAGAACAGATCCAGCTCCGCCGGCTTCGCCAGCCCCGCCACCGAGCCGGGCCCGTCCGGCAGCTTTACCGTCGAGGCGCCCACGGCGCCCGTCGGTGCGACCTGCGCGAGCGCAACTCCACCGGTCGTCGCGGTGACCGCGAGGACCGCCGCCAGAAGGGCCCGGCGCATCACTGCGCGGCCTCGGAGTCCGCCGCGCGGAGCCCGGTGTTGAGGTTGTCCACTGCGAGGTAGTCGAAGCGCAGCAGCACGTCCTCGACCTTGCTCAGCGGGAACCCGTTGCGCAGCAGCCCGCTCGCCGGGAACAGCAGCACGTAGTCACCGTACAGACCGCGACCGGCCAGCTCCTGCGACGCACCCTCGGCGTACGCGTCGCGGAACAGATCGGTCCGCGGCACGTTGAACCAGGGCGTGACGTGCGCGGTGACGTACCGGTGGACCGCCGCCTCCGAGCCGCCGCGCTGGTCGACCTGGTACAGCCGCGACGGCGGCGCGACCGAGGCGGTCTGCATCGGCGAGCCGTCACCCTGCCCGCGGCACCACTGGCTCGCGAACTGGCTCACGCTGCCGCGGCGCGAATCTCACGCCGCGCCTCGCGGCGCCGTCGCCGCGCCTACGGCTCGATATACCGATACAGCGTGCGCACGCCGATGCCGAGCTCTCTGGCCGCGGCCTCGCGGTTGCCGTCGACGCGGGCGAGCACGGCGGCGACGTAGCGCGCGATGAAGGCGTCGCGGGCCTCCGCGAGCGGCCGCGTGGTGTCGCCGAGGGCGCCCACATCGCTGGCGACCTTGGCGGGCGCGGTCGATGGCGTGAGCTGGAGATCGGCGACGCGGACGACGGGGCCGTCGGCGAGGATGGCGGCGCGGCGCATGGCGCCCTTGAGCTCGCGCACGTTGCCGGGCCAGGGGTGCGCGACGAGGGCGGCGCGCGCGTCGGGGGCGAGCTCGTGGGGCGCGAGGCCGAGCTGGGCCTCGGCCTGGCGCAGGAACGCGAGCGCCAGGAGCGCGATGTCGGCGCCGCGCGCGGCGAGGCCGGGGACGTCGATGCGGACCTCCTGGATGCGGAACAGGAGGTCCTCGCGGAACCGGCCGGCGGCGACCTCGGCGTTGAGGTCGCGGTGGGTCGCGGCGATCAGGCGGAAGTCGACGGCGCGGGCCTCGGTGTCGCCGAGGCGGCGGACCTCGCGCTGCTCGAGGACGCGCAGGAGCGCGGCCTGCATGGCGAGCGGCATGTCGCCGATCTCGTCGAGGAACAGCGTGCCGCCGTGGGCGGCCTCGACGAGGCCGGCGCGATCGGCGGCGGCGCCGGTGAACGCGCCCTTGCGGTAGCCGAAGAGCTCGGCATCGAGCAACCCGGGCGCGACGGCGGCGCAGTTGATCGCGACCATCGGCCGCGCGGCGCGCGGGCTGGCGGCGTGGAGCGCGCGCGCGACGACCTCCTTGCCGGCGCCCGACGGGCCGGACACGAGCACGGAGAGATCGGCGGGGCCGACGCGGCCGATGAGCCGGCGCACGGCCTCGATCGCCGGGGAGTCGCCGAGCACCGAGTCGGGCGAGGCGACGGGCGCGCGCTTGCGCAGCTGGGCGAGGAACGGCAGCGTGAACGCGGCGAGGACCTGGAGATCGGCGTGAGCGCGGGCGCCGAACTTCGCGGACCGGCCGCGCGCGCCGACGTAGAGCGCGCCGAGCGTGCGGCCGTCGAGGCGCAGCGGCAGGCACGCGGCCGCCGCCAACCCCAGCGCGACCACCGAGGCGACGCCGTGATACGGGCTCGCGGCGACGTCGTTGGCGACGACCCGCGCGCCGCCGGCGAGGACCTCGCGCACGATGGTGTCGGACAGGAGCGTCGCGGCGTCGTCGAGCGGCGCGCCATCGGCGCCGATCGCGAGCGCGACGGACCAGGCCTGCGTGGCGCTCGCTGTGGCGCCCGAGGCGAGCAGGATCGCGCCGACGTCGGCGCCCGAGGCGCCGAGCGCGGCATCGAGGATCACGCGCAGCGCCTCGGCCGGGGTGTCGGCGGCGGCGAGGCGCGCCGCGACCGCCTCGAGCTCGAGCCCGCGGGTCGCGCCGAGCGAGATCTCGAGGCCGTCGATCGCGACCGGCGCGCCGAGCGCGAGCGCGTGGCGCGCGCCGCCGCCGAGCACGCGGACGGTCGCGGTGTCGCCATCGCGGTGCACCGACAGCCAGTGGGGCGGCACGCCGGCGACCACGAGGTCGGCGTCGGGCGCCGAGCCCACGGTCGTGATGCGCTTGACGAGCGTCGCCCGGGCGGCCACCGCCCCCGACGGCGTCGCCACGACCAGCTCGAGCCCGGCGTCATCCATACCCGTCGGTCTTACCAGCTCCGGGCGCGGATCGGTGGACGCACGTGCCAGGCGATGCGCCGCCGCGTCGGGCGCTGTAACGTGGGCGAGATGCCCGAGTCCGACCGGTGAGCACCGACCGCGGCGTGCCGTTCGGTGACTACGCGCTGGTCCGGCGACTGGCGCGCGGCGGCATGGCCGAGGTGTTCCTCGCGCGGCAGAAGGCGCTCGATGGCTGGGGCCGCCAGGTCGCGATCAAGCGGATCCTGCCGCACCTCGCCGACGCGCCCGCGCTCATCCGCATGTTCGTCGACGAGGCCCGGGTCGCGGCGACGCTCTCGCACTCGAACATCGTGCACATCTACGACGTCGGCAAGGTCGGCGACGACTACTACATCGCGATGGAGTTCGTCGACGGCATCCACGCCGGCCAGCTCGTGCTCCACCGCGATCGGCTGCCGCCCACGCTGATCGCGCGCATCGGCGCCGACGCCGCCGCCGCGCTGGCCTACGCCCACGATCACAAGGACGAGCGCGGCCGGCCGCAGCCGGTCGTGCACCGCGACGTCTCGCCGCACAACCTGATGGTGTCGTGGGGCGGCGCGGTCAAGCTGGTCGACTTCGGCATCGCCAAGGCGCTCGGCGGCGACGAGACCCGGCCCGGGGTGGTGAAGGGCAAGTACGCATACATGTCCCCGGAGCAGGCGGTCGGGCGCACCGTCGGTGGCGCCTCCGATGTCTTCTCGCTCGGGCTGGTGCTGTGGGAGCTGTGCGCCGGGCGGCACGCGTTCGAGCGCGGCGATCCCGCGGCGGTGATGCGGCTCATCCGCGACGGCCGCGTGCCCTCGCTCGCCCAGGCCGCGCCCGGCATCCCGATGCCGCTGGCGGAGGCGATCGGCTGGGCGCTGCAGAGGGAGCCCGGGCAGCGCGCGACCGCGGCCGAGCTCGGCGCCGCGCTCGAGGGCTTCATCAAGGCGTCGCCGGAGCTGGCCACGCCGCGCGAGCTCGCGGCCTGGCTCGCGCCGCGCTTCCCGCACGCCGCGAGCGCGAGCGTCGGCGACGAGACCGGCAAGACGATCGGCACCGTGGTCGCGACCGGCACCAGCGCGGCGCTCGGCACCGCCGTCGGCGTCACCGCGATCGGCACGGCGATCGGCACCGCCGCGGTCCCGGCGCGAGCGCGCACGTCGACCGCGCCACCGCCGCGGCCGCGCACCGCGACCGCCCCGGCCCCGCGCGCCGCGACGGCCCCGCG